>DASPNR010000002.1:318156-633812 GCA_035626395.1 Candidatus Limnocylindrales bacterium | reverse complement strand
CTCTCTCGGCGGCCCCGACGCTCTCTGGAACCTGACGGCGGTGTGCGAAGAGCACCACCGCGACTTCATCCACCGCGGCCGCATCCGCCTGACCGGCTGCGCGCCCGACAACCTGCTGTGGGAACTCGGCTGCCGGCCCGGCAAGCCGCCGCTCATGCGGCTGCGCGGCGATGTGTATCTACAGAAATGAGGCATGATGGCTGCTAACGCCGGGGCATGTTTCGCGCTCCCGCTGCCCACGCTACAAACGCGCAGCATGCGTACGTGGGTCAAGATCTGCGGCATCACGCGCCTGGAAGATGCCCGTGCCGCCTTCGATGCCGGTGCCGATGCCATCGGCATCAACTTCTGCTCGTGGAGCAAGCGCTGCTGCGACCCCGAACAGGCAAGAGCCATCGTGGCTGCTCTGCCCAGGCGCTCGCGCGTCTACGGCGTCTTCGGACGCACCACCAGGCAGGAGATCGAGCGCATCGTGTCCAAGGTCGGCCTCACCGGCGTTCAGCTGCACGGCGAAGAACCCGTCGAAGACGCCCAAGGCTGGTCGCTCCCTGTCCTTCGAGCCGTCGGCGCGTCCTCACGCGACGTGCTTCGCGAAGCGCTCGAGTGCGCGCAGGATCACCGCGTCCTCATCGACAACGCCGCCGGCGGCGGCAGCGGGCGTCTCATCGATCCGGCCCTCCTCGAAGGCCTCGATTTGTCGAAGGCGGTGATCGCCGGCGGTCTGACTCCGGCCAACGTGGCTGGTATCGTCGCGCGCCTGGCGCCCTTCGGCGTCGACACGGCCGGCGGCGTCGAGACGGCGCCCGGCATCAAGGATGCGCGCCTCGTCGACGAGTTCGTCCAGAGCGCGCGTCCGCACCAGGCGGCATCGACCGCGGCGGGTGAAGCCGCAGGCGATGGTGCCGCTGCAAAACCAGGCTCGTAGCCGACGGGGACGACCAGCCGGCGCGGCCGCGACGCGACGCCCAAAGCGAGATGGATCCGATGACCCAGACCACCGAAGTCCTATCGACGCCCGCCTTTCCCGACGAGAACGGTCGCTTCGGCCAGTTCGGAGGGCGCTTCGTGCCCGAGACGCTGATGCCGGCGCTGCTCGAGCTTCAGGAAGCGTATGAGAAGTGGAGGTCCGATCCCGGGTTCGCGCAGGAGCTGGTCGAGCTCAACACGAAATATACCGGTCGGCCGACCATGCTGTATTTCGCCGGCCGCCTCACCAATCAGCTCGGCGGCGCGCGCATCTATCTCAAGCGCGAGGACCTCTGCCACACCGGCGCGCACAAGATCAACAACGGCCTGGGGCAAGGCCTGCTCGCCAAGCGCATGGGCAAGACGCGCATCATCGCCGAAACCGGAGCGGGGCAGCACGGCGTGGCCACGGCCACCGTCTGTGCTTTGCTGGGCATCAAATGCGAAGTCTTCATGGGCGCCGAGGATGTACGCCGCCAGGCGCTCAACGTCTTTCGGATGCGGCTGCTCGGCGCCACGGTGCGGCCCGTCGAGAGCGGCAGCAAAACGCTCAAGGATTCGATCAACGAGGCGATGCGGGACTGGGTCACCAACGTCCGCGACACCTATTATCTGATCGGCTCGACCATGGGCCCGCACCCGTATCCGCAGATGGTGCGGGACTTCCAGTCCATCATCGGCGCCGAGGCGCGCGTCCAGATCGTCGCCGCCGAAGGGCGCCTTCCAGACCTGCTGGTCGCCTGCGTCGGCGGCGGCAGCAACGCGATGGGCCTGTTTTATCCGTTCATCGGCGACGACGGCGTCGAGATGGTCGGCGTGGAGGCAGCAGGGCGGGGCCTGGATGCCGGCGCCCATTCCGCGTCCATCACCCGCGGCCAGATCGGCGTTCTGCACGGCAAGAAAACCTATCTGCTCCAGGACGAGCTCGGCCAGATCAAGGAGGCTCATTCGATCGCGCCCGGCCTCGACTACCCAGGCGTTGGCCCCGAGCACGCCTGGCTCCACGAGATCGGCCGTGCGCGCTATGCCGCCGTCACCGACCAGGAATGCATCGAGGCGCTCCAGCTCCTCGCCCGTACCGAAGGCATCCTGTGTGCGCTCGAAAGCGCGCACGCGGTGGCCTATGCCGTCTCGGTGGCCCCGACCATGGGTCGCGACAAGATCATCGTGGTCAATCTGTCCGGCCGCGGCGACAAGGACATGCCGGCGGTGGCCGAGTATCTCGGGGTCAAGCTGTAGGCATCCTGCAGCCGGCGGTGGCCGAGTATCTCGGGGTCAAGATGTAGGCATCCTGCAGCCGCCGCCGGTCATGCTCCGGCGCTGCCACGGCATCGCTTGAAATCGAGCGCCGCCGCGCAACTTTCGCTATTTCGCCCCTTCCATGCGGTGCGGCCGCCGTGGTAAGGCTCGCCGGTTTTCCGGGGGGCGGCGTGGCTTGGTTCTTTAGTTTCCTTTCCCTGTTCTTCCTCGTTGCGGCGACGGTGCTGGCTTGGCGCGCCCCTGGCAGCGGCCGTGCCGGTCTCGCCTGGCGGCTGGTGGCTGCGTCCCTCGCACTGATGTCGGTGCGAAAGCTCGTGACGCTGTACGCGGAGCCGCCCGATGTGGCTGCGGGCTGGGGATATGTTCTGGGTGAATTCTTCGGCCTGCTGGTCGCGATGCTGTCGCTGGGCGGCGTCGTGACGATGCGGCAGCTCTGGGCTCGCGCCCGCCGCGAACGTAAAGCGGCCGAGCAGGATCGGCGGGCGCGTCGCGAGGCCGAAGAGCTGTGGCGCCGGGTCTTCGAATTCGCGCCCAATGGCTACATCATCGTCGGCCTCGACGGCACGCTCGTGCGTATGAACAAGGCGGCCTGCCAGATCGCAGGCGTCACTGCCGAGTCGGCCGAAGGTCGTCATCTCTTCGAGCTGAAGATTCTCGACGAGGACGGCATGGCGCGCGCCGCCGCAAATCTCGCCAAGATGGAACGCGGCGAAGACCCTGGCACCGTCGAGTATACGATCCATCGCCCCGACGGCACGACCTGTCTCGTCGAAGTCGTCGGCTACACGCTCGACGAGCGCAGCAAGCCCCTGATGCTGACCGTCCTGCATGACATCACCGAGCGCCGCCGCACCGAGATGGAGCTTCACACGAGCCGTGCACGTCTCGAAGAGGCACAGCGCGTGGCTGGCGTCGTCACCTGGGACCTCGACGTCACCACCGGCAAGCTGTGGCTGAGCGACAATCCGGTGCCGGGCGCCGGCGGCGTTCCGAGCTTCTCCCTGGATGAATCGATGAAGTTCGTGCACCCCGACGATCGCGAGCGCGTGGCAACGACGCTGGCCGGTCTGATCGCCGCCGGCGGCAAGCGCGAGATCACGGAGGAATACCGTCAGGTGGATCTCGAGGGCCGCGAGCAGATCGTGCGAGCCGTGGCCCGCACGGACACCGACGACAGCGGTCGCATCGTGCGTATGACGGGAGCTACGCTCGACATCACCGAGATCCGCAGGGCCGAGCAGGAGATCCGCAAGCTCAATGCGGACCTCGAGCAGCGCGTCGAGGACCGCACCGCCGCTCTGCAGCGGGCCGTGGCGGAGTTGGAGACATTCAGCTACTCGGTGTCGCACGACCTTCGCTCGCCGCTGCGCGCGATGGCCGGCTACAGCGAGCTCGTTCTGGAAGAGGCGCGCGATCAGCTGGACGCAACCAACCTCGAGCGCCTCGAGCGCATCCGTGCGTCCTCGGTTCGCATGGCCTCGATGATCGACGATCTGCTGTCCCTCGCCCGCCTGACGCGCGCGCCGCGCCACGATCAGCACATCGATCTCAGCTCGCTGGCGCGCACCGTCATCGATGATCTTTCCCACGGCGATCCCGGTCGCGCCGTCGAGATCCGCATCCAGCCCGGCATGGCACTGCGGGGCGACCCGGGCATGATTCGCATCCTGCTGCAGAACCTTCTGGCCAATGCCTGGAAGTTCACGCGCAATTCCGCGCACGCCTGCATCGAGGTTGGCTGCGAAAGCGGCGCGTTCTTCGTTCGCGACAACGGCGTCGGCTTCGACTCCTCGCAGGCCGCCAAGCTGTTCCGTCCCTTCGAGCGTTTCCATCGAGCCGACGAGTTCGAGGGCAGCGGCATCGGGCTCGCCACGGTCGAACGGATCGTGCGCCGGCACGGCGGGCGGATCTGGGCGCTGGCGGCGGTCGGAAAGGGCTCGAGCTTCTTCTTCACCGTCGGCGACGGTCCGGCTACGACGCAGCCCGATCAGCCGATCCCGCGCTTGTCGGCAGCCTGAGCGGCGCCCCTCACGCCGGCGGAGCAGGACCCGCGGACGGGGCGGCCGCACCCACCGCCGCAGAGGCGTTCGTGCGCTGGCGTTGCAAGCGGCGGCCGAGCGGCTCCTCTCCCTCGCGGCAGCTCTCGTCGACGGCTGGCGAAACAAACCTGCTGCTGAATTCTGGTACAGCGTCGCGCTGCGCTATACCGTGCTGAGCGCTTCCGTCGCATCTTCCCGGAGGAGGACTCTCATGCTTCGTCTGCTGCCCACGCTGTCGCCCGCCATTGCCATGTTCGTGCTTGCCGCGACCGCCGATGCCGCGCCGTTCGACCACCTGCAGTGCTTCAAGATCAAGGACTCGTCGGCCAAGGCGATCTACACGGCCGACCTCGACTCCAACGACCCCGCCTTCGACAGCCTCACTCCCGGCTGCTCCATCACGGTGCCGGCAAAACTGCTGTGCGTGGACGTGTCCAAGGACAACGTCAACCCGGCTCCCCCGGGAGCTCCCGATGGCGTGCCGCTGCAGAAGTTCCTCTGCTACAAGACGCGCTGCCCGAAGTTCCAGCCTGCGGCGACCCTCACCGATCAGTTCGGCGTGCACAGCGTCCAGGTGAAGGCGACGGGCCTGCTCTGCGCGCCGGTGGCGTCGCCCCTCGTCTCCACGACCAGCACGACGCAGCCATGCGTCGACGCCGACATGGACTCGTACTGCTCCAACGTCGACTGCGACGACGGGGACCCGGCGATCAATCCGGCCGCCACCGAGTCCTGCAACAACCAGGACGACAACTGCAACGGCCAGGCAGATGAAGGCAATCCGGGCGGCGGCGCCGCCTGCTCGACGGGCATGCCGGGCGTCTGCTCGGCCGGCACCACGACCTGCGCCGGCTCGCTGCAGTGCATCCAGAACCAGGGACCGTCCGCCGAGATCTGCGACTCCCTGGACAACGATTGCGACGGCTTTGTGGACGAAGGCAATGTCTGCCTGCTCCCGGACGGCACGGCGTGCAGCAGCAACTCGCAGTGCTCCAGCTTCCAGTGCGTCGACGGCGTCTGCTGCAACAGCGCCTGCGCCTCCACCTGCCAGGCCTGCTCGGCAGCCAAGACCGGCGGCTTCGACGGCCAGTGCTCGTTCATTCCGATGGGCGCCGATCCGGACGCCGAGTGTGTCGGCACCTCGGTGTGCAACGGCAGCGGTGGCTGTACGCCGTAACGATCGCGAACAGGCTCGGCACGTGCCGGCAAGGCGGCGGTGATTGTCGTTCGCCGGCAGATCCCGCTAAGACGCCGCTCGTGCCGAGCCGCATTGCCGATACGCTGTCGCGCCTTCGCCAGGAAGGACGCGCCGCTCTGGTGCCGTTCCTTACCGTCGGCGATCCCGATCTGCAGACCAGCCGCGACGCCATCATGGCGGTGGCCGAAGCCGGCGCAGACATCCTCGAGCTGGGCGTGCCGTTCTCCGATCCCATCGCCGACGGGCCCGTGATCCAGGAATCGAGCCAGCGCGCGCTCGCCGCCGGTTCTTCCCTTCCGCGGATTCTGGAAATGGTCACGTGGCTGCGCCAGCGCACCGACGTCCCGCTGGTCCTGTTCGGATACTGCAATCCGTTCTTCCGCTACGGCGACGAAGCCATCGCACGCGACGCCGTGGCCGCCGGCGCCGACGGCATCCTGTGCACCGATCTTCCGCCCGAGGAGGCCGGGCCGCTGGCGACCGCGTGTCGCAGGCACGGCCTCGACCGCATCTTCCTGCTCGCACCGACCAGCACCGAGGAGCGCATGCGCGCGGTCGCGCAGTACGCCAGCGGGTTCGTCTACATGGTCTCGGTCCTCGGCGTCACCGGCGCGCGCGCATCGGTGCCTTCCGACGGCGTCCAGGACCTGGTGCGTCAGGCGCGTGCCATCACCAGTCTTCCCGTCGGCGTCGGCTTCGGAATCTCTACGCCCGAGCAGGCGGCGTCGGTCGCGGCGTACGCCGACCTCGTCATCGTCGGCTCCGCGCTGGTACGCCGGGTGTACGAGGGCGGCAGGGAGGGGCCGGCAGCGGCGCGAGAGTTCGTCGGCTCGCTGCGGGCCGGCATCGACGGCGTGCGCCGCAGCGCCTGAGCCGGCAGCTCCCCCGCCAGCAGCGGCATCGCAAACGGCGACAGCCAGTGACGGCAACCTACGAAGAGACGCTCGACTGGCTCTATCATCTCGAGGCCAAGCGCGGGATGGACTTCCGCCTTGCTCGCCTCGATCCGGTGCTCGATCGCCTCGGCCATCCCGAGCGCGCGTTCACGTGCGTGCACATCGCCGGGACCAACGGCAAGGGCTCGACCGCGGCGATGATCGAGGCGGCGCTGCGCGCCGGCGGTCATCGCACGGGCCTGTACACGTCGCCGCACCTGGTTTCGTTCCGCGAGCGCATCCGCATGGCCGGCGTTCCGGCGTCGCGCCGCGAGGTGGTGGCGTCGATCTCCGCCGTTCGCACTGCCATGGAAGCCGCGCGCCAGGAGCTGACGTTTTTCGAGATCGTGACGCTGGCCGCATTGCACGCGATGCGCGAGCGCGGTGTGGCCGTCGCCGTCATCGAGGCAGGTCTCGGCGGCCGGCTCGACGCGACCAACGTCGCCTACGGGCAGGTCTGCGCCATCACCTCGGTGGACATCGACCACGCCGAGTACCTCGGCGACACCATCGCCAGCATCGCGTTCGAGAAGGCCGGGATAGTGAAGCCGGGCTCCGTGCTGGTCACCGGCGCGCTGCCGTGCGAGGCCGAGAAGGTCGTGGCCGCACGCGTGGAGGAAACGTCCGCGCGCTGGCTCGCCTACGGCCGCGACTTCGGCGATTTCGCTCCGATGGTGCAGGCGCAGCTCGACGGAACGGCACGCCTGCCGGGCACGCATCAGCGGCGCAATGCCGCGGTGGCGGCAACGGTGGTCGAGCAGCTCGGCGAGCGCTTTCCGGTCGAGCCGTCGCAGCGCGATCGCGCGATCGTCGAGGCGCGCTGGCCGGGCCGCCTCGAGCTCATCGAGGGCGCGCCGGTGGTGGTGCTGGATGCCGCGCACAATCCGGAGTCTGCGTCGGCCCTGGCGGCGGCGCTCGAGGAAACACGGATCGCGCGCCCGCGCACGCTCGTCTTTGCGGCCATGGCGGACAAGGACTGGCGCGCGATGCTGGCGGCGCTGCGGCCGTGCTTCGACGACGCCGTGTTCGTGCCGCTCTCGATGGCGCGCGCCGAGGCGCCGCGGCGGTTTCTCGAGGCCTGGCCGCAGGCACGCGTCGCTGCCTCGCCGGAGGAAGGCCTGGCGCTGGCGCGACAGCTGTCCGCAGGCCACGGCTCGGTGGTCATCGCCGGTTCCATCTTTCTCCTAGGGCACCTATACAGAAGCGCCGGTGGCTCCCTCCTCGAGCAGGACCTGTCCGACTGACGCCAACGAAGGTGCTCCTGCGCCTTTGCGAAGGCGGCGCCTGATCCGTTGCGCTCTCTCGACGTCGATCGCGCTCCTGCTCGCGGCCGGCATCGTCGGCGCGCAGGTTCAGCAGCCGGCCCCGGGCACGTCCGAAATGCCTGCGTCGACTACGTCGCCGTCCGTGGAACGTGATGAGCGCGAGCAGGCGCCTTCGCACGACGGCGACGAGCGCGAGCGGCGGCGCCGTCGAACCGAGCCATGCGCGCAGGCCTTCGATGAGCCGCCGCCGCCCGAGATCGTCGCGCCCGAGGCCGCCGAAGCCGCCGCTGCAACCGGCAAGAGCCCCGTCATCGTCGAGGCCGATCGTCTCGAGGTACAGGAGGAAGGCGACAAGGTCCGCGCCGAAGGCAATGTGCAGGTGCAGTGGGAGTCGAGCCGCCTCCAAGCCGGCACGATTGCGGTCGATCAGGACGAGAGAAAGGTCTCGGCCACAGGTGCCGTCCAGTACGATTCCAGTGAAGTACGCGCCACGGCCGACAGCGTTGCGCTCGACGTGGACCAGGAGACGGGCACGCTCGAGAACGTGGACGTGCGCATCCGCGGCGAGTCGGGCCGCTTCGGCGGCGCCCGCGCCGAGAAGCTCGAGGGACGGCGCTTCCGCCTCCAGGACGGCTATTTCACCACCTGCGGATTCGATGAGAACAGCGAGCCCGACTGGCAGCTTCGCGCCGGCAGCCTGGACGTGCAGCTCGACGACTACGCGCGCCTGCGCAGCGGCCGCTTCGAGATCAAGGGAACGCCGGTCCTGTACGTGCCGTATCTCGTCCTTCCCACCAAGGAGACGCGCCAGAGCGGCTTTCTTGCGCCCGAGATCGCACACAGCAGCCGCCGCGGCTTCGTGCTGGCCGAACCGTACTTCTGGGCCATCGACAAATCGCAGGACCTTACGTTCACCGGCGTCCTGGAGACCGAGGCGCGCGTGGGCCTGGACGCCGAATACCGCTACCGCCCCTCGCGCCGCCGCTTCGGCTCGGTGCAGGTGGCCTATTACAACGAGGAGTTGCGCGGGGGAGGGAAGTTCTGCTCTCGCGCGCCCGGCAAGTCCTGTCAGAGCGACGCCGACTGCATCAACGCGCGGCCATTCGATGAAGGCGTGTGCGTCGACAGCACCGAAATCGATTCCCCGCGTTTCTTCTCCTCGCACATTCCCGACAACCGCTGGTCCATCGATCTGCTCCACCGAGAGCTCGGACGCCAGTGGACCGCGTACGCCGACATCCAGGCGGTCAGCGACGATCTGGTTCTTCGTGAGATCGACACGTTCGGCGGCAACGGCCACAACAGCGAGCTGCGCAAGTCACGGCGCTATACGACTTCTCGTATCGGCGTGGATGCGTGGAATGGATTTACCAGCGGAGGCCTTCAGTCCGTCGGCTATCAGGCGCTCGGGACCGAGTCGCCATGGCGGGATGAGGCGGGGTTGCATGCGCCAGGGTTCGAATCCAACGACCTGACGCTCCACAAGCCCGCCACCGCCTGGCTGCAGCACGACGGCAGCGTCGGCCCGGTGATCTTCGGCATCGACTCGAGCGTCGCCACGTTCCTGCGCGAGCGCAGCACCGACGGGCAGCGCCTCGACGTCGCCACCTCCGTGGGACTTCCGCTTCTGACCCGGGACGTGGTCCTGTCCAGGGCGTGGTTGAACGGACGGGCCAGCGCCTACCACCTCGACGAGCAGGACGAGCTCGATCCCAACGGCATTCCGATCGCCCGTTTCGACGAGTTCCCCGCGCGCGGCCTGATCGAAGGCGGCTTGGATGTGCGCACCAAGCTGGCGCGGCCCTACGCGCTCGACAGCGAGCGCTGGAAGGACCTCTACAATTCGATCGAGCCGTTCGCCGGCGTCCGCTACCTCAACTCCACCGACGAGTTCGGCGACCTGCCGCTGTTCGACCGCCTCGATTCGATCGACGGGCGTGATGTCGTCACCTATGGCGTGGACTCGCGCTTCTTCCTGCGCGGCCGCAACCACGACCAGAATCCCTTCGAGCTCGCGCGCATCTCGCTTCTCCAGGCCTACAACATCACCCGTGAAGTCGTCGACGATCACTTCTCCGACGTCGATCTCGCCGCGTTCGTTCAGCCGCTGCCCGGCTTCGCCCTTCGCACGTTGACGTCCTACAACTTCGGCTCCAACGAAGTCCGAGGCGCCTACGCGTCGGTGGCGTGGGAGAGCGGCCCCAACGTCGTTCTGCGCGGCCCGTCCACCCGCGTGGCTGCAGCGTATCGCTATGTCCGCGAGGACCAGCTCCCGAGCGATCCCGCGCCGACGGCGCCCGAAGGAGCCGACATCCTGGAATCCGGCGAGCTGCTCGCGCGCCTCGGCCTGACGCGCAACATCGCGATCGGTCTGAAGGGCCGGTACGACTTCATCAGTACGCGCTTCGTCGAGAAGGCCGGCGGCATCACGTTCACGTCCTCGTGCGACTGCTGGTCGATCGGCGTCGGCATCATCGAGCGGGTCAATCCCGACGAGTTCCAGGTGCGCGTGGCGATCGAGCTGGCGGGGCTCGGCGGCATCGGCAGCGGCGCCACCTCGCGCACCTCGCCGGCTCTCGACGATGTCGCCTACGAAGACGTCGGGTTCTGGCGGCCGGGCTGGTAGGTATGAGCGGCCTCCCGCACCGCACGACTCGGTCGCGTCGCAACCGGCACCCGCGGCCATCACGCCGACGGCCATGAAACGACTCCTCATCGCCAACCGCGGCGAGATCGCCATTCGCATCGCGGCTTCTGCCGCCGACCTCGGCATCGAGACCGTGGCCGTCCATTCGCAGGACGACGCGCGCTCGCTGCACGTGCGGCGCGCCGATCATGCCCATGCGCTCAGCGGCAGCGGGCCGCGTGCCTACCTCGACATCGCCGAGATCCTGGAGGCCGCGCGCCGCACCGGCTGCGACGCGCTCCACCCCGGCTATGGTTTCCTCAGCGAGAACGCCGACCTGGCCCGCGCCTGCGCGCATGCCGGCGTCACCTTCGTCGGCCCCGGCGCCGATGCCCTCGAGCTGTGCGGCGACAAGACGCGCGCGCGCCAGCTGGCGCGCCGCTGCGACGTGCCCGTGCTGCGCGGCACCGACGAGCCGACGACGCTCGAGCAGGCGCATGCGTTCTTCGCCGCGCTGCCTTCCGGCGCTGCGGTGGTGCTCAAGGCGGCGGCCGGCGGCGGCGGGCGCGGCATGCGCGTGGTGCTGCAAGCGAAGGAGCTCGACGCGGCCTTCGAACGCTGCCGCTCCGAGGCAGCCGCGGCATTCGGCCGCGCAGACCTCTACATCGAGCAGCTCCTGCCTTGTGCGCGCCACGTCGAGGTGCAGGTCGTGGCCGATGCCGCAGGCAACGTGGTTCATCTCGGCGAGCGCGAGTGCTCGCTGCAGCGCCGCCATCAAAAGCTCATCGAGGTGGCGCCGAGCCCGACGCTGTCCGGCGCCACGCGTGACTGCATCACTTCGGCGGCATGCAGGATGGCGCGAGAGGCCGGCTATCGAAGTCTGGGTACGTTCGAGTTCCTCCTCGACGAGGAGGAGGCGTTCTACTTCATCGAGGCGAATGCGCGCCTGCAGGTGGAGCACACCGTCACCGAGGAAGTGACCGGCCTCGATCTGGTCGCGCTGCAGCTCCGCATCGCCTCGGGAGCCACGCTCGGCGACCTTGCGCTGGTGGCGTCGCCGCCGGTGCGCGGCGTGGCGCTGCAGGCGCGAGTGAACATGGAGACGGTGGCGGCCGACGGGAGCATCCGCCCCACGGGCGGGACCCTGACGGCGTTCGAGCCGCCGGCGGGACCGGGCGTGCGCGTCGATACGTTCGGTTACAGCGGCTACACCACCTCGCCCGCATTCGATTCGCTGCTCGCCAAGGTGGTCGTGCATGCGGCGGACTACGCGGCGGCGGTCGCGAAGGCGCAGCGTGCGCTGGCCGCGTTCCGCATCGAAGGGGTGGCCACCAACATCGCCTTTCTCCACAGCCTTCTGGACGACGAAGACGTCGCCGCATCGCGCGTGCACACGCGTCTGGTCGAAGACCGCGTGAGCAATCTCCTCGATCGCGCGCAGACGCCGCAGCCGCAGCTCTACTTCGCGAGCGCCGATGCATGCGAGCACCGCGAAGCTTCGACGGCCGAGCGCAAGGACGCTGCGAGCGCCGGCGCGTCCGCGACCGGACAGGGCGAGGCTTGGGTGGCCGGCGGCGCGGAGACCGCATCGGTCGCTCGAGCCGGGCGCGCCGGAGCGCGAGTGGATCGCATCGATCCGCTGGCGGTGGTGCGGCACGGCAAACAGCCGGGCCAGGCGGCGGCGATGCCGACGCCGCAGGCGCAGCGCGCCAGACGCGCAGAGCAGGAGGCGCCGCCCGGCACCGCGACCGTGCGCGCTCCGATGCAGGGCACCGTGGTCGGCATCGACGTCGGCGAAGGCGACGGCGTCGCGCCAGGCGCTCCGCTGCTGGTCATGGAAGCGATGAAGATGGAGCACGTCATCGGCGCGCCGGCCGGCGGCACCGTGCGAGCACTGGCGGTCGCGGTCGGCGACACCGTCTTCGAGGGCGAGCCGCTGCTGTATCTGCAGGAAGGCGATGTCGCCGCGGCTCAGACTTTCGAGTCGTCCTCGGGCGACCTCGATCGTATCCGGCCCGACCTGGCCGAGGCCGTCGAGCGACACCGCTTCGGGCTGGACGAGGCACGGCCCGAGGCCGTCGAGCGTCGCCGCAAGACCGGCCAGCGCACCGCGCGGGAGAACGTCGACGACCTGTGCGACCCCGGCAGCTTCGCCGAGTTCGGCGGTCTCGTCATTGCGGCGCAGCGCCGCCGCCGCGAGCTCGACGATCTGATTCGCCGCACGCCCGGCGACGGAATGATCTGCGGCATCGGCAGCATCAACGGCGACCTGTTCGCACCCGAGCGATCGCGAGCGGTCGTGATGTCGTACGACTACACGGTGCTGGCGGGGACGCAGGGCCTGCAGAACCATCGCAAGAAGGACAGGATGTTCGAAATCGCCTACGAGCAGCGCCTGCCCGTGGTGATCCTGACCGAGGGCGGCGGAGGGCGCCCCGGCGACACCGACGCTTCCGGCGTTGCCGGCCTGGACTGCCGCGCCTTCCAGTTCTTCGGGCGCCTCAGCGGCCTGGTCCCGCTGGTCGGTATCAACTCGGGCCGCTGCTTTGCCGGCAACGCGGCGCTGCTCGGCTGCTGCGACGTCGTCATCGCCACGGCCAACTCGAGCATCGGAATGGGCGGCCCGGCCATGATCGAAGGTGGCGGTCTCGGTGTGTTCCATCCGGACGAGGTCGGACCGATGAGCGTGCAGAGCGCCAACGGCGTCGTCGACATCGCCGTGGCCGACGAAGCCGAGGGCGTGGCGGCGGCCAAGAAGTACCTGTCGTATTTCCAGGGGCCGCTGCCGTCCTGGCAAAGCGCCGATCAGCGGCTGCTGCGCGCAGCCATTCCCGAGAACCGACTGCGCATCTACGACGTGCGCTCGGTCATCGAGACGCTCGCCGACACGGGCTCGGTGCTCGAGCTGCGGCGCGGCTTCGGCGCCGGCATGGTCACCGCGCTGGCGCGAATCGAGGGGCGCCCCCTCGGCATCATCGCGAACAATCCCTCACACCTTGCCGGCGCCATCGATCCGGACGGCGCCGACAAGGCCGCGCGCTTCATGCAGCTCTGCGACGCGCACGACGTGCCGATCCTGTTCCTGTGCGATACGCCCGGCATCATGGTCGGCCCCGAGATCGAGAAGAAGGCGATGGTGCGCCACGCGGCACGCATGTTCGTCGTCGGCGCCAGCCTTTCGGTGCCGTTCTTCACGATCGTGCTGCGCAAGGGCTACGGGCTGGGCGCGCAGGCGATGGCGGGCGGCAGCTTCCATGCGCCGATCTTCACGGTGGCTTGGCCCACCGGCGAGTTCGGCGGAATGGGCCTCGAGGGCGCCGTCAAGCTGGGCTTTCAGAAGGAGCTGGCGGCGATCGAGGATCCCGCCGACCGCCGCCGCATGTTCGATGACATGGTCGCGCGCATGTACGAGATCGGCAAGGCCGTCAGCATGGCTTCCTACTTCGAGATCGACGACGTCATCGATCCGGCCGAATCGCGACGCTGGATCCTGCGAGCGCTGACGGCAGCGCCGTCGCCGGCGCCGCGCGTGGGGAAGAAGCGAAGCTGCGTCGACGCCTGGTAGGGCAGGCGGCGCGGGCGCAGTCGCGCTCTCGACTCCCGCCGCATACCAACCCATCGAACAGGACCGCGGCGGCGGACGTCATCGTTGCGTGAGCGTGGACGGTCCGGCGCCGCCGAAGGCGCGCGATGAGAGGGCAATGTGACGCCGCTGCGCCGGGCGATGGCGGTGGTCGCAGCGGTTGCCGCCGGCGTGGCCTGTGCGTGCGGCTGGCTGCTGGCCGCGCCCGGCGCCTCCTATCAGGGGCCGCTGCCCGAGCTGACCATGGAAGACACGGCTTTGCGTGACCGGTTGCACGCGCACGTTGCGGCGCTTTCCTCACGCATCGGCGAGCGCAACGCGCGCCGCTACGCCAGCCTGGAGCAGGCGCGTCGCTACATCGAAGAGCAGTTCGCGGCCGCGGGATACCAGCCGCGCCTGCGCAGCTACGAGCACGACGGGCAGGCCTTCCACAACGTCGAGGCCGTGCTGGCCGGCGAGGCGTCGGCGGCGGCGATCGTGGTCGGCGCCCACTACGATTCCGTCACCGGCTCGCCCGGTGCCAATGACAACGCCACCGGCGTGGCGGTCATGCTCGAGCTCGCGCGCGCACTGGCGAAGCGCACGCCGCGGCGGCCGGTTCATTTCGTCGCCTTCCCGAACGAAGAGCCGCCGTACTTCAACATGGGCCGCGGGATGGGCAGCGCCGAGTACGTAAACACGTTCTCGGACCCGCGCGCGCAGCTGCACGCGATGATGTCCATCGAGACCGTCGGCTACTACAGCGAGGAGCCGGGCAGCCAGCGCTATCCGGCGGCGCTGGCGCCGCTGTATCCGGATCGCGGCAATTTCATCGGCTTCGTCGGCAACCCGCCGTCGCGGGATCTCGTGCAGCAGGTGGTGGCGCGGTTCCGCGAGGTCGCACGGCTGCCGTCGGAGGTCGCGGTGCTGCCGGCCAGCGTACCGGGAGTCGACTGGTCCGATCATCGCTCGTTCTGGGAGCGAGGCGTGCAGGCGCTGATGATCACCGATACCGCTACGTTCCGCGATCCGCACTACCACCGTTCCTCCGACACCGCCGAGCGCCTCGACTATCACCGCATGACGCTCCTGACGCGCGGCCTCGAACACGTGCTGACGGGCCTGGCCGAGATCGAATAGCGCCCGCGGCTTCTAATCCTGCGGCGGCCGCGGCCCGCCGCGCACCTCGAAGGTCACCGCCGCGAGCTCGCGGCGATCGCCGTCCAGCAGCGCGAGGCGATGGTGCCCGCGCACCGGCGACCATAGCGCCGGCTCTGCCGCGCTCAGGAGCGCGTCCCCGAGCTTCCAAGCGGCACCTTCCGGCGCGGCGTCGGCGACGAACGTCACGCGCTGCCGCTGCGGCGGGGTGTCCAGGTCGACCGTCAGGATGCTGCCGTCGGCCGGCGAGACGATGCGCGGAAGACGAGCCAGCTGCGAGGGCACGAGCGGCTCCGTGCCCTGCACGAACCACTCCGGCGGCGCACCGCCCGGCGCCGCCATGCGTATGACCGCCGTCGGCGGCGGCGGCGCGATGCTCGGCCGATCTGCATGCAGCTGCGACAGGACATCATTCCAGATCGGTGCGGCTCCGGAGACGCCGCTGACGTCGTGCATCGGGGCGCCGGTGAAGTTGCCGACCCAGACGCCGACCGTGTAGCGGTCGCTGAAGCCGATGCACCAGTTGTCGCGCATGTCCTTGCTCGTGCCGGTCTTGGCCGCCGACCAGAAGCGCGTGGCCAGCGCGTTCTCGAGCTCGAACGTCGTGGCGCGGCTTCCGCGGTCGGCGAGAATGTCGGCCGTGATGAACGCGGCCTCCTCGCCGAGCACGCGGCGCGCAGGCGGTGTCATGCTCTCCTGGTCGCCGTCGCGCGCGTCGGCAGCGGTCAGCCGCAGCGGCGATGCGAGGCCGCCGCGCGCCAGCGTGCGATAGGCGCCGACGAGCTCCCACAGGCTGACCTCGGCCGACCCCAGCGCCAGCGACGGGCCGTAGAAGTCGCCGTCGCCGTCGATGCCGTCGAAGCCGAGCTCGCGAAGGGAGTCGGCGAAGCGATCGGCGCCGACGAGCTGCAGCGTGCGCACGGCCGGCACGTTCAGCGACGCCGCCAGAGAGGTCCGGACCGTGACGAGGCCGCGGAAGAGATGATCGTAGTTGCGCGGACGAAAGACGCCGCTGCCGATCGCGATGTCGGTCGGGGCGTCCTCGAGCAGCGTGGCGGCGGTGACGAGGCGGCGATCGAGGGCCAGCGCATAGAGGAAAGGCTTGAGCGCCGAGCCCGGCTGGCGCAGCGCACGGATGCCGTCGACGTGCTCGGACGAAGACAGGCGCCCGCTCGAGGCCACGTACGCGAGCACGTCGCCGCTGGCATTGTCGACGACCAGCACGGCGCCGTCGCGAACCGACTGCTCGCGCATGTCTCGCAGGTGATCGTGCAGCGAGGAGGCCGCACGCCGCTGAAGCTCGGCATCCAGCGTCGAAGCACGATCACGGCAGCCGGCGACGTCGTCGGCCGTGAAGAGCCTACGTGCAGCGTGTGCCGCGTCCGTGACGCGCGGACCGGTGCCCGAGGGCGAGGCGAACGCGTCGTCCAGGGCCGCACGCAGCGGATCGGCGCGTGACGACAACGAAGCCGCGCGCGCAGGGTCGCCGGCGGCGGCGGAAGACGCGGCCATCAGCCGCTTCGCGCGTGCCTCCACGACGTCGCGTGCCGCATTGGGCGAGCGGATGAGCGCCGCCAGCACGGCTGCCTCGGGATGCGAGAGCCCGTGCGGCGCCTTGTCGAAGAGCACCGCCGCTGCCGCGGCCGCGCCCTGCAGCTCCCCGCGAAACGTCACCAGGTTCAGGTAGGCTTCGAGGATCTGTCGCTTGGTCCAGCGCGCCTCCAGCGCCCAGGCCGCGCGCATCTGCCGCCATTTGGCCGCCGGCGTGCGCGGCGAGCCGCCGCGCGCCAGGCCGCGGTCGAGCATCGCGGCCAGCTGCATCGTGATGGTACTGGCGCCGCGCAGGCTGCCGTGCCGGATGCGCTGCCAGACGGCCGCGATCATCGCACGGGCGTCGACTCCGCGATGATCGAAGAACCGCCGGTCCTCCGAGCGCAGCACCGCCTCCTGCAGCGCCGGCGAGATCCCGGCCAGCGACACCCAGCGCATCCGCCGGCGCGCCTCGTCCAGCCGCAGCTCGTGCAGGACCGCGCCGTGCCGGTCGAGCAGCCGCAGGTCGGAGGGGCAGTGGAGGGCTCGTGTCTCCTCGAACGTCGTCGGCGCCGGCGAGCCGTCGCGGGCGATGCGAACAACGGTCGCGGCGGTGACGGTCACCAGCAGCACCGTGGCGGCTGCGGCGCTGATGACCAGCTGCGCGTCGACCGCGACGCCGCCGATCATGCAGCGGCGATGTCCGGCGCCACTAGTCATGCACCTGCATCGGAGCGTTCGGCGACGCCGCGAAGCGTTCGGGTGCATAGAGCGCCTCGACGCGCGTGGGCGGAAGCTGGAAGGTTCCCGCCTGATTCAGACGGATGATGTACTCGACGGTGGTCGTTCCGGCGGGCATGTACTCGAAGTAGCCGCGGTATCCGGCGAACGAACGCTCCGTGTAGGTCGGCGTGTCGATGTCCGCGTCCTCGGCGGCCGGGAGACCGACGCCGGCGCCGCGGCCGAGACCGGCGGCCAGGTGCGAGGCGCCGGCGGGAACCGGATCGTCGATCACCACCCATGTCATGTGCGTCTGCGCATCGATCTCCAGACGCACGCGCAGGCGATCGCCGCGCTGCAGAGCACCCGACTCGTGCACGTCCAGCGGCGTCACCGTCTTGCGGATCGAGTAGCCGGCGCCGAGCGGCGACTGCAGCGGGAGCGCCGCTCGTGACGTGATGGTGAGCCACGGCGTGCCGCGGCCGCGGTGCTGGATGCGAAGGTCTTCGGCGGCGGCCGGCCACGGCAGCGTCAG
This sequence comes from Candidatus Limnocylindrales bacterium, assembly GCA_035626395.1. Lineage (NCBI taxonomy): Bacteria > Bacillati > Chloroflexota > Candidatus Limnocylindria > Candidatus Limnocylindrales > Candidatus Limnocylindrales bacterium. Next base: position 616,018 of record DASPNR010000002.1, on the reverse strand, counting down.
CGTAGCCGGCGCCGGCTCCTTCCACTCATGAGCGCGAGCCTGCGCGCCCAGCGCCGCGGCGGTGGTTCCCGTCAGCGGCTCGGTGCCGAAGCGCTGGTCGAACGCGCGCATCGCCACCATGCCCCAGGCGTTGGAGACGGTCGTGCTCCAGGAGCCCTTGTGCTGCATCGACAGCGCGCCGCGCGCGATGGCCGGAAGCTCCTCGCGCCGCAGGTCGAGTTCGGACAGGAGCTGGGTCAGGCGCACGTCGTCGAGGTCGCCGGCGCGCATGAGCCACCACAGGTTCTCGCGCGCGTCGCTGCGGAAGGCGATGTGCGTGCCGGCAACTTCCAGTCGCGCACGCAGCAGCCGCTCGGTCTCCTGCAGGCGCTGTTCGCGCTCGGGAAGGTCCTTGATGCGGTGGACGATGCTCCACCAGTCCAGCAGCGCCGAGGTCGGCCAGCGCGCAGGCTCGATGGCGATGCTCTGCACCATGAACGCCTTGGCCTCGCCGGCGCGCGCCAGCGCCTCGATCACCGCCAGCTTGCGCAGCGGCAGGTCGACGACCGCGAATCCCGGATCGCGCACGACGTTGCCTTCGACGAAGCGGGTCAGCCCGCTGATCATCTGCATGCGCACGTCGTCGGGTACGGCAAAGCCGGCTGCGCTGCTCAGCGCCAGCACGTGCGCGGTCAGCACCTCGCTGCCGCGCGACATCGACGGGAAGTACTTGAGCAGCCCGTCGCCGTCGATGTACGGCGAGATGCCGGCCAGGATGCGCCCCCAGCGCTCCTGGTCGGCAAGCCCGATGGCAACCGAGACGCGCTGCTCGAGGCACTCGTACGGATAACGCTCGAGCGCCGCCCGTACCTCGCCGAGGCTGCCGGTCAGGCTCTGCGCCATCGCCACCTCGATGCCGCCGCGGCCCGGCACCGCGCCTGCGGGCATCTGCACCCGCTGCACCGCCTGCTGCTCGTGCAGCAGCGTCGCCTGCAGCGTCGTCTCGGGAACCGCCGGCACGATCTGCTGCCGCACCACGATCTGGTCTTGCGAGCCGCTGCGCGAGACTGCGCGCAGGCGGTAGACGACGTCGCCGGAGATCTGCGGAGCCCGCAGCTGCCACTCGACGACGGAACTCTGCGACGGCTCCAGGCGCAGCGAGCGCGGCGAAAGCGTCAGCTCCGGCACGCCGTCGGCCTCGCCGGCCACCTCGATGTCCATGGCGGCGGCCGTGGTGTTGCGCAGAGTCAGCTCGGCCGAAAACGCATCGCCCGCACGCACGAGCGGAGGCAGGCCCGGCAGCAGCAGCAGGTCCTGCGCCGAACGGATCGACGTCGCGCCGGTGCCGAACTGGCTGGTGCCGGCGGTGGCCACGGCGACGATGCGGAAGCTGGTCAGCGAGTCGTTGAGCGGCACCTCCACGCGTGCATCGCCGGCGGCATCGAGCGGCACGCGCGCGTTCCACAGGAGAAGCGTGTCGAAAAGCTCGCGGGTCTGGCCGCCGCCGCCTCCGCCGCCGGCGGCGACGGCCTTGCGTCCGAAGTGCCGCTTGCCCACCACCTGGCTCTGCGCCGTTGCCGTCGTTACCAGATACGGACGCCGGCCCATCATCGCTTCGAGCAGGTCCCAGCTCTCGTTCGCGTCGAGCTCGAGCAGGCCCTCGTCGACCGCGGCCAGCGCGATCTCGCTGCCGGCGGGCGGCGCGCTGCCGTCGAAGCGGCGCACCTGCACGTGCACCGACGCCTTCTCGCGAACGCGATAGACGGCTTTGTCCGCGCCGACCCGCACGTCGAGACGATGCTCCCTGCGGCCCACGCGCAGCTCGACCGCGCCCATGCGAAACGCGGGCTTGCCGAGATCGAGCAGCGCCGTCGGCTGCGGTGCGCCGATGCGGCCGCGCACAGCGAGCACCGAGACGAAGACGTTGGGCGCGTAGCTGGCGAGCAGGGGGACTTCGATGACCGGATCGGCGCCCGACAGCTCCAGCACCCGCGCCTCGGCCGTCCCTTCACGCTCGACGACCACGAGCGCGGTGGCGTGCTGGAACGGCATGCGCACCTGCAGTCGGGCGGTCTCTCCCGGCTCGTACTCGCGCTTCTCGGCGAGCACGTCGATGCGGTCGCTCGGCTCGACGGCGAACGAGGTGTCGTCGCCGGGTACGTACACCGAGACGTGCGTCACCGACTTGCGGCCCTGCTCGTCGACGGTCGTTGCCTGCAGCACCAGCTCGCCGCCACGATGGACCGACTCGTCCTGCGGCGGGCGCGCCTTGCACGGGAACATGCCGTCCGCGCCGGTGACGCCGTGGCAGAACGGTCCCAGCAGACGCGTCTCCACCGAACCTTCGTATCCGTAGAAGCCGCCGATCAGGCGCGTGCGCGACCAGTAGCTGCGCCGGTGCAGCAGCTCGACCGTGACCGGCGCGCCCGCAACGGGGCGCCGGTCGCTGCCGAGGACGACGGTCTTGGCTTCAATGTCGGCATCGGTGGCCAGCCAGCGCTCCACTTCGATGCCCACCACGCGCGCGGCCGGCCACAGCGTCGTCGTCGACGCCACCGTCTGACGCTCGCCGTTGGGGTCGCGAAACTCGATCTCGGCCACCAGCTCGCGCACCTCTTCGCTCGCCGGCAGCTCGGTCACCTCGGCGCGCGCGGCGCCCGATGCATCCAGCGTCAGCGGGCGCTCCTGATGCAGCTTGGGCGAAGGCAGGTCGCCTTCCTCGGCGTAGTCGTCGGTCTCGCGCACGATTCCGGTCTGGACCGAGCCTGCGGCGAACGTGAATGCCTCGAGCTCCTCGGGCACGTCGATGCTGCCCGCGCGCAGCTCGCTGCGAAGGATGACGGGCAGCTGCTCGGCGCCGCCGCCGGCGAGATACGCAACGGCGACGTCGACGGGAACCGACGCCGGCGCCACCTGCGTCTGCGCCGGCAGGCTCACCGCTCCGCGCATCAGCGGAACGCGGAACTGCTCGATGCGAAAGCGTGCCGTGCTGGTCCAGTCGGCCCAGCCGTCCTGTGCGGCCCCACCGGTCAGCCGCACGGCGTAGGTGCCAAGGCGGGCGCCGGCGGGGATGGGCCAGTCGGTGGCGGCCGCTCCGTTTTCGTCCCACGCAAGATCGAGCTCGTAGCTCTGCTCGCTGCCCTCGTGCACGACCTTGACCTTTTTCGGTCGCTTGTCGGCGGACGGCACGGCAAAGCCGCCCATCACCGGAAGGCGAAGCACGTGCTTCATGTGCACGGTGTCGCCGGGACGGAACAGCGAGCGGTCCAGGATCGTGTGGCGCGCGTCCTCGCTGCTGCCGTAGGTGTCGGCTTGCGGCAGCACGCGCCACGGCTCGATGCCGTCGTCCCACCCCGAATGCACGAAGCTGATGTCGCCGCCGCTGCGGGCGACGACGAAGATGCCGCTGGAAAGGACATCGAGCGGGCCGCTGTAGCGGTCGCCGTGCTCGTCGGTGAAATCGTTTCCGGCAGGGTCCTTGACCGGATCCTCGCTGACCGCGCCGCGGCGATCGCACGAGACCGGGCCGTAGCGGTCGAAGCCGCCGGCGCGCGCAAGGCCATACTGGTCGGTGACGAGATCGGCGAGTCTGGCGCCGTTGCAGTCGTGCAGCGTCACCTGTGCGCCCGCCACCGGCTTGCCGTCGTCCAGCCGCGTCACCCACACCAGCGAGCTCTCGTGTCCGCGCTTGAAGTGCACGGCCATGTTCGTGACCAGCGCCGCGGCCGGAACGTACATCGGAAGATCGGTGCCCAGATGCGAGGCGCCAAGGCGCGGGCTGGAGAGCTCGACGACGTAGAGGCCGGGCTCGCGCAGCGGGATGCCGACCACTTCCATTTCCTTGGCCGGCGACGGCTTGGGCAGCCGGAATGCCGTGCCGCTTTCGCGCTCCGGCTCGCCTTCGAAGATCGACCGGGCACGCTGTGCCCTCGACAGCCGCTGCAGCCAGTAGAGCATGCGACCCGGATCGTCGGCGGGAAGCCGCACCGTCTTTCCCGTCAGCGTATCGTAGGCGCGCCCGATCATCGTCATCCAGCCGGTCTGCTGCTGCGGAGTCAGAACCGCCTGCATGCCGGAAAGCTCGGCTTCGACGTTGCGCAACGTCACCGGCAGCGCCGGATCGGCCCTGGACTCGAGGATGCCGAAGCGCGAAGCGAACCTGACCAGCGGAGCCTGCGGCGCCGTCTTCGCTTGGAGCGCCGACGCGCGCGCCGGCGCAAGCGTCCGTCCGGAATCGTCGGAGAAACCTTGCGGCAGGCGGATGTCGTAGGTCGTCGCTTCGGCGAAGGGGCCGGGGAACTGGACGCTGTCTACCAGCGTCTCGGCGCGCAGGTCCTCCTGCCAGGCCGGAGCAGTGGCCTTGCGCACCTCGCCGGCCGGTGAGACGAGCTCGATCTTCTGCGCGTGCTGCCACGCAACCGAGCCCTGGAAGTCCAGCGTGATGCGCGAGACGGGATTGCAGTCGGCGCGTGCGTTCTCGCGCGTGCAGCGCACGTCGATGTCGAAGTCCTTGCGCGTTCGATAGGCCGTGGCCTGATCGCTGACGCCGGCGATGCCGCCGGTGGTGCGTACGCCGCTTCCCCACACCAGCGTCACCGCCTTGTCGTTCGGAAACCTCCGGCGCGCACGTACGATGACCGACGGGCCCTTGGGTTTGCGCCACTGCGACAGCGACGACAGCAGCGCCTCGCGCTCGGCGCCTGTCACGACTTCGGCCTCCACACGCTCGGGAAGTCCTTCCACGCCGAACCAGGCGTGCTGCGGCACCGAGGCGGGATCTGCCTCGGCGTTCAGGTGCAGGATGAATGCCTGATCCTCGGAGATGGTCTGGCCGGCCGTCGGATCGATGTGGAGGAGCGATGGGCCGCCGGTGTGGAACGTGAAGGCGTCGGCGCCCTCGACGCGTCTGCCTTCGAGATCCTGCAGCCCTTGCGTCAGGCGAAAAGTGCACTGCACGCCGCCGGGAAGGTCGCGCTCGAAGTCGTACGCCCACGTACGGCCGTCGATCCAGCGCCCGCGTCCTTTCTCCGCGCATTCGACGACGAACGGCGTCACCTGCTCGCGCAGGTCGCCGAAAGGGACCATCGGCTCGGAGAAGCGGGCGACGGCCTGACGCGCCTCCAGGCTGAAGCCCTGCGGGCTGAACATCTCGACGCTGGTCGCGTGCGCGGCCTGGGCGGACGCGAGCAGCGGCAGGAGGCGCAGGAGCACTCGAAGCAGCGCGGGGCGAAGCAGGTTCAAGAGGCGCCTGGACTAGCACGGCCTCCTGCAACAGACCACGTGTGCTCTGCGCCCAGCGAGCAGACGGCGAGAGCACGGCAGACGAAGGAGTGGCTGACCCAGGCAACTCCTCGCTCGCTTGCAGGGCGGCTCACGTGGGACTGTCTCGTCGGCGCCCACTGCATCCTTCGGATTGGCGTCGGGGGAGGCGGCGGTTAGACTCCGGCCGCACGAGCCCCGATGAGCTCACAGGCAACAGCGCAGAATGGAGACTGGCGCCACAGGACGATGGCGGCCCTGTGTCTGCTGACGCTCGTCGTCAGCCTCGTGCGCCGGCGGCAGGAGTGAGCATCATGCTGGAGTCGCTCAAAGCCCACGCCAGGCACCTTCGCGCGCAGACTCTGGCCATCTACTACGCGGCTCGCGATCCGCGCACGCCGGCGCCGGCGCGTCTGCTGGCCGCGCTCGTCGTCGCCTACGCGCTCAGTCCCATCGACCTCATCCCCGACTTCATTCCGATCCTGGGCTACCTCGACGACCTGCTGCTGGTGCCGCTCGGCCTGGCGCTGTGCCTGCGCATGATTCCCGAGCCGGTCATGGTCGATGCCCGTGCCAAGGCGGCATCGGCGGGGCCGGGTCCGTCGTCGTATGCGGGCGCCGTGCTGGTCGTGGCACTGTGGCTGCTGGCGCTGTGGCTGGTGCTCGGCTTCTTCCGAGAGAGCGCCGAGTGACGCTGCGCGCACATCGGGGTCCGCAGCAGACAGCCTTGGGTGGTGATTCCCGACGGCGTCGCCGTCTTCCAGACGCCGCCCGAAGATCCCTTCGCCATCGTCAAGCCGTGGCGCGAGAAGCACGGGTCGCAGCGGTGAGGCGGCCGCCGCGGTGAGGAACGACGCGAGGAGCGCCTGGCCCGCGGCGTCGCGCAAGCGGCTCCTGCTGGCAATCTACGTCGACTGGCTGCTGGTCAGCGCACCGCTCGTGATCGTGCAGGCGCTGCTGACGCGCACGCTTCCGGGCCTTGCGGAGGTCCCGTTCTGGACGTCGATTCTGTTCTTCGCGGCCCTCGAGTTCGTGCTGCTCGACCGCGTGCAGTGGACGCCCGGTTTCTGGGCGCTCGGCATCGACGCCCATCGCACCTCCGCCGTTCCCGCTCCCGAGGATCCAGGCATGGAAAAGCCCCGGTATCACGTCGATCCGCGCATCCTTGCGAGCGAGCGCTGGTGGACGGTGCTGTTCGGAGTCTTCGCCGTGCTGAGCGGCGTACAAGGGATGACGCGATGGACGATGTGGAGCAATCCGATACCGCCCATCGGCATCGACGTGCCGTGGCCGGCCAGCGTCGTGCTGACGATCGCGGTTGGCGCGGCCGAAGTCGCCGTCGGAATCTGCGTGCTGCGCCTGATGGCGCCGGCGCTTCCGCTCGGCGTTGCGGTCTATGGCCTGCAAGCGGTGGTGCTCATGCTCGCGTGGCCGGCGATTCCCGAATGGGCCGAGCAGCAGCAGATGGCCAGGCGCGCCTACCAGGGCCTGCCGGTGCGCCCCGGCGAGCTCGAGAACATGCGTGCGATGGCTCAGCCGATGGCGGCCGGCGGAATAGCGGTAGTGAGCGTGGTGATGCTGGCCGTCGGCTTGCGCATCCGCCGCCTGCACCGGCAGGAGACGGCCGCGGCTACCGACGCCTGAAGGGGACGCAGCGGTCGGCTGCTCCGCGGCTTGGCGACTTCTCCATGGCGCCGAGGTCAGCGGATGCCGAGGCGCTTCATCATGCGATACAGCGTGGTGCGCTCCACGCCCAGGATGCGCGCAGCTTCGGCGCGCTGACCGCCCGCTTCTTCGAGCGCGGCACGGATGCGCTCGGCGGCCGCGTCGTCGAGGGACTCCTGCAGCGTCCCGCCGCTGCCGAGCATCGGTGTTGCAGCCGGCGCCTTCGGCTGTTCCAGCAGGAGGTCCTCGCTCCAGATCTTGTCGGAGCGCGCGAGCACCACGGCACGCTCGATGGCGTTCTCGAGCTCGCGCACGTTTCCGGGCCAGGAATGCGACAGCAGCGCGGCCTCGGCTTCATCGCTCAAGGCGAGCTGGCGCCCGGCCTCGCCGGCCTGGCGCGCCAGGAAGTGGCGCGCCATCGGAAGAATGTCCTCGCGCCGCTCGCGCAGCGGCGCAAGCTGGATCGGAATCACGTTGAGCCTGAAGTAGAGGTCCTCGCGAAAGCGGCCGGCAGCGACCTCGTCGCGCAGCACGCGATTGGTGGCGGCGACCGTTCGCACGTCCACCCTGCGCGGCTTGCTGCTGCCCACCGGCAGCACCTCGCCGTCCTGCAGCACGCGCAGGAGCTTGGCCTGGAAGCTCTCGCCGATCTCGCCGATCTCGTCCAGGAACAGCGTGCCGCCGCTGGCTCGCTCGAAGCAGCCGGCGCGCGCGCTCATCGCGCCGGTGAACGCGCCCTTCTCGTGTCCGAACAGCTCGCTTTCGAGCACGCCTTCGGCGAACGCCTTGCAGTTGACGGCCACGAACGGCTTGCCGACGCGGTCGCTCCAGTAATGCAGCAGGCGGGCGACCAGCTCCTTGCCCGTGCCGCTCTCACCCTGCACCAGGACGGTGGAGCGGCTGGCGGCCACGCGCCGCACCAGATCGAGCAGCTCCTGGCTGCGCGGGCTCTCGGCCACGATCGCATCAGGAGAATAGGCGCCGGCAATCTCCTGACGCAGGTAGCGGTTCTCGCGCTCCAGCCGCGTCATCTCGATGGCACGCGCGACCACCGCCCGCAGCTCGTCGTTGTCGAAGGGCTTGGTGACGTAGTCGAAGGCGCCCTCGCGCATGGCCGCCACCGCCGAAGGAACGCTGCCGTGCGCGGTGATCATCACCACCGGAACGTGCGCGTGGCGCGCGCGAATTCGCCGCAGCAGCTCGATGCCGTCCATCCCGGGCATCTTCCAGTCGGTCACGACGACGTCGGCGCCGTTGGCCTCCAGCGATTCGAGCGCGCCCGCCGCGCTGGAGCAGGTCTCGCAGGCGTAGCCGGCGCGTGCCAGTGCCATCGCTGCGACGCCGGCCATGCGCTCTTCGTCGTCGACGATGAGGACGCGCGGCTTCATGCGGCCATCGCAGCCGCAGGCGCCAGCGGAAGGGTGATGATCAGTCGCGCGCCGCCGCCCTTGCGCTCGCCGGCCTCGATGCGCCCGCCGTGCGCGCCGACGATCTGCTTTGCGATGGCCAGGCCGAGGCCTGTGCCTGAGGCCTTGGTCGTGAAGAACGGCTCGAACACGCGCGCGCGAAGATCGGCAGGGATGCCGGCGCCGGAGTCGGCGACTTCGAGAACGATGCTGCCGTTGGCGGAGCTGGCCGCCAGCGTGACTTCGCCGCCCGTCGGCGCGGCCTCGGCGGCGTTCGACAGCAGGTCGACCAGGACCTGGGTGATGAGATCGCGATCGACGTCGAGCGACGGCAGGGACGCGGCCACGACGCATCGCAGCTGGACCTGCTTGCGCGCGATCTCGTCACGCACCAGCAGCAGCGCCGTGTCGAACAGCTCCTCGACGCGGACCGGCCGCGGCGCCGGCTTGATGGGCCGTGCGAACTGGAGCAGCGAGCTGACCACGTTGTTGAGGCGGTCGGTCTCGGCGGTGATGAAGGAGCACGCCTTGCGTGTGTCCTCGTCGGGATGCTCGAGCGATTCGGCAATGCCCTGAGCGGCGGACCGGATGATTCCGAGCGGGTTTCGCACCTCGTGCGCGATGGCGGCGGCCAGCTGCCCGAGCGCTGCCAGCTTCTCGCTCTGCAGCAGGCGGGCGCGCGTAGCCAGGATCGTCTGGTTCTGCTGCTCGATCAGCGCCGCCGCCTCACGATCGCGCCGCCGCGCTTCCATCGTCTCTCCGAGCAGGAAGCCGACGATCGCCAGGCTGACGCCGAAGTAGGCACCGACGAACAACGTTCCCGATTCGCCGTTGAGCCGGAAGTCGACGCCCATCGCCGACGACAGCAGCATCGCATCGAACAGGCCGAGGCCGAGGCCGAGCGCGGCGCCGATCCAGCGCCAGCCGCGGCTCGCGCGCAGGGCAGGGGAGGGAGAAGGAATCGGTTCCGGTTCCATGGGCGTACAAAAGCAAGCTTTGAGCCGCGGCCGATGCAGCATTGTCGCCCAACCCCGCGGGCCAGTACAGCCATCGGTCACGTGGGACGTTGCACGTCCGCAACGCGGGTGGATGCGCCGCAACGCCGCGCGCCGTGACGAGCCAGACGGAAGCGGGAGGGCCGGTCACGTCCGTGGCACGACGCTTGGATCGTGGGCTGCCGACAACGACGGGCCGCAGCAGGCCCCACAAACCTGGACTACGAAAGTCCACGCAAGGAGCAGCCCATGAACCTCAAGCAGATCGGCCTTCTCTTCGTCCTGGCGGAGTTCGCAGCGTTTACCGGCTACGTCCTCTACCACTACGGCGTCGTCGGCCTCTTCGAGGCGGCAACGGCCAACGCCGCCACCATGCAGATCATGTTCGATCTCGTGCTGGCGCTGACGTTCTTCACGATCTGGATGATCGGCGATGCGCGGCAGAAAGGGATCAACCCGCTGCCGTACCTGATGCTCGTGCTGACCACGGGCAGCATCGGCGCGATGATCTATCTGATCCGCCGCGAGCGCGTCGCGGCGGCCGCCACCCACTCGCTGGCCGCGCACGCCGCGCGTGCCTGAGCCCGGCCTCGCGCTACGTACGAGCGTGAGACGATCGCCGGCCGCGGCGGCGGTGCGACGCCGCCTCGGCCGGTGCCGCTCTGGGCAGTTCTCATCCGCTCCGCAGCGATCCCTTTTTTTTGCCCGCTGCACCCGCGATGCAGCTCAGTGCGTGTGCCCGTGCGCCTTCGGCGGTCCCTTGCCGAGCGCGAGATTGGCTGCGGTGCGCACCTTCTCGCTCGGATGCAGATGGCCGATCGACACCAGCGCGACGCCGCCTTCGGCACCCGCATTGGCCAGGCCGAGGACGGCTGCCACTGCCGCGTCCTCGCTACCGGTCTCCACGACGCGCTTGAGCGGCTCGATCGCAGCATCTCCGAGCTCTCCGAGCGCGTGTCCGATGGCGGCTCGCACGTTGCGGTCCTTGTCCTCCAGGAGCGGCAGCGCGTCCTGGATGGCCTGCTCGCGGTGGCGGACGAGAAGGGTGGCACCGGCCGTTGCGCGGACGGTCGGTGAATCGTCGCTGCGCGCCATCTTGATGAGCCGCTCGCGTTTGGCCGGGTCGGTGGCCAGCGCGATTCCCACGACACGCAGCTCGGGATCGGGATCGTCCAGCAGCGCTTCGGCCTCCTGCGGCGTCAGGCCGTGCGGCAGGATCCCCAGCGCACGGTACGCTTCGGCGCGCATGGATGAGCCCGGCTGCGCCAGCGCCAGCGCGGCCTCCTTGACGCCACGCAGCCCGCTCTTGGCGGCAAGCCGCAGCGCACGGGCACGGATGGCGTGGTCGCGTCCTTCCGAGCGCGCGGCCTGAAGAAGCAGCGAGCCGCCGTCGTCGCCGAGAGCGGCGGCGAGATCGGTCCGGTTCTCGAGAACGTCGAGCGCCTCCATCGCTATCGCCCGATGGCCCGATGCAATCAGCTCGGCCAGGCGCCTCGCTCCGGGCGCGCCCTTGCGAGCCTCGCGGCCCATCGCCAGATAGTGTTCGAGCGAGTTGAGCGTCGTCGCGTCGGGGCTGCGCAGGAACGCCTCGCCATTGCGCGCGACGACGTACACTCGCTTCTGCGCATCCGCGAAACGCCTGGCCCACAGGCTCTGCGCCGGCAACGGTTCGAGCACGACCAGCACGCGCTCGCCGTCGTCGAAGCGCACTTGCCGCGACGCGGCCAGCTCTTCCCACGCAATCTGCACGGTCGTGCCGACCTGGACGTCGCCGAGCAGCTTGCGATCCACGGCCAGCTCCGCCGTCCATCCGGTCGCATCCAGTTTGCGTGAGCTCTGGATGATGCCGCTGACCATCAGCGCCGCATTCTCGGCCGACGAAAGAATGGCCTGACCACCGGCGGCGCGAACCTTCCTGGCAGGAGCGGGCGAGGGCGAGCCAGGCGAAGAGGGCTGCGCCGTCGGCTGCTGTGTCGGCGTCTTCGTCGCCGGCTGTCGTTGCGTGGGCGTGTCCGGCTTCGTCTCCGCAGGCGCCGTAGCGCCGGCTGCCGGCGAGGCCGAATGGATCGACTCCTGCGCCGAGGAAGGCGCCGCGTCGTGTCGGGGAGTGTCTTGCGCCTGCCCCAAAGTCGAACCGGCGCCGCCCGTGAGGGCGGCGCCGGTTGCAACGATCAGGAAGGCCGCGGTCGCGGCTCGGATCACGGCTCGAGCGGTCCGTCGAACTCGCCGTTGCCGTCCACGTCGGCATACAGCGCGTTGGTGACGCCGAGGGCCGTGACGCCGCTCTGACCGAGGTTGCCGTCAATCAGGTGCGCCAGCGTGGTGTTGCTGGCCTTGGCCAGATCGGCCGCGAAGACCGGGAACATCGGGCGGGAGACGCCGTCGCTGCCCTTCACGACGACCACGAACCACGCATCCTGCGTCATGTTCGCGAACGGAACCGTGATGACCGCCTCCTGGCGCGAGCCGCCCGCGACGCCGGGCGCGACGTTGACGGTGCTGACGGTGAAGTGCGTGCCCTTGACCAGCGTCATCGTCGGCGTTGCCGTGAAGAGCTGAGGACGCGCGGCCACCGGAGCCGTCGCCGCGTTCGAGTACACGCGCACGGTGTCGAACTCGGCCCACAGCGGCGCCTGGATCGAGATCTCCAGGTTCACGCCGGCGGTCGGGTTGCTGACGGTGATCTGCGTGTCGCCGGCGAGGGTCAGGTCGGCGACGTTGCCGGAATCGGCGGCATCGATGAGCCGGGTCTGCACATAGACACCCTGTCCGCCCACCGCGCGGCCGGCCGCGACCGACTGCGCGATCTCGCCAGGAACCATCAGCGCCGGCTCATCGGTCGAGGACGCCGACCAGGTGCGGCCGCCGGCCGACTCGAGGTTGGCGAAGGCGTGCGTGTCCGTGTCGGTGATCATCGTGATGGGCAGGCCCTGGTTCAGATGGTTGAACCACACGCCGATGCGCTCGTTGAGGAACTGGTTCTGGTGGTTGCGGTTGTAGCCGTTCCACAGCTCGAGGGCGTCGAAGTGGTTGAACAGGTTGCCGCCGTTCGGATCCATGCGGAACGCGAGGCGCTCGGCCGTCGTCATTCCGGTCGTCGGAGGCACGGCCGAGGTGTCGATTTTCATCGGCACGAAGTGCGAGTCGATGTGGTTGATCTGCACGACCGTGTCGGCCGTGGCGGTCGGGCCCGTCTTGGCCAGCGTCTCCACCTCGGCCGGCGACAGAATGTAGCTGCCGAGCGAAGCGAAGTCCTCGCCGGCCGCTGCCGCACCGCCCCAGTCCGTCGAGCCGCCCGAGGGACGGGTCGGATCGACCGTCATCGGGTAGGCGTTGTAGTGGCCGGTGTCCCACGTGGTGATCTCTTCGCCGACCGTCGAGGCGACGAAGTTGCTGAAGCCCATCGCGGCGATGCGCGGGTTGAGGTCGGTGTGCGCGTGGTGGTCGGTCATGATCACGTTGTCCACGCCTTCGCCGGCGAACTGGCGCACGCGGTCGGACTCGCTCACGCGCGAGTCGGCGCTGGCGATGCCGTGGACGTGGTGGTCGGAGCTGATGAAGCCGGTCGTGTCGACGACGCGGGCGATCTCGGCCGCCACGGGCGTGTCGGCGCCGGCCGACACCGTGACAGGCACGCTGTAGGCGGAATACTCGGGTCCGCGCGAGACGTAGACCTGGTAGCTGCCTGGCTCCATCTCGAACGTCACGTTGCCGGTGGCGTCGGTGTAGACGGCGCGGGCGATGCCGAAGGGATGCACGTCGTTCTGGTCGCGGTGCAGGCCCGTATTCTCGCCCAGGATGATGTCGGGCGAGGGATCGAAGCCGACCACGCTGACGCGGGCGGGAACGGCGTTGCCGTTCTCGTCGGTGACGCCGACGCTGATCGTGCCGTTCTGAGGCAGGTCGAAGTTCTGGACCACCGGCGTCTCGACGGCCACGGTGACGTTGTGGATCGTCGGAGTCGCGCCGCCGCCCTCGTAAGGCGTGCCTTCCCGCCAGGCGGCCATCCCGTAGTTGCCCTCGGGGAGTGTACCCTCGTAGCAGCCGTCGTCGCCGACGACCCACGTCGAGGTGACGCGATCGATCGCACCGGAGACGACCGGGCCGGCGCTGACCCGTGCACCCGGAGCGGGAGCGCCGTTCTTGGTGACGCAGCCGGAGACCGTCCCGGCGAGCTTGCCCTTGACCAGGTTCTCGAGCGTGACGGCATTGGCACCGCTGCCGTCGCCGACGCCGAAGTAGCGGATGAAGGAGCGGCTGGCGCCCGAGGCGACGCGGAACTCTGCCGGCTGGCCGAGAATGGCGTCGAAGACTCCCTGGCTGTGCAGGATGTAGGTCACGCCGCTGGTCGAGAAATAGCTGGTAGCGCCGCCGTTGGGCACGGCGCTGGTGTTGGGCAGATCGATGGCGGTGATGCCGTAGTCGATGCCGGCGGCTTCGCCAAAGCCCGTGTAGCTGAACACGCCCATGTCATCGGCGGTCAGGCGGATACCGATGCCTTCGTTGCCGCTGCCCCACTGCTCCAGTTCGCCGGCCGCGTTGACGTAGTCGCCGATGTAGAAGCCGGTCGTCCCGGGCTCATTGTTGAACACGGTCGTGACAAGTTTCAGGTAGGCGGCGTCGGGCTCGAGAATATACTCGGTGCAGGCCTCGACGTCCTGATTGTTGTCGTTGGCGTCCTCGGGGAAGTTCAGCCCCGCATCCTCGATGATCGTGGAGGGGTTGACGAAGTCCAGGACGTCGTCGGGACCGCAGGCGCGCACCACGGCCGCGGCGCCGTTGCTGCCGTCGTTCACCACCTCGACCGCGGTCGCGTTGATCACCGTCTCGATATTGATCGCAGGCTGCATCTCGAGGAAGTTGTCGGTGCCGGCAACGCCGTTGTACTCGACGTCGATGATGTTGCCGCCGAAACCGCCGACGCTGTACATGTCGCGGACGTTGCCGCGCTGGATGATGAAGCGGGCAAGGTCATTGCGCATCATGAAGTCGCCCACCTGGCCGTCGGCCAGCGGGCCGGTGATGAGATCGGACTCGTCGGTGATGACGTACGCTGCCACGTAGGCGCTGCAGGAATCGTCGTCGGTCGCGTCGTCGAACAGATCGCAGTCCAGCTCGAGGGCCGTTGCGCCGGCGACGGCCAGACACGCCTCGCAGCGCGTGACGCGGACCGCTGCGTCTGCCAGATCCTCCGAGGTGGTGGCGCCGTGCGAGCCGCGCGCGAGCTCGATGAGCGATTGTGCAGTGACGGCGCAGGTCTCGGCGACGTCGGCGCGAATGGCATCCTCTCCCTTTTGGATCTTGCCCTTTGCATCCGCGATCAGCGCGGCAGTGATCGAGGAGGCCAGGGAAGGCCCGTCGGCGGCGGTGACCAACGCGGTTTTCAGAGCTGACGCTCCTTCCTTGATGATCGTGTTGTAGAGCTTGCCCGTCGGGCCGACCAGGGCGACCTGGCACGCCGAAGCGGCCTCGTCGGTATACGAGAGGCGACGCCACAGCTGCTCCAGGTTGAGGCCGAAGATGCCGCGCATCGTTGCGCGCGCGTGGCCGGAGCCGGCGCCGCCGGCATTGGTACCGTTGCTGCCGAAGTCCGGCTGCGCAACGCAATCGGCGACGATGCCGGCGAGTTGCTCGTTCGCCTTGACGAGCTTGCCTTTCGGATCATTGGTCAGGCAAGAGTCCGAGGTCTTGTCCTGACCGTCCGCGCCCAGCTTGTCGTTGAGCTTGAGGTGCGAGTACTTGAGACAGCCCGAGTTGGTCTTGGTCTGCGACTTTCCGATCTTGGCAGCCATCTTGAAGACGGCGTTGGCGCAGTCCTGTTGATCCGCATTCTGCACCTGCGCGAGAGCGCCTGACGGGGCCAGAAGGCCCGCCAGCATGGCGGCGCATACAGAAATGGACAAAAGGGAGAGTACCCCCGATTCGCGACGGGTCGCGGTGGTCATCAGCTTTGTGCTCCTAAGCTCGCGGTCTGGGCGCGGTCTTCCTCCCCCTGGAGATGAACCGCTCGCGGCGGCGCATTAGAACCGTTTTCGCGAAGCTTCGTCAACGCGCATTGGGCTCTTATGGCAATGAGGCTGCGGGAGCCGTGGAGGATCGCGGCCGAACCGAGGAGGCGGTTCTGCACCGGCTACTGACCGCGCGTCGAGAGAACGCGTCGTCTCTGTCTCGAAATGAGAATGGCGTCGCCGCGCCCGGCTCGGCCTCGGGCGGTGGGCCACGACCATGTCGCAGCGCGTGTCCACACCGACGGACGTGCCGGCGCAGGCAGCGCGGCCGGATCGGTGTGGCCTTGCGGCCGCCGGGTGCGTGACGTCGCAGGTCACATTCGGAACGCGGCTCCGCTAGTGTCGGCGGCCATGCCACCCCCGAGTCAGTGTCGCTGCTGCTGGGAAGGCCGGGGGTGCGCCCGGCGGTTGGCGTTGAAGAATTCGCGCGTTTGAGCGAGCGGGCCTGTCCGGCGCTCTAGAAGGATGCCGATGAACAAGGACGAACAACCCGCAGTCACCGCGCCTCGTCGCGTCGAGAAGCCGTGGGGATACGAGCTGATCTGGGCGCACTGCGAGCGCTACGTCGGCAAGATCCTGCACATCGAGGCGGGGCACGCGCTCAGCTACCAGTTCCACCGCCAGAAGGAGGAGACGATCTACGTGCTCTCGGGCACGCTGCGCCTTCACTGGTCGCACGACGAGCAGCCGCCGCAGGTCATGGATCTTCCACCCGGGTCGGTGTTTCACATCCGGCCGGGGCTGCGGCACCGGTTCGAGGCGCCCACGGCGGTCGACCTTCTGGAAGCTTCCACGCCCGAGCTCGACGACGTCGTGCGGCTGGAGGATCGCTACGGGCGGTAGGGACGTTGAAGCGCGTTGCCGTCGATCTGTTCACCGGCTTTCTCGGCAGCGGCAAGACGACGCTTCTTCGCCGGCTGATCGAGCAGGCGCCGTCGCGCGAGCGCATCGCCGTCATCGTCAATGAGGTCGGTGAGGTCGGCATCGACGGGCGCGTTCTCGGCGGCTTCGAGCACCTGGAGAGCGTGGTCGAGCTGGCCGGCGGATGCATCTGCTGCAGCATCGACGAGTACCGCTTCGACTTCGCCATCGACGAGCTCCTGCGAACGATCGATCCGACGCTGCTGCTGATCGAGACCAGCGGCGTTGCCGACCCGGCCCCGGCAATCGAACGCATCGAGCGGTGCGGACTCGGGCTGGATGCCGTCGTGGCGGTGGTGGATGCGGCCGCGTGGGCGAGCGCGTGGCGGATCAGCGCGGTGGCGCGGCGGCAGATTCGAGCCGCCGACTTCCTCGTCATCAGCAAGACCGACCTGGTCACGCCGCGACAGCTCGCGTCGCTGCGCGCAAGGCTCGGCCGGCTGCAGCCGCGCGCGGCGATCGTGGAATGCATGCGCGGCGATCTCGGCGAAGGAGCCTCGCTGCTGACGGCGGCGGGCGTGCGGCGGGCGTGGGCTGCCAGCGCGGCGAAGGAGGCTGCCGGCGGCGGGGAGGCGCGGGTTACCGGGGCGCAAGCGCAGGCTCACGCGCGCGCATCGCAGCCGCACGGTCATCTCGACGAAGAGCGTTTCGAATCGTTCTCGTGCCGCCTGGACCATGCGCTGGAACGAGCGGCGTTCGAAGCGTTTCTGGCCGCGCTGCCGCCGCAGGTGTTTCGCGCCAAGGGATTCGTGCGCTTCGCCGATGGCGGCCAGGCGTTTCTCTTCAATTACGTCTGCGGCCGCAGTGAACTGGCGCCGATCGCGCTCGCAAGCCTCGAAGAAGCGGTGCAGGGCGTGTTCATCGGTCGCGACATCGTCGACAGAAAGGCGCAGATCATCGGAGCGCTCGAGCGATGTGCTCGCCCCGGCCAGACGCTTCCGGCGGCGAGGTAGCGCGCGGCGCGATCTCGGGCCGCAGGCGCGGCAAGACCGTGCAGTGTGGCGCGCGAGAGACGTAGCGTTGCAAGCGCGCGAAGCCGGCGCGAGGCGGCGGCCTATTCGAGCATGCGCAGGAACAGCCAGCCGGGGATTCCGATGTAGTAGATCGCCAGCGCGATCACCTCGAGCAGGCGGCGCACGCCGCCCGTGTACGCGAATCGCACGCCTGCCAGAAGGACGGTAACGATCTCGATCACGGCCCGCAGCACGGCGGCGGACAAGACGAGTCCGATGATCCAGGAGCCCCACCAGATTCCGAACGCGATCAGATACGCCTTCAGGCCGAACGTGTAGTACTCGCCCAGCGCGCCGCCGTAGGCGATGATCTGGTGCAGGCGAAACGCGGGCACCGCCGGCACCAGCGCGAACACCACGAACTTCAGGAACGGCTGGTCGAGCCGGCTTCGCCAGCTCGCGAGCCGCGCTCGCGCATAGAACATCGTGCGCTGCGAGAGCACGTCGCGAAGGCCGTCTGCCGCGCCGGCGCCGGTAGCGGCCTCGATCAGCGCGACCGGATCGCTGGCGGCGATTCCGTCGGCGAAGCGTGCGCCCGAGCGCAGCGTGACCGTGAACCCCGTCGAAGGCACGGGCAGGATCCACGGCCGCACGCCTGCGATGGCATCGAGCGGAATCTCGATGCGCCGCCATCGCTGCTCGAACACCAGCAGCCCCTGGCCGATGAGCACGTGCGCCCGAAATGCGCGCAGGATCGACCACGCCGCGAGCTCCGGCGCCAGGAACAGCGCGGCGAACAACCGCATCTGCTTCAGCGGATTGGGCGGGGTCTCCGCCAGCACGATGGCTGCGGCCATGTAGAGCAGCGTGCCGCGCGCGAGGATGCGCAGCGCAGCCGCGACGGCTCGCCACACCGGCGGAAGGACGACGGCGTCGGCGAGGGGCGCGGCGCGGGCGGACATCTCAGGGGCGGCGGCGTTCACTCCCGGTTCTGCGGGATGTCGACGCGGCGGATCGGCAGTCCCGGCGGCGCCAGCTCGGGCGGCACGACGCCGTTCTCCGGAATCGGGATCGGCTGGCCATTCTCGTCGAAGAACTCGTAATCGGGAGAGAACATCAGGATCGGCTCGATGCGCTGACCGTCGTCGGTGGCCTGGTAGTGGCGCACGTATCCTTCGGGCAGCTCGAAGTCCTCGGGGACCGCCAGGCCTTCCAGCGGCGGGCTGGTGCCGGGCGGAGGAAAGGCCGCAATGCCGTCGTAGATGCCGCGCTTGTGCAGCTCCTCGATCAGCTGGCCGGCGGTGGGAGTCTCGCCGGGCGGGATGAACGCGGAGATGTCGAGCGTGGGATCCCCCTCCGGCTCCTGCGGCTGTGCCGGTGCAGCCCGCTTGGGCGTGGCAAGGCGGCCCGTGGACGCGGCCAGTCCGGAGGGACTGCGCCGCGCATGCAACGCCAGCGGGCGATGCGTCAAGGCCGGTGTCGCGTCGATGGCCGCGGCGTCGGCCGGCAGCGGCGACGATGCGGCCTGCGGCGCGGACGGCGTCGGCGAGCCTGGCATCAGCAGGTAGGCGGCCATGCAACCTACCAGCAGCACGGCCGCCGCCTGATAGAGAACCGCATGCCGGCGCGCGCGCGCATCGCCCTGCACGATGCGTACGGCTCCGTCGCCGCGCGCGGGCCCGCTGCCTCTGGCGCCATCGTTCATTGCACGAGGTTTAGTTTCGGGGTGCACGTACGGCAACTCGCCATCTCGATCGTCGCGCAGTCGACCCGACGCGCCGCAGACGACAAGGCCGCGCTCAGCATGCTGAGCGCGGCCTTGCGTGACGGCCGGAGCGCCGTCGGTTGCGATGACGTGATTACGGGGCCAGCGGGTTCCAGGTCGACAACGACCAGCCCATGCGCTCGTGGCCGTACTGATTCCAGATCGGGCTCTTGCCGTTGGTGAACGACGTGTAGCGCGGAGCGCCGCTGCCGGTCGTGCCGCCGAACAGGCCCGCCGTCACCGTTCCGCCCGTGTAGGTGGGATGGGTGTTGTCGGACTGGATGTAATCGTAGGTCGTGCTCGAGTTGACGGCCTTGAAATTGGCGTCCCGCAGGGTGGACTTCAGCGTGGAGGTGATACGCGTAACGTACGCCGACTCGCTCTCGCCCGGGATGTACTTCAGCGCCTCGGAGTCTACCGCGCCGTCGCCATTCCAGTCGTAATCGCGGCCCATGTACTCGGCGAAGCTGTCCACACACTTGAACCCGTACTGCTGCGCGAAGTTGCACGCACGGTAGTTCATCTTCGCGAGGTACGGCAGGAACGTATCGCGCATGTTCACCTTCTGACCCGTGGTCGAGTCGGTGCAGCTGCTCAACACGTTATCGGCGTCGTAGCCGGGATAGTACAGATTGGCCACGACCTTCAGCTTCGTGCCCGCATAGGCGTTCGAGTTGATGTACGACATCGCCGCCTGCAGGTACGTCGTGCAGTTGTTCAGCGCGGTGTTCATGCCCGTGTAGCTGCACGTGCCGGTCTGGTTCTTGAAGCTGCTGCGCGCCTGGAGGCCGTCGTTGCCGCACATCTCGAACGTCACCACGCGAGTGTTGGTGCTCTGCATGTAGGAGCGTTCGGCCACGATCTTGTTGTCGTAGATGTCCTTGGCTACCGCGCCCGACTTGCAGCGGCGGACGTTTTCGATGTCCGCGTTCCACAGAGCCGACAGATACTCGGCATCCACCGTCGTCGCGGCGTACTTGGCGGCGTTGGTGGTCGAGCCGTTGTAGCCGGCGTAGATGGAATCGCCGTAGGCCGTGATGCGGTACTTGGTCGAGGTACCGGATCGGTCGATCGTCCATGAGACGTTCTGGGTGAGCGTGCTCGCCAATGCCTGCGAGCCCATTCCCAGTGCCGCCAGCATCGAAAGCAGAGCGATGCTCCCCTTGGTCGAACGGATGGTCATTCCCTTCCCTCCTTGGATAGGGTTTGAGGGGCGAGCCCGGTCCCCGGAACGTCCGGCCGACTCGCCCGTATTTTTCCCCCGGGCAGACGGTGTTCTACATAGTTGTCACTCGGACAGCCAGAGATTTGACGTGCGATTTTGCGGCCTTGCGGCGGCGCGTCCGTGACTGACGTGTAGTATGCAGTGTGCCGCCGTGCGTCATCCGGGCGCGCCTGCGTGGCGGTCACGCACGAACGCGGCCTGTGATGCGCGCCTCAACGCGACCACCTGCGCGGCGGCCGGTCCCGACATTCATGACCGGCGTTCATCGGCGCCGCCGTCATGCGCTTGTCGCGGCGGCCGCGGCGTCGAGCGGCCGCCGCGCGAGCACCCGCGGGGATCGGGCGGGCGCGGGGGATTGGCTGCACCGGCATCGCCTGCGCAATCCCGGTTGAGCGCCGCAGGGGATCGGGGCAGGCTGGCCCGCGATGGCAACCCAACAGACCGTGGACCTTTCCAAAGTGCCGGCCGAGCCGGCGGTGGTGCCGGCCGTCTCCAGCGGCCTCGACGATATCCTTCTTTCCTCCGGCAAGGTCTCGGTCGATGACCTCCGCAAGGTTCGCCGCTTCTCCGCCGAAAAGGGCGAGCGGCTCGAACGCATGCTGGTCGAGCTGGGCTTCCTGTCCGAGGACGACCTGCTTCCGGTCCTTGCCCGCTACCACAACGTCCCGCTGCTGCGCAGCACGGACCTGCCCGAGGAGACGTTCAACCTCGAGCACATCTCGGTCGAATACATGCGCTCGGCGCGCATCCTGCCCGTCCAGCGGACCAATGGGACGCTGCGCCTGGCCATGGCCGATCCCGGCGACAGGGCCGCCATCGAGCTGGTCGAGCAGGTCACCGGCCTGATGGTGGAGCCGGCGCTGATGCGCACGCGCGACCTGATGGAACGCTTCGAGGCGGTCTACGGCACGCTCGAGGGCGGCGCGGCGGCCGACGAGCGCGAAGGCGTCGAGGTGCTCAACGACGACGAGGAGGATGTTGAGCACCTGCGCGACATGGCCTCGGAGGCTCCCGTCATCCGCCTCGTCAACCAGATGCTCTCGCGTGCCGTCGAGCAGCGCGCCTCCGACATTCACGTCGAGCCCTTCGAGAACGAGCTGCGCGTGCGCTACCGCATCGACGGCGTGCTGCACGACCAGGACCCGCCGCCGCGCAGCATGACGGCGGCGATCATCTCGCGCATCAAGCTGATGGCCAAGCTCAACATCGCCGAGCGGCGCCTTCCGCAGGACGGGCGAATCAAGCTGCGGCTGGTCGGACGCGAGATCGACCTTCGCGTCTCCTCGCTGCCGACCCTGTACGGCGAGAGCGTGGTGCTGCGTATTCTCGACCGCAGCAGCGTCGTCGTGGATCTCACGAAGCTGGGAATGCCCGACGATACGCTGGCCACGTTCACGCACATGATCGCGCAGCCGCACGGCCTGATCCTGGTCACCGGCCCGACCGGCTCGGGCAAGACGACCTCGCTTTACGGTGCGCTCGACAAGATCAACTCGCCCGAGCTCAAGATCATCACCATCGAAGATCCGGTCGAGTACCAGCTGCGAGGCGTCAACCAGATTCACGTCAAGAGCCAGATCGGGCTGACGTTCGCCAACGGGCTGCGATCCATCGTCCGTCAGGACCCCGACGTGATCATGATCGGCGAGATCCGAGACGCCGAAACCGCCGAGATCGCCATCCAGGCCGCATTGACCGGTCACCTGGTGTTCTCGACCCTGCACACCAACGACGCTGCCGGCGCGGTGTCGCGACTTCTCGACATGGGCGTGGAGGACTATCTGCTCGCATCCTCGCTGCTCGGCGTGATGGCGCAGCGACTGGTGCGCCGCGTGTGCACGAACTGCCGCCAGGAGATTCCGGCGCAGGCCGAATTCCTCAAGGCCCTGGGCGAGAGGCGAGGGCGGCCGGTCAAGGTCTACGATGCCGTCGGCTGCCCGACGTGCGCCGGAACCGGCTACTACGGCCGCAGCGGCATCTACGAGCTGCTGTCGGTGGACGACCACATCCGCAAGCTCATCGTGGCCAAGGCTACCGCCGACCAGATCAAGCGCGAGGCGATCAGCCACGGCATGCGCACGCTGCGCGACGACGGCTACTGGAAGGTCGCCGACGGCGTCACGACCGTCGGTGAAGTGCTGCGCGTGACGCAGGACCAGTAGGCGCGATTTGACGGCGCGCACGACCTGCGTCGCCATCGTCCCGGCGCGCCGTGCGGAGGCGACGCTCGAACGTACCCTCGAATCGCTGCGGCTGCAGGATCCGATCGCCCGCATCCTGGTCGTGACGTCTGCGGACGATCCGACGGCAGAGGTCGCGCGGCGCTGCGTCGAGGTCGATCCTCGCATCGAAGTCGTCGCCGGCCCGGCGGCGCTGAGCGCCGGCGCCGCCCGCAACGTCGGCCGCGACCATGCCGGCGATGCCGATTTCCTTCTGTTCATCGACGCCGACTGCAGCCTCGACGCCGGCGGCGTGGCTGCGCTTCAGCGCGAGCTGTGCGGGCGCGGCCTGGCTTCGATCAGCGCACGCGTGGTGTGCGACGGGAACGGAGTCGTCGCTCGCGCCCGGCACCTGCTCGAGTTCAAGGAAGCCGAGGGAAGGCATGCGGCGCCGCCGGCATGGCTGCCGCCTTCGACCACGATGCTCTGCCGCGCCGAGGTCTTCGATCGCGCGGGAGGGTTTCCCGATATGTGGCCGGGTGAGGACCTGGTGCTGATGCATCGCCTGCAGCGGCTCGGCTGCCGCGTCGGGCTCAGCGCGCGCGTGCGCACGCACCACCGCCATCCGGCCGGTTTCGCCGAGATGCTCGCGCATCAGCATCGGCTCGGCCTGACCTCCGCCGCCGCGCGACGGATGACGTCGGTATCGGGCGCCGTCTTCGTTCGCTACCGCTGGCTGGCTCCGCTGCTGCTGCCGGCGCGGCTGTTGCGGATCGCGGCCTGGCAGCTGCGCAGCGGCTTCTCCGGCGTGGTTGCCCTGACGCAGCTCTCTCCGGTGCTGTTGCTGGGCCTCGTATGGTGGACCGCAGGCTTCGTTCGTGGAGCGCGCGACGCGGAGGCCTGCGTCGGTGAGAGACTCGAGCTCCTGCGCTGACGCCTCCGGATCACGCGTGCACTCGCGGGGCTGCCGGAGGAACTCCAGGTAGGCGCGGTTCCGCCGGGACGCGCGATGTGGCGGCTTGACTGCTTCGAGCAAGCCGACGCGCCGCCGCGGCAGCGCGACACCACCACACCTCAGTGCTGCGTCTGGAAATCCGAGCCGTTCGCACCCGAAGGGCGCTTGCGTCCGCTGCTTCGCTTCGTCGTCGATGAGCTGGGACCGGGCTTGGCCTTGCGCGCAACCGCTTTCGGCTTCGGGGACACGCGCTTGACCGAAGCCTTGAGCGCAGGCGCGGGCTTGGCCGCCTTTTCCTCCTGCACCGGCAGCGGACGCTCCGG
Source organism: Candidatus Limnocylindrales bacterium (assembly GCA_035626395.1). Taxonomy (NCBI): domain Bacteria; kingdom Bacillati; phylum Chloroflexota; class Candidatus Limnocylindria; order Candidatus Limnocylindrales; species Candidatus Limnocylindrales bacterium. Next base: position 592,405 of record DASPNR010000002.1, on the reverse strand, counting down.
CTGCCATGCGGCGTGAGCCTGCGCTGCACCGTGCGCTTCGCCGCCGGCGCGGGCAGGCGCAACGCCGAGTCCGGGGCTGGCGGCACCAGCGCCACCGGCCGTACGCCCCGCGCCGCCCTTGGCCTGCGCAGCGGCTTCGGCCGCCTTGCGCGCCGCCGCCGCCACCGCGTTCTGCATGCGGCTTTCGCTCTCGGCGCTGCCCGGGATCACCGCAGCCTTGCCGGCTGCCGTCGTGCCCGTGACAGTCGCCGTCTCCGAACCGTTCGTTTCCGGCGCGGTCGTCGCCGGCGCAGCACCGTCGCCAGCCTCGACGCCAGCACCGTCGCGAACCTCGATCGTCCCGGCGGCCTGACGCAGCTCCGCGAACGATTCCTCGATATCCTCGACGAAGTCGTGCAGGTCCGGAATCAGATCCCAGTCCGCCGTCAGACCCCAGAAGAGCTGCCCCGCGTAGCTGAACAGCACGATGCCCAGACACAGGCCATCCAGCAGCGGGACGAAGCCATGGTTGTCGCGCATGCGCGCGCCGAGCATGTAGAGCGGAACCTGCGGCCCCGGGACATTGGTGACGACGAGATTGAAGGGGAGGGCACGCGTTGCCATGCCGGCCGCAAGCGACAGGATCGTCGACGGCGTCCACTCGGCGACCTGCGCCAGCACTTCGGCGCCCATGGCCTGCTTGGCTTCCTTCAGATGCGACGTCGTCTCGCGAATGACCTGCAGCCGCCGTCGCGGATCGCGCTCGGTCAGCGGCATCGGCACTATCCAGGCCGAGACGCGGTTGCCGAGAGCGCCGCGCTCGTCCTGCGCCCGCACACTCACCGGCGCCATCACCCGAAAATCGATGCCCTCGCAGCTGAAGCGGCGCCGTTCCAGGAAACGCCGCAGCGCTCCGGCAACGGTCGCCAGCACGACGTCGTTGACCGTCCCTCCGAGGCGATTCTTGACCGCCTTGATCGCGTCGAGCTCCATCGCCAGCCAGTCGAAGCGACGGTGCGGGCCGACGTTCTGGTTCAGCGGCGTGTCGGCGTTACGGAGGCTCGTGCCGACGATCTCGCCGACCATTCCGCGCAGCGCGCGAAGCCTGGCGCGCACGTCCGAGCGCGGATCGCCGGCCTGCGTGGCGAGGTCGGTGATCTTGCTGCCGACGTCGAGCGGCAGGCGAAGGATTCCGCCGGCCGTTTCCATGAGAAGATCGAGCTCGCTCGGCGCGGGCCGCGGAACGTACCGCGGCGCCGGCTCGAACTCCTCGATGGGAAACGGCGTCAGCAGCACGTTCATCAGGTCGACGCTGGAAACTCCGTCGACCATGCAGTGGTGGACCTTGCTCACCATCGCGAAGCGGGCGCCGTCATCGAGGCCCTCGACGATCCAGATCTCCCACAGCGGGCGCGCGCGGTCCAGGTGCTGCGACATGATGCGAGCCGACAGCCGCTTGAGCTGGCGCTCGTCCCCGGGCTTGGGCAGCGCGGTGTGTCGCACGTGGTAGTGAATGTTGAAATGATCGTAGTCGACCCAGATCGGTGCGCTGAGGAACCAGCTCTGCTGCAGCCGCTGGCGGTAGCGCGGGATCAGATGAAGGCGCGATTCGACGTAGGATCGGATGCGGTCGATGTCGATGCCGCCGTCTTCCTTGGTCAGCGCCGCCGCATCGAAGGTGGCGGTGCCGGCGATGTGCATCGGCGTGTTCTCCCTCTCCATGATCAGGAAGGAGTTGTCGAGAAAGCTCAGGCGGTCATAGGCGTATCTGGGCATGGCAGCCTCCGCGAGAAAGGCGCACGACGTAGCGCACGCCGCGGCCGAAGGGAAGGCGCATCGCCAGCTTCCCCTGCCGGTGGGGCGCAGGCGCCGCGGCACGAGCAGCGGACGACGCCGCGCGAGCATCCGCGCCCACGCTTGCGGCGCCGGTGTGGCGCTCGCCGTCGCCGATGCCGCGGGTGCGCGGATGCCGATGCGCCGATGCGTGCGCTTCCCAAAAACACGCACCTGTGGTCAGACCGCAGCAAGTGATCACGCCTCTGCGCATCGCGCGCCCGCGTTACGGCGCCGGCTGGGACTGTCTGCGCGTGCTGGTGTCGCGCTCGCTGGCCGTGCGCTATCGCCGCTCGGTGCTCGGCTTTGCCTGGAGCCTTCTGCAGCCGCTGATGGCGATGGCGGTCTTGAGCATCGTCTTCGCGCGCGTGTTCCCGCAGATCGAGCGCTATCCGGTCTACGTCATCGTCGGCGTGTTCGCGTGGGGCTTCTTCTCGCTGACGGTCATGCAGGCGATGGACAGCCTGCACGCCGCCGCGCCGATCCTGCGCAAGGTGAGCGCGCCGCCGATGCTGTTCCCGCTGGCCGTGGTCCTGGCCAACCTCGTGCACCTGGCGCTCTCGCTCGGTCTGCTCGTCGGCCTGAGCATGGCGGCCGGACTGCTGGCGCCGGCCGCGGCCGTGACCGCCATTCCGTCGCTGGTGCCGCTGGTTCTGCTGGCGACGTCGGCGGCGCTGCTGCTGTCGGCGGCCAACGTCTTCTTCCACGACGTGCGCTATTTCGTCGAAGGCGCGCTGCTGATCGGTTTCTACGCCACGCCCGTCGTCTACCCTGCCTCGGTCATCCCGCCGCAGTGGCATGCGTTCCTCATCCTCAATCCCATGCACTGGGCCATCGAGCCGCTTCGCCAGTCGCTGTGGGCGGGGACCGGGCCGGACGCGACGACGCTGCTGGCGGCCACGACGCTGGCCGCTGCTGCAGCGCTGGCGGCGGCGATCGTGTTCGAGCGGCTGTCGCGCAGGTTCCACCTCTATCTATGACCTGCGCCGTGCATGCCCGCTCCCTTACCGTGCGGCTGCGCCGTGAACATCACCGCGTGCGCTCGCTGCGCGAGCTGTTCGTTCGCACGGTGCAGCGGCGCCCGCCGTCGGTGGAATGGTTCGATGCTCTCCGCGACGTTTCGCTGCATGTTGCGCGCGGAGGGGTGACCGCGGTGGTGGGGCCGAACGGCGCGGGCAAGACCACGCTGCTGCGCGCGCTCGCCGGCATCGTTCCGGCCAGTGCCGGCAGCGTCGCCGTGCGCGGCCGCCTCGCGCCACTGATCGAGCTCGGTGCCGGCTTCGACCCCGAGCTGACCGGCCGCGAGAACGTCTTCCTGTTCGGCGTCCTGCTCGGCCGCCGTCTGAGCGAGCTGCGCCGCGACTACGATTCCATCGTCGAGATGAGCGGCCTGGCCGATGCGATGGACGTGGCAGTCAAGAGCTATTCCTCGGGCATGACGGCCCGTCTCGGTTTCGCTGTGGCCACGGCGGGCGAGCCCGACGTGCTTCTGGTCGACGAGGTGCTGTCGGTGGGCGACGCCGACTTCCGCTCGCGCTGCGACGACCGCATCGCCAGCCTGCGCTCGCGCGGAACCGCGATCGTTCTGGTCACGCACGACATGGCGCTGGTCGAGCGCGTCGCCGATGACGTCCTTCGCCTGGAGGCGGGACGGATGGTGGAGAGTGCCGCGGCCGTCGCCGCGGCCGCACGGATTCCGCGAGTGGATGCACCGGCCAGCGACGCTGCGGTCGCTGGACTGCCGCCCGAGGCCGCGCCCGTAGCACAGCGGACGGATGCTGCGGCTCTCGCACGCGCGCATCGTGCGCATCCGAGGATTGCCTGATGAGTCGCGTCCTCATGGTCGCCATGGGCGTGCCTGCTCACGTGCCAGCCTCTCGCCACGCAGGTCCGGGGCTCCGCGCGGCGCACCTTTCCTGCGCATTGGCACGTGCAGGGCACCGCGTGCTCCTGGCCTGCGTATGCCGCGACGGCGAAGAGCCGGGCGCCGCGCCGTCTGCGCCCGAAGGCATCGAGGTGTTCTTCACCGACGAGAAGCGGCTTGCCGGTCAGGCGGTGCGACATCGCATGGAAGCGTTCGCGCCCGAGGCGATGGTCGGTGTCACCGTGTATGCGTCGGCGCTGGCGCGCCGACTTCGCCTGGGCGTTCCGATGTGGGCCGACGTCTTCGGCGACCTGCTCAGCGAGGCGCAGGCCAAGGCCGCACGCAGCGGCGGCGACTGGAGCCTCGTCCACTTCTGGAGCCTGCTCGCGCCGGTGCTCGAAACCGCCGACCGCTTCTCGGCGGTGTCGCACGCGCACTCGCACGCGCTCATCGGCCAGCTCGGCCTTGCCGGGCGCCTCTCCGCCGCCACCGCCGGCGAGAATCTCGTCGAAGTGATCCCATGCGCCGCGGAGGCGCCTGCAGCCACGCGCGAGGATCGCGACCGCCTTCGAAGGGCGACGCGGCGAGAGCTCGGCATCCCCGAGAATGCGTTCGTTGCGCTGTGCTCGGGCGGCTTCAACACCTGGTGCGACGTCGACACTCTCGGCCGTGCGACCGCAGACGCGCTCGCGCGCGATTCGCGCATGCATGTCGTGGTCACGGGCGGCGCCATTCCCGGTCACGACGAGCACAGCTATGGGCGCTTCCTGGAGCTGGCCGGCTCGTGCGATCGCGTGCATCTGCTGGGCTGGGTGGATTCGCCGCGGCTGCCGGCGATCTACGCCTGCGCCGACGTCGGCCTCAACATCGAGCTGCCGCTGTACGAACGCCGCTTCGGCGCCGAGAACCGTGTCGTCGAATGGCTCGCGCACGGACTGCCTTGTCTGACCACGGCGCTGAGCGAAGCCGGCGCGGTGCTGGTGGAGCAGGGGCTGGCGGTGGGATGCGCGCGCCAGGATCCGGAGTCGCTCGCGCAAGCGCTTCTCGAGCTGGCCGCCGAGCCGTCGGCTCTGCACCGCATCGGCGATCGAGGCCGCCGGCACGCCGCCGTGCACGCCAGCTTTACCGCCACCGCAGCGCCGCTGCTGCAGTGGGCGGAGGCGCCGGCGTTCGCCGGCGATCACGAAAAGGACCGGCTGCTGCGACTCGGCCTGCTCACGCATCCGCAGGGAAGCACCGAGATGCTCGAGGCCTACGTGCGCGAACTGTCGACGCTCGAGCTGATGCGCCGCGGGCTGCGCTGGACGCTTCGGCGGGCCTTCGGGATGCTGGGCAGCCTGGCTGCGGCGGCCGTATTGATGACCCAGGGGGGCTGCAACGGTGCGCCGCAGGGGCGGCCGCACGCGCCGGAGGAGCCGCCCAACATCCTGTTCCTCTCCATCGACACGTTGCGTGCCGATCACATGGGGATGTACGGCTACGACAATCCCACCACTCCGTGGATGGATGATCTGGCGGCACGCGGCACGGTCGTCGAGCACGCCATCGCGAGCGCGCCGGAGACGGCGCCCGCGGTGGCCACGCTGCTCACGGGCGTCTATCAGGACCGCCATGCCGTGGCGTTCAACCGCGCCAATCTGCCCGACAAGGCAACGACGATCGCCGAGATCCTGGCCGGGCGCGGATACTCGACCGCTGCGTTCATCGCCAACCGCATCGTCGATGATGCGCACGGGTTCGGGCAGGGCTTCGAGCGTTTCGAGGTTGCCGCCATCGAGCCGCCCGCAACGGTCAGCACGGACGATCGCGTGGTGGCGCTCGCGCTCGGGCACCTGCGCACCGCCGCGCGCGACAGACCCTGGTTCCTATGGGTGCATCTGCTCGACCCGCACGGCCCCTACAACTCGGCGCAGGCGTGGTGGAGCAAGGATTTCCAGTACCCGGCGCGCCTGTTCGGCGAGGATCCGGAGCTCGAGTTCTCGGACAGCAACTTCGGCCTCGGCGTCATTCCGAGATACCAGGTGCTGGAGGGGCAGCGGCGACTGTCCTACTACGTGCGGCGCTACGACGGCGACATCCGCTTCACCGATCACCAGGTGGGCGCGCTTCTCGGCGGCATCGAGCGCTCCGGCCATCGCGACACGCTCGTCGTCCTGACCGCCGACCACGGCGAAAGCCTGACCGAGCATCAGGAGCTGCTGCAGCATGGCTGGTTCCTCTACGACAGCACCGTACGCGTGCCGCTGGTTTTCACCTGGCCCGGCCAGATCCCGGCCGGCGCGCGCATTCGCACGCAGGCCTGCACGGTCGACATCGTGCCGACGCTGCTGGATCTGATCGGCGTCGACCCGCAGCCGCACGACTTCGACGGCACCTCGCTGGCAGGCGAGCTGCGCGGAGGCGACGCACCGGCGGGATCGCTGACGCGCGACTGCTTCGCGATCGGCCCGCGCCCCAATCATCCGTTCGCGTTGCGCTCGGGCGGCCTGAAGATGATCGTCACGCCAGCCGGCGCGCCTTCCGATCCGCGCAGGGCCAAGGAGAGGATCGACAGCGGGCGGCCGCCAACCGAGGACACGCCCGAGCGTCGCGAGCTCTACGATCTGGCCGCCGATCCGGGCGAGACGCGCAACATCGTCGACCAGCGCCGCGACGACGCCGCCGATCTGGCGCAACGCATCGCTGCGATGCGCGCTCGGTTTCGCAGCCGCGGTTGGCGCTGGTAAGACCCGCTCCTCATGGCTGCTCGCAAGCGTGTCCTGGTCATCGGCCTCGATGGGGCGCCCTTTCCGCTGCTCGAGCAGTGGGCGCGTGCCGGCCACATGCCGACGATCGCCCGGCTGCTATCGCAGGGCACGGGCGGCGTGATGGCCTCGACGATGCCGCCGACGTCGGGCCCGGCCTGGTGCACCTTCGCCACCGGCAAGAATCCCGGCAAGACCGGCATCTACGACTTCCTGTACAGGCGGCCCGGCGGCTACGTGTTTCCGCCCGTCAACGCGACGATGCGAAGCGGCCGCAGCCTGTGGCGGCTGCTGAGCGATGCCGGCCTTCGCGTGGGCGTCATCAACGTGCCGATCTCGTATCCGGTCGAGCCGGTCAACGGCACCTTCATCAGCGGCTGGATGACGCCGTACTTCGCCACCGACTACACGTATCCGCGCGAGCTCGGCGCCGAGATCCAGGCCAAGGTCGGCGACTACCGCATCTATCCGTCCGAGACGTTCTCCGAGCGCGGCAGGGAGGCGTTCTTCCGCGCCAGCGACGAGCTGCTCGAGCTGCTCACGCGCACCACGCTGCATCTGATGGATCGCGACGACTGGGACTTCTTCATGACGGTGTACTTCGACACCGACCGCATCCTCCATCAGCTCTGGCACTACCTGGACCCGCAGCACCCGTGGCGGCCCAGCGGCGACACGCGAGACCTCTCGGCCCCCGTCCTTCGCTACTTCCAGCGCCTGGATGCCGACATCGCGCGCGTCATCGAGAAGGCCGGCAAGGACGTCACCGTGCTGCTGATGTCCGATCACGGCATGGGACGCGCCTCGCGCTTCATCGTGCTCAACAACCTGCTGCTCGAGCTCGGCTTCCTGCGCCTGGCCGGCGACCTGCCGACGCGCCTGAAGCACTTCGCGCTGCGGCGCGGGCTGAGCCTGCGCAACGTCCATCGGCTGGCCGACCGGCTCGGCGTGGCCAAGCATGCCGAGTACAAGAACGTCTACTCCTTCGACAGCGTGCTCAAGCGTTTCTTCCTGTCGTTCCTGAACGTGGACTGGCCGCGCTCGCGCGCGTACTCCTACGGCCGCCACTACGGGTCGGTCTTCCTCAACGTGCAGGGCCGCGAGCCACAGGGCTGCGTCGAGCGCGGCGCCGACTACGATCGCACGCGCGAGGAGATCGCGCGCGCCGTCCTCGAATACCGCGATCCCGAGCTCGGCCGTCCGCTGGTGTCGCGCGTGCTCCGTCGCGAGGAGGTCTACCACGGCGCGCGCATCGACGAGGCGCCCGATCTGATCCTGCTGCCGCACGACGACGCCGACATCTTCTACGGCCTGTCCGATTTCGGCTCGAGCCGCATCTGGGACGCCACCTACCGCTACTCGGGCATGCATCGCGACAACGGCACCTTCATCGCTGCCGGCGGCGCCATCGCCGCCGGCAGTCCGCCGCCGCGCGCGAGCATCCAGGACCTGGCGCCGACGATCCTTCATCTGCTCGGACAGCCCGTGCCCGACGACATGGACGGGCGAGTTCTGGAGGAAGTCCTGTCGGCGCAGTTTCGCGCCGACAATCCCGTGCGCCACAGCCAGGCCGCGGGCGAGGGCGACGGCGGCGGTGCCGCGCGCGACTACGATGCCGCCGAAGAGGCCGAGGTCATGCAGCGGCTGCGGGATCTGGGATATTTGAACTGACACCCATGCCCGTCCCTGCGCTCGCGCTGCTGCTGATGGGCGCCGCCGGCGCCGCGGGCCTGTGGCAGCACCTTCCGCCGGCGCTGCTGGTGCTGGCGCTGCTGTGGCTCCCGGGCCGCGTGCTCGCGCCGCTGATCGGTCCGGTCGCCGAAGAGGACTGGGGCACCGGGCGCCTCGCCGTCGATGGTGCACTGTCGCTCGCGGTCGCCACCGCAGCGCTGCTTCCGCTGTACGTTGCGCAGGCACCGCTGGCGGCTGCGCCTTTCGCACTGGCAGCGGTGTTCCTCCTGCTCGCGGCCGCATCGCTGAAGCAGCACCGCCGCGGCCGCGTGCCGCCCGCGGCACCGGCTTCGGCAATCGAGATCGCCGCGTTCGCCGCCGCGCTGGCGGCGCTGCTGCCGGTGGCGCTGCGGCACTGCGGCGGCAACGTCGATGACTGGTGGGACCTGGCCTTCGTGCAGAGCTGGCTGGCGCGCGGCCACTTCCACTTCGACGAGCCGTTCCTGCATACGGGCCAGTCGCACCCGCGCTTCCTGTGGAGCGTCTGGCTTGCGCTGCAGGCGCTGGTCGCCTCATGCACCGGCGCCGAGCCGTGGCGCACGCAGGCGGGGCCGTGGACGGCCGCGGTGGTGACGATGACGGTGTCCGCATTCTCCGCGCTGGCGGCCGCCGTCTTCGGAGGAGAGCGCCGCCTCGTCGCGCTGTCGACGCTGATGACGGCGGTGTGGCTGTGGAGCACGGAGGCCATTCCGTTCTTCACGCGCATCTATCAGGACAAGCACGTGGCGGCGTTCGCGCTGGCGCCGGTGCTGATCGCGGCGGCGCTGCGCTCCTGGCGCCACGTCACCAGCGTCCCCCATCGCGGCGTCGCCGGCTGCGCGATCTTCGTCGGCTGCGTGGCGACGGCGACCGTATCGGTGCACAGCCTGGTCTACACGATGGCGGCGTTCGCGACCGTCGTTGCCGTCGCGGGGCTGGCACCGTCGCGGCTGCCTGCGTGCCTGCGCTCGCGCCACGGGCAGTGCGTGGCCGCGGCGCTGGCGCTGCCCGCGCTTTATCCGGTCGCGCAGGCGCTGCGGCTGGCCATGGCGTTCGGCGATCAGGGCATCGCCCTGGCCAATGCCGACAACCCGGTGGTGCGCGCACACCTGGCGCTCGAGCGCATCCTCTTCGCCGGCAGTCCCGGCTGGATCGTCCACCCGGGCGCAGTCTTCGGCGCCTCGGCGGTGCTGGCGATGCTGATGCTGCCGCTTCTCGTGCGTCGCCGCCGCCAGCCCGCGGCGCGCGTGCTCATCGCGCTGACGCTGGTGCCGTGCGCGCTGCTGTTCGTGCCGCTGCTGGCGGCGGCCGCAGGCAAGCTGTGGGTTCCGTGGATGCTGTATCGGCTCGGATGGCTGGTGCCGGTTCCGCTCCTGCTCGCCTGCGGCCTGTACGCGGCATGGAGCAGCGGCGCTGCGCTGCGTGCGGCTGCGGTCGCCATGTCTGCCGCGCTTCTGGCCGTCACCGCCACGACGGCAACCGACAGGATGCGCCGCGACATGGGCGAGCATCCATTCCCGGGAGCGCCGGCCCCGCGCGGCGCCGCGCTCGGCGCCTATCGTTTTCTGCGAGCGGAGCACGGCAGCGGCCGCGTGCTGGCGCCGAGCGGCTTTGCCGAGCTGGTGCCGGCGCTGACGGGAAAGCCGGTCGTGGCATCGACCGAGCGGCAGACGCTGGTGTTCTCGCTCCACGAGGGCAACGCCTACGGTCGCCTTCGCGACCGCTCCGAGTTCTTCGCCTCTCACACGACGGCGGAGCGCCGGCGCGAGCTGGCGATGCGCCACGACGCGCGCTGGGCGGTGCTCCCGCGCCGCCTCGTCGCCACCGGCAGCGAGGAGCGGTGGCTGCGGCGCTACGGGCCCGAAGCGCTGCTGGCTGCACGCGATGCGGATGCGCTCGAGCCGTGGTGGAGCAGCCGGCGAGAGGCTGCGCAGCGCGGACTGGGCGAGCAGTGGACGATCGCCTTCGAGAACAGCGACTACTTCATCGCGCGACGCAGCGGCGGTGACGGTGCTCCAACGCAGCGGCGCGACGGGCTTGACCCGCCCGAGACTGCCATGACGCGGGACGGAGCGGCACGAGCCGACGCCGAACGCGGCAGCGGCGCCCACGCAGCCACTGGTGGCGCGGCAAAAACCTCCGGCGGCGATCCTGCGAGAGCGTCGCCGACGTGGCTGACGGTGCTGGACGCTCGCGCGTCGGATGCGGCTCCTCTCTTCGAGGACCCGCTGCCGCGCACGCGCGGCGTCCTTGCCTCGGCCGTCGGCTATCCGGGCGGACATGCCGTGGCATGGCCGCCGCCGCAGCTGCTGACGCCGCCGCAGCCGATCTGGCTCGGCGGCGGCGAGCCGTGGGAAGACCTTCCAGCGCAGGTGCACGTGCGCCTGCAGATGCTGACGCGCTGCCGCGTCACCGCGGTGCGCCTGATTCCCTACATCCCACGCCTTCGCCGCGAAGCGTACGAAATCGGCGTCGACGGTCGCATCGAGCGTCGCCAGGCCGTGCACGACGCTCCCATCGACATGGCGGTGGCGGATCCGGCGATGCTGCGCGGCCACGTCGATGTCGCGGTGCGCTCGCTGCTCGGCAATGCGCTGACGCTGACCGACATCCAGCTGCTCGGCGACCCGGCCACGTGCGAAGGCGGCTGGCGGCCGCACAAGCGCGCGATGCCGATGGTCGAGAAGCCGTCGCGCACGCGCCTGCTCGAGCTTGCCGCCATCTCGCCGCACAACGGCCGGCCTCTGCTCTCGCTGGCGCAGCAGGAAGCCGATCCCGGGCGGTCCGACACCGCGCATGCGCTGCTCGTGGAGGCGACCAGACGCGATCCGTCGCTGGTGGCGGCGTGGATCGATCGCGGCTTCAGCGAGGATGCGCGCGGCGAGCCCGAGGCGGCGCTGCGCTCATTCGCGCGTGCGGTGGCGGCCGACTCGCGAAGCGCGTGGGCGCACGGCTGCCTCGCGTGGGCGCACATCCGGCGCGGGTCGAGCCTGCGTGCGCTGTGGCACGCGTTGCGCGCGCGTTCGCTCGATCCGTATTACGCCGACTCGTGGACGCTCGTCGCCTACGTCGCGCATTCGCTCAGGTTGGATGCCGTCGCCGAGCGTGCGCTGGAAGCCGCGCGGCGTATCGACCGCGAGCGCAACTGGCCCTACCTCGCGCGCGCCGAGTTCGCGGCTACGCGTGGCGACACCGAGACGGCGCGCAAGGTGCTGCGCGAGTACCTGCGGCACATGCCGCTCGATGCCGAAGCGCGTACGCGCCTGGCCGAGCTTGGTGCCGCCGATGATGCAACGGGCGATGCCCGCGCGAGCGAGAGCGGCGATGCCGAGCACGAGGCGGCGAACGAGTCGGGCGCGCAAGGGCGCAGGAGCGAAGCGGTCCGGGGAGAGGCGCCCGGAGATGCGCAGTGAGGCGCGCGGTGCTGATCGGTCCGGCACCGCCGCTGCGCGGCGGCATCTCGGCGCATACCGCTCGCCTGGCCGAGGCCTTGGAGGCCGCCGGCATCGAGCCGTGCGTGCTGTCGTACTCGCGCCTGTACCCCGGCGCCTTCTTTCCCGGCTCTGCCCAGCGCGACAGCGCGCTCGGTCGCGTCGGCCAGGAGATGATCGACGTCGTCGGCCCGCGCAGCTGGAAACGGGCGGCCCGGTTCCTCCGTTCCGCCGGAGCCGAGGTCGTGGCGTTCCAGTGGTGGCATCCGGTGACGGCCGCTGCGCTGGCGGCGTCGCTTGCCGGAGTTCCGCGCCGCCGGGTCGTCGCGCTGTGTCACAACCTCGAGCCGCATGAGCACGTTCCGCTGGCCCGCCCGCTGGCGCGTCTGGCGCTGGGCCGTGCCGGTCGCGTGCTGTGTCACAGCCGAAGCGTGGCGGTCGCGGTCGAAGAGCTCGGCATCGCTGCCCGCGTCGCGATCGCGCCGATGCCGCCGCTGGCGGCGCCCCTCGCCATCGATGCGGGCAGGGCGAGAGCCTGGGCGCGCGAGAAGTTCGCAATTGCCGAGGACGCGGCGGTGGCGGTCTTCGCGGGCCATCTCCGCGGCTACAAGGGACTGGATGTCCTCCTGCACGCCTGGCGCATGCTGGCCGCCGCGGGCGACCACCCCGGACGCCGGCTCGTCATCGCGGGCGAGTCCTACCTTCTGCGCCGGGAACTGGCACGGGTTTCTCGTGCGGCCGCCGACGACTCCTCCATCATCTTGGAAAATCGCTATCTTGATGACGAAGAGCTGCAGCTTCTCGTGAAGCGCGCCACGGTGCTGGTCCTGCCGTACCGGACCGCCTCCCAGAGCGGACTCCTTCCGCTGGCGCGCGCGCTCGGCGCCCGCGTCCTGACCAGCGACGCCGGCGGTCTGCCGGATCAGGCGAGCGGTCGCGAGCTGGTGCCCGCCGGCGATCCGGTGGCTCTGGCCGCAGCCCTGGCCGAAGCTCTGGAAGACGGCTGCGCACCCGCGCCCGTCATGACCGCCGCGACATTTCGCAGCCAGTGGCACGCACTCGTTGAAGCGATCCTGGATGACCAACGTCCATAGGCTCCGAGGCGCGAGCTGCGGGGCTCGCTGCCGGCATCGGGGACGACAAGCCTTCGACATCCTGGTCGCTCTCCCCGCCGCACGTGCGCAAGCGGTCGCGCGTGTGCGTGGCGGTGTTAAGATGCGCGCTTTCGAGCAGACCCTGCATGGCAGCGTACGCATACAAGGCGAGTACCCGTGAGGGTCGTATCGTCGAAGGTTTGATGGAGGCTTCGGGCGAGGCGGCCGTGGTCGCCTCCCTGCGCGGGCAGGGCTTCATCCCGCTTGCCGTGCGCGAGGGAACCACCGCGGCCGCGGCATCCTCGCGCGGCTTCTCGCTTCCGGACCTGGCCTCGATGTCGCTGCCCTGGCGGCGCGCCAAGAAGGTGAAGGGCCGCGACCTGATGATCTTCACCGGTGAGCTGGCCACGCTCCTCAAGGCCGGGCTGCCGCTGGATCGAAGCCTGGCAAGCCTTTCGGCGCTCTCGGAGAACCCGACGCTCAAGGCGGTGGTCTCGCAGGTGCTGGCGCGGGTGCAGGAGGGGCGCTCGCTCTCCCAGGCGCTCGGAGAGCATCCGGCGGTCTTCCCGCCCCTGTACGTGAACATGATCCGGGCCGGCGAGGCCGGCGGCATCGTCGAGGGCGTTCTGGAACGCCTCGCCGATTATCTGGAGCGCAGCGAGAAGACGCGCGAGCAGATCAAGTCGGCGATGGTCTATCCCATCATCCTCATCGTCACGGCCGGCGGCGCCATCGCCATCCTTCTCACCGTGGTGATGCCGCGCTTCGCCGCCATCTTCGCCGATCTCGGTACGGCGATGCCGGCGTCGACCCAGGCCGTCATGGCCATCAGCGAGTTCGTGAAGAGCTACTGGTGGCTGCTCGTCCTGTCCTGCATGGGCGTCTGGTACGGCATCCGCAGGTACGTGGACACGCCGGCGGGGCGCGAGCGCTACGACCGGCTCGCGCTGTCGGCGCCGGTCTTCGGCGACCTGGTCAGCAAGCTGCAGGTTGCCCGCTTCGCGCGCACGCTCGGAACGATGCTGCGCGGCGGAGTGCCGCTGATCCAGTCGCTCGACATCGTGCGCAGCATCGTTCCCAACGTCATCATCTCGAGGGCGCTGGCCGCGGTGCAGCGCGACGTCAGCGAAGGCAAGGGCCTGAGCGGTCCGCTGGAACGCACGGGCGTCTTCCCGCCGCTGGCCCTGCAGATGGTGGGCGTGGGTGAGGAGACCGGCCGCCTCGACGAGATGCTGATCGTCGTCAGCGACCATTACGACCGCGAGGTCACCAATGCCGTGGCCCGCGTGATGACGCTCATCGGTCCCGTCATTCTCATCTTCATGGCCGTGGTCATCGGCGTGATCGTGTGGGCGATGATGTCGGCGGTGTTCAGCGTCAACCAGATGATTCTGTAGAGCTCAGGAAGGCGGGGCCGACAACGACGGCCGCGTCGGAGGTAGGAGAACGTGACCGAAGACAGAGAACGAAACGAAGAGCGATGCCAGAAGGAGGCGCGACGGCGGCGCGAGCGCCAGAGCGGCTTCACGATGATCGAGCTGCTGGTGGTGATGGTGATTCTGGGCATGCTCGCCGCGCTGGTGGCGCCGAACTTCTTCCAGAACGTCGGCAAGGCCAGGGCCAAGACCGCGCGCGTGCAGATCGCGAACCTCTCGACCGCTCTCGATGCGCTTGCGCTGGACACCGGCCGCTATCCCAACAGCTCCGAGGGAATCGATGCGCTGCTGGATCCGCCCTCGGGAATGGACATGTGGGACGGTCCCTACATCAAGAAGCTGCCGCGTGATCCATGGGGCAACGAGTACGTCTACCGCGGGCCCGAAGGCGGCCGCGGCGATTACGAGATCATGTCCTACGGCGCCGACGGAAGCCCCGGCGGCGATGGCGACGCCGCCGACATCACCAATCTGGACTAGGACGCTGGCACCCCTTCGCACGGTCTTTCCGTGCAAAGGGTGCCTGACCCAGTTCTTCAGCACCCTTGCGCTCCACCACCCACCACCGCCAGCGCGGCTTCACTCTCTTCGAAGTCGTCGTCGTCGTCGTCATCATCGGCGTCATTGCGGCATTGGTGGTGCCGTCGATGAACTCCGGCTGGCGCCAGGGCGCGGTGCGACGATCGGTGCGTACGTTCATCAGTGCCTCGCGCGCCGCTTCGGCCAAGGCCGTCAGCACGCGCAAAGCGGTCGGGCTCTCGGTCTATGAGCAGGACGGCCGCTTCGGAATCGAAGGGGGCGAGCAGACGTTCGAGCTGCCCGGCTTCGCCGAGTTCGGCGCCATCGAGGGCGGACGCGAAGGCGAAGCGGAGGACGAGATCGTCTTCGACTTCTTTCCCACCGGCGCCTCGGTGGGCGGCAGCGTCGAGATCGAGTTCGAGGTGGCCGGCGGGCGCCAGGCCTATGTGCTGATCTTCGATCCGCTCATCGGCCGCCTGCGTATCGAGGAGGCGTCGTGAGACGGCGCCTGCAGAAAGGCTTCACGCTTCTCGAGGTCATGGTGGCCGTGGCCGTGATGTCGATGGGCATCGTCGGTGCGCTGCAACTGTTCAGCGGCAGCCTGCGACTGGCGGGCGAGGCGGACCGGCAGACCCGCGCGATGGTGCTCGGCCGGTCGCTGATCGACGAGGCGCTGTGGCGGTCGATCCTCGAGGAAGGAACTCAGACGGGGCAGGAGGGCGAGTACACCTGGACCGTCACGACCCGTCCCATCCAGCGGGAGTTGGTCGGCATGACCGAGTCGCTCGACGATCTGACGGAGCAGGCGGGCGAGCTCGGCCTGTGGGAGATCGTGGCCGAAGTGACCTGGCTGGGGCCGGTCGGGGAGAAGACGATCGTTCTGGAGACGGCGCGCATCGGCGAGGAGCAGCTGTGATGCGCGGCGCTCGCGGCTTCACGCTCCTCGAGCTGGTGGTGGCGATGGCCGTCTTCGGCCTGGTGTCCGTCGCGCTCTACGGCGTGCTGGTCCTCGGCGCACGCTCGGCATCCTCGGGCGAGCGCGTCAGCGAGCAGGCGCGGCGTTTTCGCATAGCCACGAGCCTCATGGGCCGTCAGATCGCCGCCACCGACGCCCTCTACCTTCCGCGCCAGGACGAGGAAGGCCTCGGAGACGAAGACGATTCGAGCGAGCCCGAGCCGTTCTTCTACGGGGACGCGGACGAGGTCGAGTTCGTCACGACCGCCCCGCAACGTCCCGACGCCAGCGGCCTGGCCATCGTCCGCTACTGGGTAGAGGAGGGGGAGCTGAAGATGTCCGAGAAGCCCGTCTACCTGGCCTACGGCACGGACGAAGGCCTGGACGACGAGGAGGCCATCGACGAAACGATGGAAACCACGCTGCTGTACGACGTAGAGTCGGTTACGTTCAGCTATCAGCGCGAGGCAGACGCGGATGAGTTTCTCGAAGTGTGGGACGCGGCCGAAGAGGATCTGCTGCCGGCTTGCGTCCGAGTCGAGATCGCACCAGCTACGGTGGACGGTCCTGCGCTCTACCATGAGATGCCGTTGATGGTCGCGACGTTCAACCAGGTAGTCGATGCCGAGGACTTCAAGGGACGCCGCGGCTTGCGCGACCGCGGCGACGACGATGACGACGGCACGCCGCCGACCACGCAGCCTGCGGGCGGCAACGACAACGACAACGACAACGACAACGACGAAGAAGACGACGAAGACGACGAAGACGACGAGGAACTGGACGAGGAATGAGCTGGCGGACATGCCGGACGCTCGGTAACGACGAACGACGGAGGAGGTAACATGCAACTTACGAACGAAGCCGTAATGACACCTGGCAACGACTCCCCGGCGACCCTGCTCGGCAAGTTCGGGCTGGCCGGCGCCGACCTCGAGGCGATGGGCGGCCGCGGAGGCAAAGGCAAGAAGACCGAGCCCGAGGAAGGCGCAATCGAAGAGGAGGATCTGAACGAAGAGGAAGAGGAAGAGGACGACGACCTCGAGGACGACGACCTCGAGGACGAGGACGAGGAGGATCTCGAGGAGGACGACGAGGACCTCGAGGACGAAGAGGACTTCGAGGACGACGACGAGGACTTCGAGGACGAGGACGACGAAGACCTTGAGGACGATGACGAAGACGACGACGAGGACGACGAGGACGAGGACGAAGGCAAAGACGCCTGACCGGCGTCAGCGCGGCGTCGCGCTGCTCGTCGTCGTCTGGACCTTTGCCGTGCTCGCCGTGCTGGCCGCCGAGTTCGCTCGCGCCATGCACGACGAGGCCATGAGCACGCGCAACTTCAAGGAGTCCGCCATCGCCCGCAACACGGCGATGGCGGCCATCAGCGAGGTGATCCTCGCTCTGCGCGCGGATCGCCAGCACGAGGACCCCTTCGAGAAGATGGAGGATGAGGAAAACCTCGACCCCATCCGTTCACTCGCGCAGGGAGACG
Source organism: Candidatus Limnocylindrales bacterium (assembly GCA_035626395.1). Classification (NCBI taxonomy): domain Bacteria; kingdom Bacillati; phylum Chloroflexota; class Candidatus Limnocylindria; order Candidatus Limnocylindrales; species Candidatus Limnocylindrales bacterium. The sequence continues at coordinate 575,342 of DASPNR010000002.1, read as the reverse complement.
GTACCTGGGTCGAGGCGTCCTGGCGTGGCAAGCCCTACGAAGTCCGCGTCGTCGATGAGGCGGGAAAGCTCAGTTTGAACAAGCTGAGCTCGGCGCAGCTCGCGCAGATTTTCTATAACCTGGAGATCCCCGACGACGAGGCGCAGATCATCGCCGATTCCATCATCGACTGGCGCGATGGCGACGACATGCACCAGCCCGAAGGTGCTGAGACGGAATATTACGAGGATCTGCCGCGACCGTACCGCGCAAAGAATGCGGCCTTCGACTCGGTGGACGAGCTTCTGCTCGTGCGCGGGGTGACGCGCGAGCTGTACGAGGGCAACGAGGACTATCCGGGCTTCAAGGAAATCTTCAGCGTCTTCAACACTTCGGTGAAGGTGAACATGCGATCGGTTTCTCCGGCGGTCATGCAGGCGCTGGGCGGGCTCAATCGCGAGGACGCCGAGCAGCTCAGCTTCGACCGGCGCCGTGGCGGCGAGGAGGGCATTCCCGACGCGTTGCGCGCGCTGCTCGATTCCTCGGCCGTCGGCTCGGGCCGCGAGCAGCCGCCGGTCGACATGACCATCGAGGCGCGCGTCAAGGCGCCCGACAGCGACGTAGTCCTTGCCTACGTCGGTGCCGTCATCCATCTAGGCAAGTCCGGCGACGGGTTGCGGGTCGCCAGGTGGTATGATTCCATCTTCACCGATTCCGACCAATCCGGTTCTACCGACAGCGTTGGGGAAGCGAGCGACGAGGGCTGATCACGGGTGGATGCCAAAAGCCTTTTCCGCCGTATCGTAAGGGCGGATTTCGCCGACGTGCTGGGCGTGGCCCTGCGCGGCGACGTCGTCTCGGTCGCGCACGTCCGTAAGCGCCTCAACGCGGTGCGCGTGGTCGAGCTTGCCTCGCAGCGCCTGGAGGGACCGGCCGAAGCGCACGGCGCCGAGGCCACCAGCTTCCTTCGCGAATTCGTTGCCAACACCGGCGTCGAGGCCGGACGCGTGGCCATCGCCGTCGACCGAAGCGTCACGCTCATGGCCAGCATGCAGATTCCCGCCTCGGCCGCCGGCAACGCCGCCACGGTGGCCGGATACGAGCTGGACCGTCTGATTCCGGTTCCTCCCGACTCGCTGTTCTGGGGACACCTGGTTCGCCCCGTCGGCACCGTGGGCGAGCGCGTGGCCGTCACCATCGTTTCGGCTCCGCGCGTGGCCGTGGAAGAGGCCGCCGCCGTCGTCACCAACGCTGGCCTGCCCGTCTCGGCCGTCACGGCCGAGCCCCTGGCGCTGGCCGACTACACCGGCTTTGCCGGGCTGCCGCTGGCCGCCGTGTTCACCCGCTCGGGCACCCGCGACTACATCACGCTGTGCGCGGACGGGCTGCTGGTCTCCAGCCATCACCTGGACCCGCGCGCACGCTCCCGCACCGAAGCGGTGGCACGCGAGGTCGAAGCGACGCTTCCCGAATACAGCGACCGCGCGCCGGCCTGCCTTTCGGCCCGGCCCGCCAGCGACGCCGAGGCCTCGCTGACCTCGGTGGCGCCGCCGGACTTCTTTCCCGTCGGCGCCACCGTCGGCGAAGCGGAGATCGTGGCGGTGGGCGCGGCGCTCTCGCAGCTGAGCGAATCGCGCGCGCCTCTCAATCTCCTGCCGGCCACGCTGGTGCAGACCGCGGCCGGCGTCGGCCTTCGCGAAATGGCCCTGTCGGGCGCGGTCGTGGTCATGGCGCTCGTGTTGATGGCCACCATCGCCGCCAAGAACCTCGCCATCGACAATGCCCTGGCCGCCGAGGTCGAGACTCTCGAGCCGATGGCCGAGCAGGTCCTGCGACAGCAGGACAAGAACCTGGAGATGCTGGCGCGCGTCGAGAAGCTCGAGAGCAAGAGCCGCAGCAACGTCACGCGCTATCTCAAGGAGATCACAGACCTCGTCCCGCAGGATGCGTATCTGACGACCTTCCGGTACAAGGAGAATCGCATCGAGCTCGACGGCATCGCCGCGCGCGCCTCCGACCTGATCGCGATCCTCGAAGCCTCGGCAAGCTTTGCCAACGTGAACTTCACCGCGCCCACCACCAAGTACCTGGCCAACCAGGAGCGTTTCTCGCTTCGCATGGATCTTGAAGAATGACGCTGGTGGAACGCTGGACCGCGCTCTCCTCGCGCGAGCGCGTACTGGTCGGCGCCGCCTTCGCCATCGCCCTTGCGCTCGTGCTGCGGTTCACCGTCATGGGCGACGACGAAGAAGTCGGCACGGTCAGCGCCGACGCGCAGTGGGTGCAGGTGGCCAAGGTCGAGAACTACCGGCGCCTGGCCGCGCGCCGCCGCGCGCTCGAGCAGCAGGCCACCGAGCTCGAGAAGCGCTACAACGACCAGCAGTCGCGTCTCAGCAGCGGCGCCACCGCCACGCAAGTCGCCGCCGAGTTGCAGGGCGCCATCGGCACGATGGCCGGCAACGCGGGCCTGAACGTGCTCAGCTCCCAGATTCTGAAGGAAGAGGACACCGACGGCTTCAAGCGCGTGGGCGTGCGCCTGACGCTGTCGGGTAGCCTGGAGGGCGTCACCCGGCTCCTGTCGTCGATCGAAGGCGGCGAAAAGGACATGGTCGTCACGCACCTGGAGATCAACCGCAAGCTCGGAACCACCCGCCGTCCTCCCACCTCGCGCGCCGGGACCACAGCGCCCGAGCCGGCCACCGCGCCGCTCACGGTCAGCCTGGAGGTGCGCACGTTCATGAGGCAGGAGTCGTGAAGCGGCTCTTCCAGGCGCTGGCCATCGTCCAGCTGGCGCTGGTGGTCGCGTTGGGTCTGCGCGTGGTCGAGGTGATGCGCACCGAGCCGCCGCAGTTCGGCGAGATCCCCGACGCGCCCGCGCCCGCGCCCATTCCGCCGCCCAAGCCGCGCGCCAGGATCTCTCCGGCCGTCACCGAGGCGGTGGTCAAGGGAGACCTCTTCGACGCGCAACGTGGAGCCGGCCTCGGCGACATCAACATCGACGACGCTCCGGTGGATGCCACGCCGCTGCCGCCTCCGACCAGCGTGACGCTGACCGGCGTCATGATCATCGGCGCCGAGCCGGTGGCGATCCTTTCCGATCCGGCAGTCGGGCCCGAGCAGCAGAGCCTGCGCAAGGGCGAGATGCTCGGCGACTACGAGGTCGGCGAGATCACGTCGTCTTCGGTGACGCTGCTCGGACAGGCAGGCCAGCAGTTCCACGTGCCGCTCAAGATTCAGGGCGGCTCGGGCGGAGGAGGCGTGGCTGCGGCGCCGCCGGCCCCGGGGGCGCGGCCCTCGGCAGCAGCCAATCGGCCCGGTACGACCGCCGCGGCGCGGCCGGCCACGCCCAGGCCCGGCCGAGGCGAGCCCGAGCCGCAGGACGAGACACGATCGATGACTGCGCGCGAGCGCGCCCAGGCCATCGCGCAGCGTAACGCCGCCGCGCGTGGCAGGACGGCCGGTAACCAGCAGGGCGGCAAGGGCGGCGGCGAGAAGGAAGAGGCAGGCGGCGCCGATCCTGTGCAGGCCCGTCTGGACGCCCTGCGGCGGCTTCGTGAGGCGGCCAAATCACGTTAAGACATGCAACGCTGCGTCGGGCCGGCGCGGCATGAGGGGACATGGAGAGAAGGATGCTCGATAGCTGCACCCGCCGCCGCCGACCGGTGGCGACGCTGCTGGCGGCGATGGCGTTGGCCATGCTCGCCAGCGGCGCCCGCGCGCAGGACGAGGAAGACACCGAGCTGGCTCCGCCTCCGCCGCCTGCTCCGGCGCGCGTGGCACCGCCGGCAGCGCCGACGGCCGCCGCCGCCGAGATCGGCGACGAGAGCATCGTCCTGAACTTCGAGAACGCCGACATCCGCGAAGTCATCTATTCGCTGGCCGCGGCGATGAACATCAACTACTGGATCGACCCGCGCGTGCAGGGCCAGGTGACGGTGCGCACCTCGGGCCGGCTCTCGCGCGAGGATCTCTTTCCGATCTTCCACCAGCTCCTGCGCAACACCGGCTTCACCGCCGTCAAGACCGGCGATCTGTATTCGATCGTCCCGGCCGAGGAGGGCAAGACCAAGATCATCGGCAGCCGCGAGCTCGCCGCCGAGAACCACTTCGTGATGAACGTGGTCAAGGTCTACCACGTCGGCGCCGATCAGATGGCGCAGACCATCACGCCGTTCGTCTCTCCTGGCGGCGACGCCATCGCGTTCCCGCGCTCGAACCTGCTCATCATCACCGACGTCGCCACCAACGCCGACCGGCTCACCGATCTGGTTCACACGTTCGACACCAACACCTTCGCCGAGATGAACGCGAAGCTGTTCAAGGTCGAGCACGCCGTGCTCGAGGATCTTGCCGAGGAGCTGCAGTCGATCCTGGAGGCGTACCACGCCGCCGAAACCGGCAGCCCGGCCTTCCTGATCCCATTGCCGCGTCTGGGCGCCATCGCGCTGATCGCGCAGGACCCGGCCGTGGTGATGGCGGTGGACTACTGGGTCGGCGTCCTGGACGTTCGCTCGGAGGCCGGCGGGCGCCGGCAGGTCTACGTCTATCGCGTCGAGAACAGCAAGGCTGCCGACCTGGCCGCCGTGCTGAGCGAAGTGTACGGCGAAGGCGGCGGCACCGGCCGCGGCGGCCGCCGCGGCCGAAGCGGCGATGCGGCCGAAGCCGGCCTCGGCATCGGCGGCGGGCTCGGGCGCGCCTCCGGCGGTGGAAGCTCGGGACGGCGCAGCGGCGGCGGCAGCGGCAGCACTCGCATCAGCGGGGGCCTCGACGACGGCGGCGGCGGTTCCGCGCTCGGCAGCAGCGGCGGCGGCGGGCTGGGAAGCTCGGGCGGCGGCGGCCTCGGCAGCAGCCGTGGCTCCTCGCGCTCCGGACGCGGCGACGGGAGCACGACGCGCGGCGGCCGCGGCGGCGGCGGTGGCGGCGGCGTCTCCGGCGTCGTCATTGGCGGCACCGAAGACGATCTGTTCGAGCAGGAAGTGCGCGTGGTCGAAGACGAGGTGACCAACTCGCTCGTCATCCTGGCCACGCCGCGCGACTACCAGACGCTGCGAGTGGTGTTGCGCGACCTCGACATCGTGCCGCGCCAGGTGCTGATCGAATCGATGATCGCCGAAATCACCATCGGCGAGAACGATACGCTGAGCGTCCTCCAGTCTCTGCTGCCGAACAACTCGGACACCGACGTGGGCACCGGCGACCTCGGCGGAGGCTATTTCAATGCGTTCGGGCAGCAGCTGCGGCTCATCGGCGAGCTCGGCAGCGGCGGCCTGCTCGGCACCATCTCCGGCTACCGCAACGGCATCGAGGTCTACCGCGGGCTCCTGGAGGCGCAGTCGACGCGCTCGCGCGTCAAGGTGCTCTCGCGTCCGCACCTGATGACCACCGACAACCAGGAGGCGCGCATCCTGGTCGGCCAGGAAGTCCCGATCATCACCAGCCAGTCCGACACCGACGTCATCACGTCGGGTCAGAGCCGCTTCCTGCAGAACGTCCAGTACCGCGACACGGGCATCATCATCCGCGTGCTGCCGCAGGTGAACTCCGAGGGCCTCGTCAACATGGAGCTGGCGCAGGAGGTCAGCGAGATCTCCTCGCAGGGCAACAGCGTCCAGGAGATTTCCTCTCCGACGTTCACGACCCGCGAGGCCGAGACGACCGTGGTGGTGCACAGCGGCGAGACCATCATCATCGGCGGCATCATCTCGGAATCCTCCAACGAGGACCGCTCGGGCGTGCCCTATCTGATGGATGTGCCGGTGCTGGGGCAGCTCTTCCGCAGCGACAACACCAACCGGCGCCGCACCGAGCTGATCATCCTCATCACCCCATTCGTGGTCCGCGACCGCGAGGAGGCCCAGTCGGTCACCGAAGAGTTCCGCCGCCGCGTCGACCGCGTGCTGGAGGACGTGGAGAAGCCCGGGTCCGTCGATGCCGGGCCGCACACTCTGATCATCGAGCAGCGCGGGCCGGTGGGCGAGGTCGTCCCGGCCGAGACGAAACGGCCGCCGGTCCCGCAACCCACAGGCGGGCCGATCCCGGTGGATTTCAATAGGAAATACCGTTAGCTAGCATCGCCGCCGGCGCTGCCGGGGGCGATTCCGACGCGGAGCGATGCGGCACGATGGCGACGGTCATTACCGAGGAGTGCATCAACTGCGGCGCGTGTGAGCCCGAGTGCCCGAACACCGCCATCTACCAGGGCGGCGTCGAGTACGACTGGCAAGGCAGCAAGCACGCGGCGCTTTCCAACGACTTCTTCTACATCGTTCCGGAGAAGTGCACCGAGTGCGTGGGCTTCTTCGACCACGAGGCCTGCGCGGCGGTCTGTCCCGTCGATTGCTGCGTGCCCGATCCCAAGCGACCGGAGACGCACGATGCCCTGCTGCAGCGTGCGCGCGAGCTGCATCCGGACAAGGCCTTCGGCGCCGACGCGCCGTCGCGTTTCCACAAAGGCAACGGGGCTGCGCCGGCCGGCGACGGCGCACCCGCAGCAGCCGTAGCCGCTCCGTCCGCCGCTGCACCGGCCGCTGCTGCCAAACCTGCTGCCGCAGCGCCGGCCGCACCCGCCGCCAAACCCGCCGCCGCAGCGCCGGCTGCCGCGCCGGCGGCAAAAGCCGCCGCCGCTCCTGCGGCTGCTGCGCGCGTCGAGAAGCCGCTGCGTCCTCCGGCTCGCACGCTCGCTGCCGGCGATCCCGGCAAGGACTTCGAAGGCGAGCTGCGCGAGCCTTTCTCGTTGCTGCTCGATCGGCTGCAGAAGGGGCCGAGGCGCCGCGTTCCTGCGCTGCTCGGTCTGCCCATCCTGCTCGCTTCGCCGCTGCTGGGCGCACTGGGGCACAAGGCCAAGCGCGACCTGGAAGCCGCCATCGGCGACCGTCGCTACTTCAACGCCGAGATGGCCACGGGCCTGAACATCCTGCTCAACTTCCTTCTGTATCCGATCGCGTTCACCGTGATCGCCTTCCTCGGCGGCAGCGTCACGCCGTTCACCGAAGACGACAAGGGCTGGATCATTCTCGGCCTGCTCATCGCGATGGCGGAAGCCGGCTGGCGACTGCGCGACGGCTTCCGCGGCATGCCAGCCTCCGACATGCGTTTCGGGCCCGCGATCTACGGTGCGCCGTTGAGCATCCTGGTTGCGCCGATCGCGTCGCGGTTCAGCAGCTCGCGTCAGAGCGGCGGCGCCGGCACCGAAGGTTTCTACACGACGGAGTTCGACGAGAAGCGCGAGCGCGAGCGCCGCTACGGCGAGGTCTATCGCGTCGATCAGTATCCGGCCGGCTACTACGTGCGTTTCGAGCTGCCGCGAAAGGTTCCGCGCTCCGGCGCCAAACACGACCTCGGCATCGGCGACGAAATGCCCGACTACGACGTGAAGCTCAGCCTCGATGATCACACGCTGACGGTGCGGGGGCGCGTGGTGGACGAGAGCCTGCGCGCGCTGTGCGGCGTGTCCTCGTCATTCCCTGCCGACTTCAAGACGCCGATTCCTCTCGAAGGCAGGCTCGCCGGCTTCCGCCATCGCTACGCCGACAAGGTGCTGGAGGTCGTGGTGCTTCGCCAGGACGCCTCATAGTGCATGCCGTCGCGCTGCGTGATCTGGAAGCCGAGCTTCCCGGCACGCCGGTAAGCGATGCCGAGCTGGCTCGCGAGCTGAGGATCGAAGAGAGCGAGGTCGCGCGCTGGTCGGGCGGCCGCGCTCGACACGAGAGCGGGGAGGGCGAGGGCCCTGCCGCCTTGCTGGCTCGTGCCACGCAGCGCCTGCTCGAGCGCCGCGGGCTGGCGACCGGCGAGATCGACTTCCTGGTTGCGGCCACCAACACCCCCGACATGTTCTTCCCCGGCACCGGCTGCGTGCTGCAGAGCCTGCTCGAGGCGCCGCCGATCGGCGCGCTCGACGTGCGCGCCAACTGCACGGGTTTCCTCGTCGCGCTCGATGTCGGCTCGCGGTTCGTCGCCAGCGGCCGTTACCGGCGCGTGCTCGTGGCGGCGGCCGACACGCCATCGCACTTCAACGGCCGCAACGGTCGCACGCCCGAGCTTGCGTGCGCCATGGGCGACAGCGCCTGCGCCGTTCTGCTCGAGCGCGCCGAGACCGCATCGGAAGTGCTCGCTGTACGCGTACACACCGACGGCTCGCGCGCCACCGACTACTGGTGCGAGTACCCGGCCAGCCGCCATCGCGAGGGCAGCGCGATCCGGGGCCGCAACCGCCTGCCCGCCGACAAGGTGGCGCAGGGGCTGCACCTCCCGCGCGTGAACCTGGAGGCGCTTCGCGAGCTGGCGCTGGCGCGCGTGCCGGCGGTCTTCGACGAGGCACTGCAGCAGGCCGGCGTGGCAGCGGTGGACGCGACGCTGATCGCGCATCTGCTTCCGGATGTGGAAGAGGAGCTGGCGACCAGGCTCGGGGCTCGCGCCGGAAGCATCGTACGTTCGACGTTGGCCTATAGCGGCGGTGCGTCGCTGGCGGTTCTGCTGGCGCATGCGCGCAGCGACGGCCGCGTGCAGGCAGGACAGACGGTGGCCTTGGCGACTTCCGGCGCGGGCGCGTCATGGGGCGCGGCCGTCATCAGGTGCTCGTGATGACCCTACCGCAGCGATCGCACATCCTCGGCGCAGGCTTCGAAGTTCCCCAGACCGTCGTCACCAACGATGAGCTGTCGAGCGTGCTCGATACGAGCGACGAGTGGATTCAGCAGCGCAGCGGCATCAAGGAACGCCGCTATGTCGACGACGACCAGGGCAGCGTGCCGCTGGCCGAGCGCGCCAGCCGCCGCGCCATCGAGATGGCCGGCATCACGCCGGCCGACATCGATCTGATCCTTTGCGGAACGCTCAGCCCCGACGTCGACTTCCCCGGCAACTCCTCGTGGCTGCAGCAGCGCCTCGGTCTGGAAGGCGTGCTCGCCTTCGACGTGCGCAACCAGTGCTCGGGATTCCTCTACATGCTTTCGATCGCCGATCAGTACGTGCGCACGGGAGGAGCCCGCCACGTGCTGATCGTGGGCAGCGAGGTGCATTCGAGTGGAATCGAGTACGCCGACCGCAGCCGTCACGTCACCGTGCTGTTCGGCGACGGCGCCGGCGCGGTGGTCGTCGGGCCGGCGCCGGATGCGGAGCGCGGCCTGCTGACCATCAACCTTCACGCCGAGGGAAAGTACGCGGAGAAGCTGTGCCTGCTCGGGCCGGGTTCGCTGCGCAAGCCGCGCATCCCCGCCGGCTGGAGCCCCGCCGACATCTATGGCTGGCCGCAGATGGACGGCAAGCTCGTGTTTCGCCACGCGGTGACGCGCATGACCGAGGCGATCGAAGAGGCGTTGGCCGACATCGGCGCGCGCAAGGAAGACATCGCGATGCTGGTGCCGCACCAGGCCAACCTGCGCATCAACCAGCTCGTCGCGATGGGCCTCGGCATCGGCGACGACCGCATGGGCAACAACATCGACCGCTACGGCAACACCACCGCGGCGACCATTCCAATCCTGCTGGCCGAGACTTGGGCGGCGGGACGCATCAAGCGCGGCGATCTCGTTTGTCTGGCTGCGTTCGGGTCCGGATTCACGTGGGGCGCTGCGCTGTTGCGGTGGTAACGGTTGTGGCTGAGACGCGGACGGACGCGCATAGCGGCCCATCTGCTTCGTTGCAGTCCTCGGTGCTCGCTCCGGCGGGCCTCCAGCCCGCCTACGCTCACGCCTCGGCCTGCGCCTCGCATCTGGACCACTCTGCGCGCCTGCGCCTGGTCGAAGAGTGTGAATAGCAACGTTGATCTGCGGGTTGGCGTCGGCAGCGTCGAGCTTGCGACTCCGGTCATTGCTGCGTCGGGGACGTTCGGTTACGGGGTCGAGTACGATCATCTGCTCGATTGGTCGCTGGTCGGTGGAGTCTCGGTCAAAGGGCTTTCGGCCGAGCCATCGGAGGGGCATGCGGCGCCGCGAATGGTCGAGACGCCTGGAGGCATGCTCAATGCCATCGGGCTTCAGAACATCGGTGCCGATGCATTCGTGCGCGACAAGCTGCCGCGGCTTCGCCAGCTCGGGCCGCGCATCATCGCCAACTGCTGGGGCAATACCACCACCGATTTCGAGCGCGTGGTGGAGAAGCTCGATGCCGCCGAGGTCGATGCGATCGAGGTCAACCTGTCGTGTCCGCACAAGCACGAGTGGGGCGGGGTGCTGGCGGCCGATCCGCGCATGACCGCGGAAGTCGTCCGCGCGGTGCGACAACGGACGCGGCGTCCGCTGTGGATCAAGCTGTCGCCGAACGTGGCCGACATCACCGAGATCGCCAAAGTTGCCGAGGCCGAAGGTGCCGATGCGGTGACGTTGATCAACACGCTGCGCGGGCTGTCCATCGACATCGAGACGCGGCGGCCATCTCTCGCCAACGGCAGCGGCGGCCTGTCGGGACCGGCAATCAAACCGGTCGCGCTGTACATGGTGCACGCCACCGCCAAGGCCGTGCGCATTCCCGTGGTCGGCGTTGGCGGCATCATGACCGGTCGTGATGCGGTCGAGTTTCTCATGGCCGGCGCGGCGGCGGTGGAGGTGGGCACGGCCAGCCTCTACGATCCCGGCGCTCCGGCCCGCATCGCGGCCGAGCTCGCCGAATGCCTCCGAACGATCGGTGCCACTGACGCCGCCGCCGTGATCGCAACCCTGAGGACCTGACCGTCCGGTGTTGCTCGTCACATCGGGCACATTTGATTGGACGTTGCTCCTGCCGCCGGCCTAGGGTGGCCGCATTCGATCCATTCGGAGGTCCACCATGCGTCGATCCGCTGCTGCCGCCCTTGCAATCGTGCTCGTGGCGTTGTGTCCATTGCTTGCCGTTGCACAGACTTCCGTATCGGCGTGCGGTCAGACCGTCGCCAATGGCGTTCTCATCAACGATCTGGATTGCTCGTCTTCGAGCGTTCCGGCCGTCACCGTCTCGCCGGGCGGGCAGCTCGACCTTGCAGGCTTTACGATTCACGCCGGAGCGGGCGGTGGTGTCTACTGCGAGGCCGACTGCTTCGTCATCGGCCGTGAAGGCGCGATCCTGGGGCTGGGAGTCGAGGGAAGCCCTCTCGATTACGCGCCTGGTGTCTTCACGGATGGCTTTGCGGACGGCATGTCGACGCGCCACCTCCTCATCATCACTCGAATGGAAATCTCGGGCTTTTATGGACAGGCCATCGTCGGCGGTGACCTTCAGCTCGAGCACCTGGTGCTTGGGGAGAGCGCCTGGAATTCCAGCGGCCGGAATATCGACATTACGGCTACGACTTCGGCAACCCGTTTCACGGGTCGGCGCATCGAGGTTTCCAACTCCACGTTTTCCGCAGAGCTGAACGCGCGGCGCGTCGATCTCGAGGACACCGTCGTCACTGGCGCCGACAACTACGGCGTTATCGGCCGCTTCCTTCGGCTGGATCGCTCGACCGTCACCGGCAACTGCGTAGAGGGAACCGCGAGCCCATGTGCGGACATCGCCAGCCGGCGCAGGCCGAACCTTCGGGACTCCGTGTGCGGCACGAGTCGCAACATTCACAATTCGGGTGGCGCGAAGCCGTACGTGTCGTGGGGAGTGTGCGAAAACGACTGACGGCGAGAGCGTTGGGCGGGCCTCTGGTCGCCTTCGTGGACGATCAGCACAGCCGCGGCATGCTTGATGTCCAGACCGCCCGAAGGCGCCAAACCGGCGTCGGAGAAGCAGATTTCCGCAAACACAAGTTTGACCGTCCATCAAGCCAAAGCTACACTTCGGCCGGTTTTCCCTGTCCGGGCCAGGAGGTTCCTTTGGAATTCAAAGTAGGAGACAAGGTCGTGTACCCCGCTCATGGGGTAGGCGTCATCGAGGAAGTCGAGGCACGAATGATCTCGGGGGCTACTGCGACATTCTACTCGCTGCGGATCCTCGACACCGACATGAAGATCATGATTCCCACGGGCAAGAGCAAAGCCGTGGGCCTTCGCCGCGTGATCGGCAAGGACATGGTCAACAAGGTCTACAAGGTCCTTCGCGAGAAGCGCATCACGGTCGACCAGGCGACCTGGAACCGTCGCTACCGTGAGTACACCGAGAAGATCAAGACCGGATCGGTATTGGAGATTGCATCGGTCCTTCGCGATCTGTTCATGCTCAAGGGTGACAAGGAGCTGTCGTTCGGCGAGCGCAAGATGCTCGACACGGCGCGCAATCTGCTCGTCAAAGAGCTGGCGATCGCCAAGTCCAACACCGAAGAGAACATCATGGAGGAGCTCAAGACCATCTTCGGTCACTGAGCAGCTCCGACAGAAAAAAGAGAGGTCGAAAAGGCCGGGCGCTGAAACAGTGCGCCCGGCCTTTTTGCATTCGGCGGGCCGGCTTTTCATGGTGCAGCCATGAGAGTGGGGCTTCTGGTTCCGGCGGCGGGCAGCGGCGAGCGATTGGGGCTGGGCACGCCCAAGGCGCTGGTCGAGCTGGACGGGCAGCCGCTCGTGCGCCGCACGCTGGAGCGCCTGGCCCAGGCGACGACGTTCAACGAGACAGTCGTGCTCGCACCCGCCGCCTGGCTGCCGCAGATGGAGCAGGCGCTCGCCGGCCTGGCCACCGCCCTCGGCCAGCTGCAGGTCTGCGCCGGCGGCGCCACGCGGCAGGCGTCGGTCCGGGCAGGACTGACGGCTCTGAGTCCCGCCTGCGATCTGGTCTGCGTTCATGACGCGGCAAGGCCGCTCGTCGATGCTGCCACCGTTCGCGGCGTGCTCGAGCAGGCCCGGGCGCACGGCGCGGCGACGGCGGCGTCGCGGCCGGCCGACAGCATCCGCGTCGAGGACGGCGGCGACGCGGCAAGTGGCGCGATCAGCGGCAGCGGCGACCGGAGCGGTACTCTCAGCCCCAGCCGAACCCCTGCCGCCGGCGACGGCGGAGGCCACGCCGCCGTCACCCGTGCGGTGGATCGGGCGCGGGTATGGCTGGTCGAGACGCCTCAGGCCTTCCGTCGCGAGCTTCTCGAGCGTGCGCACGCCCGGGCTCTGCGCGACGGCACCGAGGGCACCGACGATGCGTCCCTCGTCGAAGCGCTCGGCGTGCAGATTCGCGTAGTTGGGTCGGGAAGCTGCAACCTCAAGATCACCAGTGCGGCCGATCTCCTGGTGGCGCGAGCCCTGCTCGGCCTCTAGCGGGGCCGTGCGCTGGAGCTCGAACCGCTCTGCGTCAGCGTCGTGGCTGTAGCCCGTCGTCGCAACAAGAGCGACGGTGGGCCGGCGGCACTAGCGGCCGATGGCCGCGTTGAGGCTGCCCGAGCGCAGCGGCTCAGCCGCCAGCTCCACCTCCGAGAACCCGGCGGCGGCAACGGCGGCCACGGCCGCGTCCCGCAGCGACGCGTCGCTCAGGCGGCCGAGCTCGCCGGCGGCCACTTCCACTCGCGCGCGCTCACCGTAGTAACGCACGCGCAGCTCGACGAACCCCAGCCGCTTCAGCGCTGCCTCGGCGGCTGCGACCTGGGCCAGGCGCTGCTCGGTGATGCGGGTGCCGTAGGGAAAGCGCGAGGAAAGGCAGGGGGAGGCCGGAGCGTCGGCGGTCGGCAGGCCGTAGCGGCGCGATAGCTCGCGCACCTCGGCCTTGGTCAGCTCGGCCTCCACCAGCGGGTGGCGCACGCCGAGCTCGACGGCGGCGCGCAGGCCCGGCCGGTAGTCGGAAAGATCGTCGCGGTTGACGCCGTCGGCGACGAACGCGAGCCCATGCCGGTGCGCCATCGACAGGCACAGCGGATACAGCGTCTGCTTGCACAGGTAGCATCGATGGGCCGGGTTGTCGGCGTAGCCTGGCGTCTCCAGCTCGTTGGTGGCGATGACGACGTGCTCGATGCCGATGCGCTCCGCCAGCGCGCGCGCCTGCTCGACCTCCTCGGCGGTGTTGGTGGGTGAAGCTGTCGTCAGCGCGAGGAATCGCAGCATGTCGCCGCCGAAGCGGCTGCGCGCGTCGGCGGCGGCCGCCAGCACGAGCGTCGAATCGACACCGCCCGAGAACGCGAGCACCGCCGAGCGCATGTCGGCCAGCGAGCGCAGCAGCCGTTCATGCTTGTGGGAGAGATCGCTGCAGTCGCCGCCGGCCATCGCAGCGCTCAGATGCCGGCCGACCCGAACAGATCCGTGGTCAGATATCGCTCTCCGGTGTCGCACAGCATGAACAGGACGATGGCATCGGAGGGAAGCTCGCTGGCAACACGTAGGGCGGCGGCTGCCGCGGCGCCTGCCGAAATGCCGACGAGAATTCCTTCTTCCGCAGCCAGGCGGCGAGTGTAGGTCTTGGCGTCGTCGTCGCTGACCGTGATGACGCGGTCGATGACGCCCACGTCCAGGTTGGCGGGGACGAAGCCGGCGCCGATGCCCTGGATGGCGTGAAAGCCGGCCTCACCGCCCGACAGGACCGCCGACCCCGCCGGCTCCACGGCCACGATGCTCACGCCGGGCCGCTCCTTCTTCAGCACCGAGCCGACACCTGTGATCGTGCCGCCCGTTCCCACCCCGGCCACGAATGCATCGATGCGCGGGCACTGGTCGAGGATTTCGCGGGCGGTGCTGCGGCGGTGCGCATCGGGGTTGGCGGGGTTCGAAAACTGGCTCGGCATGAAGAAGCCGGGGTTGGAGCGGACGATCTCTTCGGCCTTGGCGATGGCCGCGTGCATTCCCTTGCTATCGGGCGTCAGGATCAGCTCGGCCCCATACGCGCGCAGCAGGCTTCGCCGCTCCTCGCTCATCGTGTCCGGCATCGTCAGGATGAGCCGATAGCCCCGCGCTGCCGCCACCAGGGCCAGGCCAATGCCGGTATTGCCGCTGGTCGGCTCGACGATCGTGCCGCCGGGGCCGAGAAGGCCGTCGCGCTCGGCGGCTTCGATGATACTGAGGCAGATCCGATCCTTGACGCTGCCGCCGGGATTCTGGGACTCGAGCTTGCCGAGCACGCGAGCGCCGCCCGCCGGGACGATGCGCGTGAGTTCGATGACGGGGGTGTTGCCGATCAGCTCGAGGGTGTTGCTGGCGACTTGGCAGGCTTGCGGCATGAAAGAGGCGCGGCAGGGCCACCGCGGGAGCGGATGATAGGAACCCCATTGCATGGAGTCAAAAACCTTGCCCAGGCTGCATATGAAGCTTTTTCGGGCTTCTGCTACTGCATCGGCTACTCGTGAGGCCATCGACGCGGCGAGGCGCTGGGCTCATGGATGCACGGCGGCTTTACCGGCTGGCCGGTCGCGGTCGAGGCGTTCCGCAGGCACAGGTAGGGACTTATGAGCGACGAACGAGACGAGCGTGCGTTCAAGGTGGAAGACCGGCGGCGCTTCGGCCCCGACGGCACGCCGCGCGCGGAGAACGGCGAGGGCAACGCGGCGGAGGCCGGCTCGGCTGCCAACGAGCGCGAGCGAACGGGCGCCTCGGGTCCGAAAGACAGTGCGCACGCGGCGGGCGCGGACGCCACGGCGGACGAGCAGGGCGCCGGTGCCGGCGAGGCATCGCCGGAGCGGGGATCATCGACTTCGGCTGCGGAGAGCGAAGCCGCGTTCAACGCGGCCAACAAGGCCGCTGGCGGCAAGCCCTCCGAGATCACGTTCTCGAGCTTCGTCGTCGGTCTGGCCACGCAGGCATTGATGTTCATGGGCGCCGTGCCCGACCCGGCCGGCAAGGGGCCGAAGCGGAACCTCGCCGAGGCCGCGGCTTTGATCGACATCCTCGGGATGCTCGAGCGCAAGACGGCGGGCAATCTCGCCGAGGACGAGGCGCGACTGATCGAGGACGTCCTT
This sequence comes from Candidatus Limnocylindrales bacterium, assembly GCA_035626395.1. Classification (NCBI taxonomy): domain Bacteria; kingdom Bacillati; phylum Chloroflexota; class Candidatus Limnocylindria; order Candidatus Limnocylindrales; species Candidatus Limnocylindrales bacterium. The sequence continues at coordinate 559,609 of DASPNR010000002.1, read as the reverse complement.
TACGACTTACGCATGCGCTATGTGCGCGAAACTCGCCGCGGAGCGGGTGAAGGAAACCAGGGCTGATGAAGGCCACACGTTCGATGCTGACGTTGGGTTTGGTGTTCGGCGCGATCCTCGGCGTCGGCGTGACCACGGCCGTCCGAGGCTGCGAGGAGGAGCGCATAGATGCGCCGCAGGCGCATCGCGGAATGGATGCGCCGCAGGCGCATCGCGGAATGGATGCGCCGCTGGCGCAGCGAGGAATGGACGCGCCGCAGGAGCAGCGCGACACGGACGCGCCGCAGGAGCAGCACGGAATGGATGCGCCCGAGGGCCAGCGCGAGCGCGGCGCCGGTGCACCGCCGGCGATGGAAGCTCCGCAGCCGCGCGAGAGGCCCGAGAATCAGCCTGGCGATGCTCGCGAAGATCAGGACAGCGGCGGCGCAAGAGGTGAAGGCAACGTCGAAGGGCCACCGGTGCTCGTGCCGCCGGCGCCGCCGGCGCCGCATCTGCCCGACCAGCTGCCCGTCACCGCGCGGGACGCGCTGGTGCAGGGCCTGCCCGATTTCAGCAAGCTCGTGGAAGTGCTGGGCCCCTCGGTCGTCAACATCTCCACCGAGTCCGAAGAGAAGGAGGAGCTCGGCGGACGCGGTGGGATGGAAGGACCTTTCGAGCCGTTCTTCCGCGGCCCGCGCCGCAGCCTCGGCTCCGGGTTCGTGCTCGACACCGACGGCGCCATCATCACCAATTCCCACGTCGTCGAGGATGCAGCGAAGATCGTCGTGCGCCTGCACGACGAGCGCGAGTTCGAGGCCGAGGTGGTCGGAGTCGATTCCAAGACCGACCTGGCCGTCATCCGCATCAAAGGCGCCACTGGGCTGGTGCCGGTGCCGCTCGGTGATTCCGATGCGCTCAAAGTCGGCGAGTGGGTCGTGGCCATCGGCAACCCGTTCGGCCTCGATCACACGGTGACCGCCGGCATCGTTTCGGCCAAGGGGCGCCAGATCAACCGGCGCAATCCCTACGACGACTTCATCCAGACCGATGCCGCCATCAATCCCGGCAACTCCGGCGGCCCGCTCGTCAACCTTGCCGGGCAGGTTGTGGGCATCAACACGGCGATCTTCTCCCAAGGCGGCGGCAACATCGGCATCGGCTTCGCCATCCCGGTCAACATGGCGCGCACCATCGTGCCGCAGCTTCAGGAGAGCGGGCACGTCACGCGCGGATGGCTGGGCGTCAAGATCCAGCCCGTCGACGCGGATATCGCGCGCTCGCTCGGTCTTACCGACGCCAAGGGCGCGCTCGTCGCCGAGATCTTCCCGGACAGCCCGGCCTCCAAGGCCGAGCTGAAGGTGGGCGACGTCATCACCTCGTTCGATGGAGTCGAGGTCGCCAAATCGAGTGATCTTCCGGCCATCGTCGCGGGGACGCCGGTGGGCAAGACCGTCGACGTCGTGGTGATGCGCGGCGGCGAGCGGATGACCATCAAGGTGGAAGTGGCGCAGCTCGAGGATGAAGCGCAGGCGGCCAAGCCCGTGCAGACCGGCGCGCTCGGCCTTTCGGTGCAGGATCTGGCGCCCGAGATGGCCGAGGAGCTCGGCCTGGCCAAGGACGCTCGCGGCGTCGTCGTCACCTCCGTCAAGAAGGGCTCGCCGGCAGAGGAAGCGGGTCTGCAGCCCGGCGATCTCATCCAGATGGTCGGCAATCGCTCGGTCGAGAGCGCCGAGCAGTTCGCCACGCTGCTCGCCGACGTCGACAAGACCCAGAGCGTCCTGGTGCTGGTGCGACGCGGCGACCAGACCTTGTTCCGAGTGATCAAGCCGCCCAAGACCGACGGCGGCGAGGGCGGCAAGGACAAGGAAGAGACCGAAGAACAGGACGGCGACCAAGAGAACAACGGCACGAAGGAAGGGGACCGGCGGTGAACGAGAGCACGGGCGGAGGAAGAAGGAAGAGCGCCAGGGCGTTCTCGATCGGACGCTTCGTGGCCTCGCTGGCGTTCGTGCTGGTCCCGCCGACGCTCGCGCTCGGCGCGCTGGGCACGTGGGTCCAGTACGAGAAGATCGAGCAGCAGCTGGCGCAGAAGTTCGAAGGCCAGCGCTGGGAAGTGCCCGCGCGCATCTACAGCGATTCGTTTTCGGTCTATCCGGGGCTTCGCGTCGACACGGACGCGTTCCGGCGACGGCTGGAGCGGCTCGGCTACACGCGCGTCTCGCGCGAGCCCGAACGGCGCGGTACCTACGCGTTCGCCGCTCGCCCGCGCGGCCTCGATCTCTACCTGAACGCTTTCGACTATCCCGACGGCAACGAGCCGGGCCGTTTCCTGCACATGGATCTCGACGAGCTCGGGCGCGTCATCCGCATCGTCGACCGCGGCACCGGCAACGAGGTTTTCGATTTCCGGCTCGAGCCGGCGCTGATCTCCGGGCGCAGCGCGCGCGGCTACGAGCACCGGCGCGTCATGAAGCTCGAGGAGTTCCCGCGCCTGCTCGTGCGCGCGGTCATCGCGGTCGAAGACAAGCGCTTCTTCGAGCATGCCGGCGTCGACATGCGCGCGCTGGCGCGCGCCGTGGCCGTCAACGTCACTTCCGGCCGCGTCATCGAGGGCGGATCCACGCTGACGCAGCAGCTCATGAAGAACTTCTTCCTGTCCAATGAACGGACCATGAGCAGGAAGATGAACGAGGCGGCACTGGCGCTGGTTGCCGAGCAGAAGTTCTCGAAGCTCGAGATTCTCGAGAACTATCTGAACGAGATCTACATGGGGCAGAACGGGTCGGATTCGGTGCACGGAGTCGGAGAAGCGGCTCGCTTCTACTTCGGGCACGACGTGCAGGACCTTTCGCTGGCGGAGATCGCGACGCTGGCGGGCATCATCCGCTCGCCGAACTTCTATTCGCCGCACCGCCACCCCGAGCGCGCGCAGTCGCGCCGCGATCTGGTGCTGTCGATGATGCACGAGCAGGGCGACATCAGCGAGGCGGACTATCAGCTCGCGGTGGGCGAGCCGATGCGCGTGATCGCCCCCGACGCCTCGGGCGTGCAGGCGCCGTACTTCGTCGACTACGTCGGCCGCGACCTCGGCAAGCGCTTTCCGCGCCAGACGCTGGATGCCGACAACTACAGCATCTTCACCACCCTCGACCCGGAGATGCAGGCGATCGCCGAGTACGTCGTGGCCGACAACGTGCGCGAGATCGAGAACGACATCGGCGAGGCGCTGGCCAAGGCGGGCCAGCCGCTGCAGGCGGCGCTGATCGCCATCGAGCCGCGCACGGGCGCCATCCGGGCGATGGTGGGCGGCCGCGACTACGGGCTCAGTCAGTTCAATCGGGCGGTCGACATGCGGCGCCAGCCGGGCTCGACGTTCAAACCGATCGTCGCGCTGGCGGCGCTCGGCAGCGAGCGCGTGGGCGCGGCGCACTTCAAGCCCACCAGCATCGTCATCGACGAGCGCATGCAGTGGGAGTGGCAGGGGCAGGTGTGGTCGCCTCGCAACTACGAAGGCGAGTTCTACGGCCCCGTCACGGTCCGGGAGGCCATCGAGCACTCGCTGAACTCGGCCGTCGCCCGCATCTCCAAGGACGTGGGGGTCAAGGCGATTCGCGACCTCGCCGTGCGCATGGGCATGAGCGCCGATCTCGGCGTCTACCCGAGCATCGTGCTGGGCGGGCATCCGGTACCGCTCATGGACATGGCGCGCGTGTTCAGCGTCTTTGCCACCGACGGAATGCGGCCGACGATCCAGTCGGTACGGCGCGTGACAGACGGACGCGGCAAGACCGTGCACGACGCCAGCGTGGAGATGCGGCGCGTGGTGCCGGCAGCCGACGCCTACCTCGTCACGCACATCCTGGAGGGCGTCATGGAGCGCGGCACCGGCGCGACGGCGCGCCGCAAGGGATTTCGCCATCCGGCCGCGGGAAAGACCGGCACTTCCAATGACTACAAGGACGCCTGGTTCGTCGGCTTCACGCCCGATCTGCTGACGGCGGTGTGGGTCGGTTTCGACGAGGCCGCGAGCATGGGCCTTGCCGGATCGGAAGCTGCGCTGCCGATCTGGACCGATTTCATGCGCCAGGCGCTGGCGGACCATCCGCACACGAGCTTCGATGTTCCTCCGGGCATCGTGTTGGCGGACGTCGACAAGAGGACGGGAGGGATTGCCAGGCCGCAGTGTCCGAAGCAGGTGCGCGAGGCGTTTCTCGACGGCGAGCAGCCGACGGAGTACTGCTCCGAGCACGGAGGCATGTGGCAGTGAGATCGGCGGTGTTGCTGAATCGGCCGGCGGGCGCGCATAGCGGCCCGTCTACTTCGTTGCAGCCCTCGGGGCTCGCTCCGGCGGGCCTCCAGCCCGCCTACGCTCACTCCTCGGTCTGCGCCTCGTATCCGGACCACTCTGCGCGCCCGCGCTCGGCGATGCCGCTCACTCCTCGGTCTGCGCCTCGTATCCGGCCCACTCTGCGCGCCCGCGCTCGGCGATGCCGCTCACTCTTCGGTCTGCGCCTCGTATCCGGCCCACTCTGCGCGCCCGCTCCGGTCGCACGGGTCCAAGAGGGTGATTGATGCTGCGTTCTGATCTTTGCCGCTGCGCGATTGGTGCTCTTGCTGTTTCGTTCGTCGTGGCGGGGTGTGCGGCGCAGCAGCCGGCTCGGGCACCGGCGCCTCCGCCTCGCAGGCCGCCGGCGGTGGTGCAGAAGGCGCGGCAGCCGGTGGCGCCGGTGAAGGTCGAGAATTGGGAGGCATTCCTCCATGCCTCCGAAGCATTGCAGAAGGAGATCCGCGAGCGCGCCGCGGCGCTCAAGAAAGGGCCGGCGGGGAATCAGCCGGCCGAGCTGGCAAGCCTGCGCATGACCAATCGCGCGCGGGGCATGATCGAAAAGGGATCGCCGGGATCGGCGCTGGAGCTGCTCGAGCGCTCCATCTCCATGTACAAGGGCAACGGCTACGCCTACATGTTCCTGGCCTACGTGCACCATCTGCAGGGCCGTTCGGCGCGCGGCGCCGAGTTCCTCTCGAGCGCGCGTCGCTACCTGCCGCCCGACCCGCGCGTGCACGGCGAGCTCGAGGGGCTCTCGCGCTCGATCAAGTCCAACACCGAAAGCCGCGCACCTTCATCGCGCGCCAGATCCTAGAGACCGTGCGAGTCCTTGGCATCGAGACCTCCTGCGACGACACCTCGGCCGCCGTCGTCGACGATCGCAGCGTTCTCTCCAACGTCATCGCCTCGCAGGACGCCGTGCATGCTCCTTACGGCGGCGTGGTCCCGGAGCTCGCCGCGCGCCGGCATCTGGAGACGATCACCAAAGTTCTTCAGCTGGCGCTCGAGCGTGCCTCGACCGCCGTCGACGAGCTGGACGCGATCGCGGTCACGCGCGGGCCGGGCCTCATCGGCTCGCTGCTGGTGGGGGTGGCGGCGGCGACGGGGCTGTCGCTGCGCAGCGGCAAGCCGCTGCTGGGCATCAATCATCTGGAGGGCCACGTCCTGTCGCCGCTCGTGCACGCGGACATCCAGATGCCGTTCCTGGCGCTGCTCGTCTCTGGCGGTCACAGCTCGATCTACCTCGTCCGCGACGTCGGCGATTACGTCGAGGTCGCCTGCACCCGTGACGACTCGGCCGGCGAGGCTTTCGACAAGGGTGCCAAGATGCTCGGCCTCGGCTATCCGGGCGGGCGTGTGATCGACGAGCTTTCGCGCAAGGGCAACTGCCGCGCGCTGTCGTTTCCGCGCGCGCGCGTGAAGGCGGACCCGCTGGCGCTTTCGTTCTCCGGCTTGAAGACGTCGCTGTGGGACTACCTGTCCAAGCCGGGCGGCGCCGCCAAGGAGGACATCTGCGCATCGTTCCAGGAGGCGATCGTCGACGCGCTGGTCGACCGGCTGCAGGCGGTGTCGGTTGCCACCGGCGTCGATCGCATCGCCGTCGCCGGCGGCGTCTCCGCCAACAGCCGCCTTCGCGAGAAGGTGCGCGAGCGATGGCCGCTTGCCGTCTTTCCGCCGATGGCGATGTGCACGGACAATGGTGCGATGATCGCGCATGCGGCCATTCTGCGGGCGCAGCGAGGCCTGCCATGCGAAGAGCTCGAGGTTCGGTCGCGGCTGCCGCTGGGGCCGCGCATGTCGCGGGACGCGGAAGCACCGCCGTCGGCACGCCGAGCGTCGTGACCGCGCGCGCCCGCTGGGGCCAGAACTTCCTGATCGACCGCAGCGTCGCCGAGCGGATCGTCGCGTGGGCCGACGTCGAGGGACGCCCGGTGCTGGAGATCGGTCCCGGGCGCGGTGCGCTGACGGCGCTGCTGGCGCAGCATGCGGCATCGCTGACGCTCGTCGAGATCGATCCGGCGCTGGCCGGCGCTCTGCGCGAGAAATTCGCCGGCGCGAACGGCGTAAGGGTGGTCGAAGGCGACGTCCTGCGGATGAATCTGCCTGCCGTCGTGGCCGCCGGTACCCGCGTCGTATCGAACCTGCCCTACGAGAGCGGCACCGCCATCGTGGCGTCTCTTCTCCGCGCGCGCCCGCTCGTCGAGGACATGGTCGTCATGCTGCAGAAGGAAGTCGTCGAGCGCATTGCCGCCAGACCCGGCAGCAAGTCCTTCGGCGGGCTCAGCGTGCTCGTGCAGATGATCGCCGACGTCAGGACCGGCTTCGTCGTGGCGCCCCGATCGTTCCGTCCGCGGCCGCGCGTGGAGTCGCAGGTCGTGCGCATCCGGCCGCTGTCGTCCCCGCGCGTGGACGTCGGAGACGAGGAGACGCTGCGCGAGGTCGTGCACGCCAGCTTCGGCAACCGGCGCAAGATGCTCCGCAACAGCCTCGGCGCCTGGCTGGAGCGGCGCGTTGGCGAGCAGGCGGCAGCGCGCGTGTTCGCCGACGCGGATGTCGCGCCGAGCGTGCGTCCCGAGGATCTTCCCCTCGAGGCATTCGCCGCGCTGTCGCGGGCCACGTTTGCCGCGAAGGCGGAAGCGCCGCGGTCCGAGCCGCATGCCTGAGCTCCCGGAAGTCGAGACCATTCGCGTCTCGCTCGACCCCGTCCTGGTCGGACGCACCATCGCCGACGTCGAGCTGCGCGCGCCGATGCTGCGGCGTCCGCTGGACCAGACCCTGCGGACCGCACTGCTCGGGCGGCGCATCGTCGGCAGCTCGCGACGCGGCAAGTATCTGCTGCTGGCCTTGAGCGACGGACGAACCTGGTTCTTCCACATGGGGATGAGCGGCCGCCTGCGCTTCGTCGACGGCGAGCACCTGCCGGCGCTGCACGAGCACCTGCTGGCGCGGTTCGTCGAAGGCGGCACGCTGGTGTTTCACGATCCGCGGCGCTTCGGACTGTCGGTGGTCGAAGACGCCGCCGTCAGCAAGCTGCTGGCCGACATGGGCCCGGAGCCGCTGGACGAGCAGCGCTTCACGGCGCAGTACCTGTGCAGCCGCCGCGCGACAACCCGTCGCAGCATCAAGGACGTGCTGATGGATCAGCGCGTGGTCGCGGGGCTGGGCAACATCTACGTCAACGAGATCCTCTTCCGCGCCGGTCTGCGGCCGCGGCGCAGCATCAAGCGGTTGACGGCCGCCGATCTCGAGCGCGTCGTGGAGGCCACTCGAACGGTCATCGCCGACGCGATCGAGCACCGCGGCAGCACGATCTCCGATTTCCTCGACGGGATCGGCCGCCGCGGCGGCTACCAGTGGCGGCACTGCGTCTACGACAGGGAAGGCCAGCCTTGTCCGAGCTGCCGCACCCCGATCAAGGCTGTGATCGTCGGCCAGCGCTCGAGCTTCTATTGCCCGAAGTGCCAGCGTTAGAGCGCAGCTACCGGATGCAGGCCAGCTTGTCGTCGCCGAGCAGCCTCGAAAGATGCGCTCGCGACTTCTTTACCCCGCGCAGCGCCTGCGAGAGCGCGCGCACGCCCATGGCCAGGGCCTTGCGCGTCTCACGATTGGCTTCCGCCTTCAGCAGCTGTTGCGCTTCATTGCGAAGGTCCGTGAGAGTCTCCTCGTGCTGGCAGAGTACGGGAAAGAATCCTTCGACGTCCTGCGAGTCGATATCCTCCCCGGCCAATGCCGCGCCCAGGGGCTGCCGGAACTGCGACAGATCGGCGTCCATGTCGTCGGCGGCCGCCATCATCCTGCCGGCGAGGTCGGAGGTGGTGTCGATGTTCTGCATGCGGGCGGCCGCTTCGCGCACCTTCTGCACCGCGGGCAGCAGCAGGCCGATCAGGATCGCGATGATGGCAATGACGACCAGCAGCTCGATGAGCGTGAATCCGTTGCGAGACCGTGCGGCTGCGAATGTGTTCATGGCAATACTCCTGGCCGCGGATGCACCGATGCGGTCCCATCGCGGCCGTCAGGCGCTGATTGTCGACATCGAAGAATGAATCGTCACCGTCGCGCTCGGCCACGAATCTGCCCGAGCTGCTGCGGGCCGCGAACACGCGGGAGTCGCGGCTCTCCACGCCCACCGCCGATTCCCGGTTGTGCAGGCAGTCGCCGGCGACGACCCCGTTGTGAGGGGCTGCGTGCAATCGCCCCTTGCCGGCAAGGGCGGGGCGGACGCGAAAAGAACGGAAAGGGCGGCGACGCCAAGCCCGGCGCGCGAGGAATATCGGTCCATCCATGCCACCCCTGAACCTTCTCGACTCCGCGGTATGCAGCTAGGCTAGGCACCGCTCGAGCGCGGCGGCAATACGTTTGTCGCGAATTCTATCGTTACGGTCTATCGAACGGCGCGTGACCAAAGCTCGCAGCGCGGGTTTCGAACGGATGGATTGAGCGAAAACGCAGTGGCCGCAGCGGCGGCCGGGAGCACGCCATGAAGACAAGCTGGTTCCACCTCATGCCCTGGCGCTACCTGCCAGCCGATTTTCGCGAGCGGTACCACAGCATCTGGGTCGATCTTCCCAACCGTCTCTACGATCCGCGCAAGGGGCACCATCTCTACAACGAGTATCTGGACATGCTCGAGTACGCCGAGACCTGCGGCTTCGACGCCATCGGCGTCAACGAGCATCATCAGAACGCATACGGAATGATGCCGTCGCCCAACATCATGGCGGCGGCGCTGGCCCGGCGCACATCCAAGGCCAACCTTCTGGTCCTCGGCAACTCGCTGGCCCTCTACAATCCCCCGGTGCGCGTGGCCGAAGAGTTCGCGATGCTCGACGTGATCAGCGGCGGACGCCTGATCGCCGGCTTCCCCGTCGGCACGTCGATGGACACGAACTACTGCTACGGAGAGAACCCGCCGCTGTTGCGCGAGAAGTACCGCGAGGCGCACGATCTGGTGCTCAAGGCGTGGGCGGAGCGGGAGCCGTTCGCATTCAACGGCAAGTATACGAAGCTGCGCTACGTCAACGTCTGGCCGCAACCGATCCAGAAGCCGCATCCGCCGATCTGGATCCCCGGCCTCGGCTCGATCGAGACCTGGGACTTCTGCGCCCAGCACGGCTACAACTACAGCTACCTTTCCTTCAGTGGCTACAAGCGCGCGCAGAAGGTGATGGAAGGATACTGGGAGCGGCGTGCCGCTCGCGGGCTGGACGACAATCCCTACAGCGCGGCCTTCTTCCAGCAGGTGTGCGTCAGCGACACCGACGCCAGTTGCGAGCGCGAGTGGTGGCCGCACGTGGACTACTTCTTCAACAACTGCCTGCACCTGTATCCGGGCATGGCCTCGGCACCCGGACACATGAGCGAAGCGTCGCTGCGCGCGGGCATCGTCTCCCAGGTCGGCAACACCGGCGGCAACTACGGGCGCGACAAATCGTGGAAGGAGCTCATCGATCAGCGCTACATCGTCGCCGGCTCGGTGGAGACGGTGACGCAGCAGCTCGAGGAGCTGGTCAAATCGCTGCGCGTCGGCCACCTGCTGCTCGGCGTGCACATCGGCTCCTCGCCCATCGACCTCACCAATCGCTCGACCTACCTGCTCGGACAGCACGTCCTTCCGAGGCTTCGGCCGTTGTGGCAGGGCTATGAAGATCTATGGTCGCCGCGGCCGCTTCCGCTCGAAGAGCGATCCGTGCCCGGCGGCCACAACGACTTCGTGCGCGCTTCGGCCGAGCGCGCCGCCGAGGGAGTGCGATGAGCGCCGCCGAGGTCCGCTCGCGCATGCTGGAGTTGGGCGAGAACCGCCCGACCATCGAAGTGCTGGAGGCGGGGTGGGGCGAGCCGCTGCTGTTCCTGCACAGCGGCGGCGGCATTCCGGTGTGGGAAGCTGCGCTGCCGCTGCTGGCCGAGCACTTCCGCGTCGTTGCGCCGCTGCTGCCGGGCTTCGGAAAGTCCACGGGCCTCGAGTTCATCGACGACAAGCTCGATCTGGTCCTGCACTGCTTCGACGTCTGCGAGGCGCTGGGCCTGGAGCGGCCTTACCTCGTCGGCGAGTCGCTGGGCGGATGGCTGGCGGCGGAGATGGCGGCGCTGCGGCCGAAGGAAGTCGGGCGCCTGGCGCTGGCCGCGCCGGTGGGCATCTGGCGCGATGAGGCTCCCGTGCAGGACATGTTCGGCATGATGTCGCACGAGCTGGTGCCGTACCTGTTCCACGATCCCGACTGCGAGTCCGCTCGCCGCATGCGCGGCGTCAGCGACCTGCTCAGCAACAAGGACGATCGCACCGACGAGCAGGTCGAATTCCTCCTCGGCCTCCAGCGCGGCCTTCGCACGATGGCCAAGTTCCTGTTCCCCATTCCCGATACCGGCGTGGAGAAGCGGCTGCATCGCATCAAGGCGCCGACGCTGGTGATCTGGGGCGCGCAGGATCGCTTCATCGCGCCGTCCTACGGCCGCATCTTCGCCGACAGGATCGCGGGCGCGCGCCTGGAGATGATCGACGGCGCCGGCCACGCCATCGCACAGGAACAGCCAAGGCAATACGCCGACATGCTGATCGCCTTCGGCAGGTGACGTCGGTGCTCCGACACCGGCCGGAGGTGTCGCTGGTCCTGCTGGCTCTGACGCTGGTTGCCGGCTGCACGCGCGGCTCGGATGCGATCGTGCTGGCAGTGGCGCTGCTGCCGGCCGAGTTGCCGGTCTACCGCAGCGTCGTCGCGGATTTCGAACGCGAAAGCGGCCATCGCGTGATGATCGTGCCGCAGCAGTACTCGGACATCCGCAGGGCGGTCGCGGCCGAGTCCAGGGCCGGCCGCGGCACGCTCGACCTGGTCGAGCTGGACGTCTACTCGCTGGCGCCGAGCGCCGCCGACGTCGCCGTGCTCGATGAGGGCGCTCTTGGCGAGGAGCTCGCCGTCCTGGACGAGCAGGCGCTCGAGGCCGGGACGATCGATGGCCTTCGCTTCCTTCCTCATCGTTTGGCCTGGCAGGCGATGATCTACGATCACGAGGTTCTCGGACGCGCGCCCGGTAGCTGGGACGAGCTGCTCGAGGTTGCGCGGGCGCATCCCGGGAAGATCGGCCTCAAGGCAGCGCTGTATGAAGGGCTGACCTGCGACGTGCTTCCGCTGGTGTGGTCGGCAGGCGGCGACGGCGAGTCGCTTGCCGATCCAGGCGCCGTGGCGGCGTTGCAGATGCTGCGCGAGCTGGCTCCCTACCTTCACCCGCACAGCGAGACGTTCAAGGAAGCGACGATCTCGGAGGCCATGGCGCGCGGAGAGATCGTCCTGCATCTGAACTGGCCGGCGGTGATGGCGCTCTACCAGAGCCAGGGCCTGGCGCCGCAGCGCCTGCGCTCGGCGCCGCTGCCGCAGGGCCCGCAGGGCCGCGCGACCGTTCTCGGCGGCGGCTATCTGGCCATTCCTCGCGCCGCTCCTCATCGCGAGCAGGCGTTGTCGCTCGCGCGCTTCCTGCTCGGACGCCATGCGCAGCAGCGTCTTGCGCAGGAGGCGGGCTGGTTCTCGGCGCGTCGCGACGTGCAGCTGAAGGACGCGGCAGGCGTGCTGACCGGCTTCCTGGAGATGCGCAAGGACGTGCGGCCGCGACCGGAGCGCAAGGATTATCCTCGCCTGAGCCACGCCTGGCAGAAGGCGGCGCGAGCGGTGCTGTTCGAGCACGCCGAGCCGGCCCAGGCGCTGGCGCAGGCGCGTGAGGAGCTTCAAGCGCGCTAGCATCCGCGTGCAGCAGGAGAAGTGGCCAGCGCCGCTTGCAGGAAGCGCTCGAAGGGCCGTAGCGTCGGTTGCAGAGGATGAGACGGGGCGTGAACCAGTCACCGCAACCAGGCGCGCCGGCGCCATCGGCGCGCGCCGCGCCCGCATGGACGGCGGGGCCGCCGCTGGTTCTGGCCGCCCCGATGCTTCTCTACTTCGCGGCCTTCCTGCTCTATCCGGCAATCTATGCGATCAAGCTCGCGCTGACCGATCCCTTCAGCGGCCGCGCGCCTGTCGCCGACAACTTCGTGGCGATGTGGAACGATGCGCTGTTCTGGCGCGCGCTCGTCGGCAATCTGGTCCTCCCCGCAACCAGCGTCGCACTGGAGCTGGTTGCGGGTCTGGCGCTGGCGCTGTTCCTGCACCAGCGCTTTGCCGGCCGGCGCCTGCTGCGCACGATCGTGATCCTGCCGCTGGCGCTGCCCGAGGTCGTGTTCCTTACGATGATGCGCAGCATCTTCGCGCCGCGCGGCTACGCCAACGCCGCCTTGGTCGCGGCCGGCATCGCGCCGGTGGAATGGCTGGCGCCGGGAAGCACGGCGGCCTACGCGACGGTCGTGCTCGTCGACGCGTGGCACGTCACGCCCATCGTGTTCCTGATGCTGCTGGCGGGGCTGGCGTCCATGCCGCCGGGCATGCACGAAGCCGCGTTGCTCGACGGCGCGCGCGGCTGGACGCGCTTCGTGCACATCACGCTGCCGTGGCTGCGGCCGGTGATCGTCTCGGCCGTGCTGCTGCGCGGACTGGATGCGCTGCGGATGTTCGCAACGCCGCTGGTGCTCGCGGGCGTCGAGGGGGCGCCCGTGCTGTCGACGTACGCGTACCACCAGTGGTCCGACTACGGCAACGAGCCGGGCGCTGCAGCGGCATCGATGCTGCTGGCGATGATGAGCGTGCTCCTGATCATTCCGCTGCTGCGGCGAAGGATCGAGGAATGAGCGGGCGCCGCGGTATCGCCATCTCGCTGACGGCAGCGGCCATCGCGTTCGCCGACCTGGCGCCGCTGGCGCTCATCTTCAAGCAGGCCGTCACGCCCGAGCAGGAGAGCTTCGCGTGGCCGCCGACCTGGCTGCCGCAGACGCTGACGCTCGAGAACTTCCGCGTGCTGCTCGAAGGTCAGGAGCTGATGCTGGGCCTGGCGCTGAGCCTGCTCGTCGCCGTCTGCACCGTCGTGCTCACGCTCGCGCTGGTGCTGCCCGCCGCATACCTGTCGGCAAGAAGGCGATCGCTGGAGCGGCCGCTGGATGCCGCCACGGTCGTGGCGCGCCTTTTTCCGTCCATCGCGCTGGCCGTACCGATGGCCGCGCTGTTCGTGCACGCCGGCCTCTACAACCACCCGAGCGGTTTCGGGCTCGTGCTCGCGCACACGCTGGCGGCCATTCCGATCGCCTTCCTGGTGCTGCGCCAGGCTTTCCGTGAGGTTCCCCAGGACCTGGAGCACGCGGCCAGGCTCGACGGAGCCAGCGAGTTGGGCCTGTTCCTGCGCGTGACGCTGCCGCTCGTACGTCCCTCGCTCGGCGCGGCGGCCATCCTGGTCTTTCTCCTGTCCTGGGATGAGTTCGCGTTCGCGATGCTGATCCAGGTCACGAACCGAACGCTGCCGCCGCTGCTCTACTACTTTGCCGGCTTCGGCTATCCGGGCATGGCCAGCGCCATCGGCTGCATCATGCTGGTGCCGGCGCTGGCCGTCGTGTTCGTGCTCGAGCCCGCGATGCGGTCGGGCGCGCTTGCCGGCAGCAACCGCTGAGACGCTCGGCGCCACGGACGTCACTTCATCCGCACGTCGAGCAGGTCGCGCAGGCCGTCGCCGAGCAGGTTCAGGCCCAGCACCAGCAGCGTGATGGCGATGCCCGGTGCGACGGTGAGATAGGGTGCTTCGATCAGGAACGAGCGGCCCTCGGCGAGCATCGATCCCCACGACGGCGTGGGCGGCTGCACGCCCAGCCCCAGAAACGACAGGCTGGCCTCGGCCACCACCGCCCCGGCCATGCCGAACACGGCCTGCACGAGCAGCGGCGCCACCGCCATCGGAAGGACGTGACGCACCAGCACTCGCCGCGGCCGTGCGCCGAGCGCGATGGCCGCCTCGACGTGCTCACGCCCGCGAAGCGCCATCACCTCGGCGCGTGCGACGCGGGCATAGCCGGTCCATCCGATCACCGACAGCGCCAGAACGAGATTGCCGAGGCCTGCGCCGAGCGCTGCCGCCAGCGCAATGGTCAGCAGCAGGCCAGGGAAGGCCAGCAGCACGTCGACCAGGCGCATGAGCCAGAAGTCGAGGGCACCTCCGGCAAAGCCGGCCACTGCGCCGACGCCCACACCGATGAATACCGATACGGCCACCGTTCCCAGCGCCACCAGCAGCGAGACGCGCGCGCCGTGCATCAGGCGCCCGAGCACGTCGCGGCCGAGCTTGTCCTGACCGAGCGGATGCTCGACGTGCGGGGGCGTCAACCCGTGTTCCAGCGCGATGGCATTGGGCGCGGGCGCGGCGACATCCGCGACGAGCGCGGCCACTGCCACGATCGCGATGACGCCGGCGCCGAGCGCCAGGGACAGCGAGGTTCCGCGCCGGATCGCCATCGTGCCTGCTCTCAGGCGCCGTGCGCCGCTTCGCGCAGCCGCGGATGCACGAGCGCCTGCGCAAGGTCCGTCAGCAGATTGACGACGACGTACATGCCGGCGATGGCCAGCACCGCTCCCTGCACGACGGGATAATCGCGCGCCTGGATCGCCTCCACGACCAGCCGCCCCAGGCCCGGCCATGCAAAGATCGTCTCGGTGATGACGGAGCCGGCAAGGACCGCTCCGAGCTGCAGGCCGACGAGCGACAGGATCGGAACCAGCGCATTCGGCAGCGCGTGCCGCACCAGCACGCGGCTCTCGCCGAGGCCCTTGGCGCGGGCGGTGCGCACATAGTCGTCGCTCATGGTCTCGAGCATCGCGGCGCGGGTCATGCGCACGAGGATGCCGCTCATGCCGCTGCCGAGCGTCAGCGCGGGCAGCACCAGGTGTGCTGGGCTGCCCGCTCCCGCCACCGGCAGCCACCCGAGCTGAATCGAGAACAGCAGGACGAGCATCGGGCCGAGCCAGAAATTCGGGATGGCGACCGCCGAGAGGCTTGCCGCAAGCGCCATCCGATCGAACGCGCCGTTCGGGCGGCGCGCCGACAGCACTCCGAGCGGGATGCCGATGGCGGCGGCCAGCGCGGCCGCCGCCAGGCCAAGCCGAAGAGTGGCGGGTGCGCGCTCG
Organism: Candidatus Limnocylindrales bacterium; assembly: GCA_035626395.1. Taxonomy (NCBI): domain Bacteria; kingdom Bacillati; phylum Chloroflexota; class Candidatus Limnocylindria; order Candidatus Limnocylindrales; species Candidatus Limnocylindrales bacterium. Next base: position 544,285 of record DASPNR010000002.1, on the reverse strand, counting down.
GCCAGCACCTCGCCGACGGGCCGCTGGCTTCGCATCGAGTATCCGAGATGCCCGCGAGCAATGCCGCTCATGAACGCGCCGTACTGTGCGAGCAGCGGCTGGTCCAGGCCCATCCTTGCGCGCAGCGCTGCGCGATCGGATGCAGCCGCGTTCTCGCCGAGCATGATGTCGACCGGATCGCCGGGCACCACGTGCAACACCGCGAAGACGAGCGTGCACACGCCGAGGATGGTGGGGATGGCGAGCGCGAGCCGGCGAAGAACGTAGCGGCGCAGCGAGCTCATCGGCTCACGCGGCCGGCGGCTGCGGCGCAGGGCAGGCATCTGCGCGCACGCGTGGCGCACGCACGGGTTGCCAAAAAGGATCGGTCGCGGCTTAAGTCGGCGCTCATGGCTTCCTCCGGCGGCTACACATTCGGGTTGGCACAGCTGCTCGACCACTACGTCTGGCGCGATCCGGATGAGGCCGCATCGCCGGCTCGACGATGGGCCGTGCGATCGGCGCGAGTGGCATGGTTCGCGGGGCAGGGCTTCATGCGCGACCACTGCGCGCTGCGCGCGGCGGCGCTGACGTACGCGAGCCTGCTGGCGCTGGTCCCGGTGATGGCAGTCTCCTTCGCATTCCTGCGCGGCATGGGATGGTCGGGCGATCGTCTCGAGGCGGTGATCCTTGCCAGGTTCACCCTGATGTCACCCGAGGCCGTCGACACCATCGTCTCCTACATCGACAATACCAGCATTGCAGGCCTGGGCGTGATCGGGGCCGTGTTCGTCGTCATCTCGTCGGTTTCGGTGATGGCCCAGGTCGAGCAGTCGCTCGACGTCATCTGGGGCAACGCGCAGCCGCGCGGCGTGGTGCGGCGCACCGCCGACTACTTCGCGCTGCTGGTCGGCGCGCCCATTCTTCTGGCGGCGGCGATGAGCGTCACCGCCGCTCTCAAGACCAACTCCATGCTGGCATGGCTGGCGAGTCTCGGCGGCGTGGGCGTGCTCATGCATCTGCTGACCTCGCTGGTGCCGTATCTGGTGGTGTCGGCGCTGTTCACGTTCCTCTACACGTTCGTGCCCAACGCCCGCGTTCGATGGACGGCGGCCGCCGCCGGCGGGATCGTGGCCGGCATCGGCTGGCAGCTCACGCAGTCGGCGTATCTGGCGTTCCAGTTCGGCATGGCCAACTACAACGCCATCTACGGAACCCTGGCGCAGCTGCCCGTCCTGATGGTGTGGATGTACACGAGCTGGACGATCGTGCTGGCGGGCGCCGAAGTATCGGCCACGGTGCAGAACCTGACGGCGCTGAGCCGCCAGCGCCGCAACAAGGACCTCAGCATCGCCGAGCGCGAGACGCTGGCGCTGGCGCTGGTGACCGAGATGGCGGCGGCGGCCTACGAGAAGCGGCCGGTGCCGACGCTGGAGAGCCTGTCGGCCGCGCTGGACGTACCGGTGCGCGACATCAACGAAATGGTCTGCACGCTGTCGGATGCCGGGCTCGTGCATCTGGGCGGCGAGGAGCAGGCGCGCGTGTTCCTGTCGCTGTCGCCGGGCAGCATCCGCGTCACCCGCGTGCTGGCCGCGCTGCGCGGCGAGAAGAGCGCCGACCGCCGCAAGGTCGACTCGCGAGTCCGCGATCTGCTCTCGCGCCTCTACGGCGCGCGCGAGCAATCGATGGAGGGGATGACGCTGGCCGACCTCGTCGACCGCTAGAAAGGCGCGTGGTTCGCCGGCCGTGCCCGACGTTCCATCGAAAGCGCCGGGCACGCGCCGTCCGAGCCTGTTCGGTGCAGGGACCTGATCTATCGGCCGACCGCCGGGCCGGCATCCGGCACGACCTCCGACGGCAGGCATACGACCGATTCCTTGCCGACCTCGGTGCGGCCTCGTCCATACGCGTCGGTGGCATGCACCGCCAGCACCTCGTGCCTGGGCTCGCCCTTGGCAGTCTTGGCTCCATAGCACACGAGATAGCCGTGCTCGTTCTTGATGCCGGCGCCGGCCAGGTCCACGGGCGAGCACACGAACTTCGGCTTCTTGATGTCCAAAACGCGATCGGGCGCCGAAGGCGACAGCTCGTCGCGAACCGCAAGCTGCGTTCCCTTGGTGATTCCGGCGGTGCCCTTGGTGACTGCGACTTTGTAGCACTTGAAGTGATCGACGTCGTGGCTGCCGAACGGCGGCGCCGCCGGCGGTGACGAGGAATCGACGGCCGCCGGCGCCATCAGCATCGCCGGCGAGATCGTATCGAGCTGGATCATTCCGAGGTCGTTGGTGAAGACGAGGCCCGTGCGCCGTGCATGCGTGAACGATGAGTAGGTCTCGTCGATGGAATAGCCACGCAGGAACGTGGAGGGATCGATGATCGCCTCCTCGTCGATCTCGCTCGGTGAGCACAGCGGCCCCGGCTTGTAGAGATCGAAGAAACGCAGCCCGTCGTAGACGTCGTCCATGACGATCGCTTCGGCAGGCTCGAAGGGCGGGTTCTTGGCCTTGTAGCACAGGAAGCCGTCCTGGCAGTTGTCGGGCTCCTGCAGGCCGCCCTGGCACACTCCCGACAGGCACGTCTCTTCGATGGTGCAGGTGTCTCCGTCGCTGCACGCGGTGCCGTCGCCGTGCAGGCCGTCGGAGGGACAGGCGTCGGAGACGCCGTCGCAGCTCTCGGCGACGTCGCACGAGTGCGCGGCCGAACGGCAGACGGCGCTGCTCTTGGCGTCGGCAGGACAGTCGATTCCGCCGCCGTCGCAGTAGTCGACCGCGTCGCAGGCGCCGGCGGCCGCGCGGCAGGGGACGTCGCTCGGCTGAACGCCGTCGATGCAGTCGAAGCCCTGGCCGTCGCACGTGTCGGCGGCGTCGCAGGCGCCGGCCGCTTCGCGACAGGGCTTGCCGGCTGCGGCCGGTGCATCCTGCGGGCATTCAAACGAAGTGCCGTCGCAGGTTTCGTCGGCGTCGCAGATGCCGGCGGCCACGCGGCACGTCGTCCCTTGCTCTGCAGGCTCATCGGCCGGACAGGAGAAGGAGCTGCCGTCGCAGGTTTCTTCGTCGTCGCAGTCGCTGGCAACACCGCGGCACGAGGTCCCTTCTTGTGCCGGCGCATCGCTGGGGCAGCCCTGGCCGGCACTGCCGGTGCAGGTCTCGGCGGCATCGCACAGATCGGCTGGCGCCCGGCATTGCGTGTCGGTGGAGGCGACGACGTCGCTTGGACACGCCTGCCCGGCGCTGCCGGTGCAGGTCTCGTCGGGGTCGCACACGTCGCCGGAGCCGGTGCGACAGATCGTCGCCGCGCTGGAGATCGTATCGGCCGGGCAGGAGGCGCCGGCCGTTCCCGTACACTGCTCATCCGGATCGCAGATGTCGCCGGAGCCGGCGCGACACGTGGTGCCCGGTGACGCCACGACGTCGCCGGGGCAGTCGGCCGAGCTCCCGCTGCAGAGCTCCTCGGGATCGCACAGGTCGCCCGAGCCCGTGCGGCACACGCTCGTCTGTGCCGGCACGAACGCGTCGGCGGGACACGGCTGATTGGCGGTGCCGGTGCAGCTCTCGGCGACGTCGCACGCTCCGCCGCCGGCGCGGCACTCGGTGGCGGCGCTCAGCACGACGTTGGCCGGACAGGTCGCTCCGACCTGACCGGTGCACGTCTCGTCGGGGTCGCACATGTCGCCGGAGCCCGCGCGGCAAAGCGTGCCGGAGGCGGCCACCGTGTTGGCGGGGCAGGTCTGACCGGCAACGCCGGTGCACGTCTCGTCCGGATCGCACAGGTCGCCCGAGCCGCTGCGGCAGACCGTGCTGGAGGACGCGAAAACGTCGGTGGGGCAGGTGCCCGAGCTGCCCGTGCACGCTTCGTTCGGATCGCACGAGTCGCCCGAGCCGGTGCGGCAGAGCGTGGCAGCGGCGACGAAGCCGCACGTGCTCGTGCAGCACGAGCTGCCCGTGCCGTTGGCCGCGCCGGTGTCGCATGACTCCTTGGTCTCGACGATGCCGTTGTCGCACACGGGCAGCGGCGCCACCGACCAGCTCTCGCCGTCGACGTTGTCGTCGAGGATCTTGCCGTTGCAGGTCAGCGGAGAGGCGGTGGCCGAGGCGCCGCCGGCACCCTGGAAGCCGATGGTCGTGCCCTGGCCGCCGCTGCTCGGCTGGACGGTGCGGTATTTGACGGTGATGGTTCCGGATCGCTGGTGCACCTGCACCTGCACGCCGAGGTCGTCGATGCTGTCGTCGCTGCTCGTGACCATGTCGAGCGAGAAGTCGGCGATGAAGACCTGGTTGGTGCCCTGGCCGAGCGTGCCGTAGCGAACGCCATTGGTCACCGTCTGCATGTCGTTCCAGTAGGCGGCCAGGAAGGGATTGGTGTGCGCCGAGGTCGGCAGGCAGTCGTTGGTCGGATCGCTGCTGCCCGAGGTATTGCCGCCGAACTCCATCCAGCCGTTGGTGGACAGAGTCACGGTGTTGTAGGCGACGCCGTCGATGGTGATGGAGAACTCCATGTCCACCGTCGCCGTGGCGTCATTGCCCGACAGCGTCTGCATATCGGCGAAGTTGCCCACGTTGAGGTCGTCGGTGGAGAACGCCATGGCGCCGTGCAGCGACATCGCGCCGAGACTCTTCGGGTGCACCGAGAACCACTCCTTGTCGATCTGGTTGTCGTCCAGGATGCGGCCGTTGCAGGTGAGCGGATAACCGACGGCCGAGGAGCCGCCGTCGCCCTGAAAACCGATGGTCGCGCCCTGGCCGTTGGTCAGGTGCTGCGCCAGGCGGTAGCGCACGCTGATCATGCTGCTGCGTTCGTGGATCTGGACCTGCGCCTCCACGTCGTCGGCGCCGTCGTCGCTTGCATCGACGTCGTCGAGCACGAAGTCGACGACGTAGACGCGGTTGGGACTGGTGCCGGTCACGCCGTAACGGATGTTCTGGTTGACCGTGCGCATGTCGTCCCAGTACACGGCCAGCAGCGGGTTGGTGTGCACGGACGACGGCAGGCAGTTGTTGGTGGGATCGCTGTCGCCCGAGGTGTTGCCGCCGAACTCGATCCAGCCGTTGGTCGAGATCGTCATCGTGCTGTAGCTGGTCCCTTCGATGTTGACGCTGAAGGGAAGGGTGGGCGTGGCGGTGGCATCGTCGCCGGAGAGCGTGGTGAAGCCGCTGATGTCGTCCGAGCTCATCGCCATCGAGCCGGCCAGCGTCAGCAGGCCGGTGTTGCGCACGTCGATCGACCAGCCTTCGCCGACGTGGTTGTCGTCGAGGATGCGCGCGTTGCAGCCGACGGGATAGGAGCCGGAGACGGCAGTGGAGGTCTGAAAGCCGATCGTTGCCGTCTGTCCTCCCGACAGCGGCTGCGTGTCGGTGTACTTTACCGAGATCAGGCTGGAGCGCTCGTGGATCTGCACCTGCATCCTGACGTCGTCACCGCCATCGTCGCTGCTGGTCTTGGTGTCCAGGAAGAAGTCGACCAGGAACGTCCGGTTGCCGGTGCTGCCGACGGTCCCGTACTGCACCTCGCTGGTGCTCGCCGTCTGCATGTCGTCCCAGAACGCCGCCAGGAAGGGATTGGTGTGCGCGCTGGTTGGAAGGCAGTCGTTGGTCGGGTCGCTGTCGGGCGACGTGTTGCCGCCGAACTCGAGCCAGCCGTTGGTCGAGATCGCGACCGTGTTGTAGCTGGTGCCGTTGATGCTGATGCTGAACGGCATCGTCGCCGTCTGCACCACGTTGTCGCCGCTGAAGCCGAGCAGGCCCGGGATGTTGCCCGTGTCGATGTCGTCGGGGCTGTGGGCCATCCAGCCGCCGAGCGTCACTTCGGCGCCGGCGGCAGCAGGCAGCAGCGCCGAGGCGAAAGCGAGCGCGGCAGACATGAGCAGACGGCGGCCAAGGCCGCGGCCCGCGCTGCGAACATCGAGTTTCATGGGGCCCCTCCAGTCACGGACGACCAGCGGCCCAGGCTGTCGTGCCGGCAGCGAGAGCCGGAAGAGCGCGCCTGACCCGATGTTCCGTTGAGCAGGCCGGTTATTGCCCGCCGGGGCCGCTCAAGCCAGTGGCGAAATGCGCGTGGAGCAGAGACTGGTTCCCCGTTCCGTCCATCGTTGCCCCCCGAAAGTCCGACTGGTGCGCTTGCCGCCTCCGCTCCGGGAGGAGCCGGTTCGCTAGGCGCGGTCCAAGCGGCCGAATGTGCATCGCGCTATGCGCGTTGCATCGTCGGACGGCTTCGCCGAGCACGCTGAGCCACGGCCGACGAGCCTCGTAGTGGCCTGCGCGACGGCGCCGGGATTGGCCATGGCCGGCAGCGAGCGCCGCCACTACAGTTGCCTGCAGATGGCGACGTCCGAACGATCCGTCGCCACGCGGAGGCTCCGGCCATGGCCCGCACTGCCCAACGGACCTGTCCCTTTTGCGAAGCGACCTGCGGCGTAAGCCTCGAGATCGAGGAGGACCGCATCGTCACCGTGCGCGGCGATGATCGCGACCCTTTCTCGCGCGGCTACATCTGCCCGAAAGCGTACGGCCTGAAAGGTCTCTACGAGGATCCCGACCGCCTGCGCCGTCCCGTCCGCCGGGTCGGGGAGGGATGGGAGGAGATCTCCTGGGAAGAGGCCTACGCCGACGTCGCGCGCAACCTGCTCGCCGTGCGCGACGAGCACGGCAACGACGCCATCGGCATGTACACCGGCAATCCTGTCGTGCACGACCTGGGCTCGGTTCTGTATCGCCCGGTGCTGGCACGCGCGCTGGGTTCGAAGAACCTGTTCAACTCGGCCGCCATCGACACGCTGCCGAAGATCGTGCAGACGGGGCTGATGTTCGGCCGCCAGTTTCCGCTGGGCGTGCCGGTTCCCGACATCGACCGCACCAGCTATCTCCTCATCGTCGGCGCCAACCCGATCGTGTCGCACGGAAGCCTCATGACCACGCCCGACATGCCGCGGCGCCTGGAGGAAGTGCAGGGGCGCGGCGGCAGGATCGTGGTGATCGATCCGCGCCGCACCGAGACGGCGCGCATCGCCGACGAGCATCATTTCATCCGGCCAGGCGCCGATGCCGCCTTCCTGCTGTCCCTCGTGCACGTGATGTTCGCCGAGGGGCTCGTGCGACTGCAGCGTGCGGAGGGAATGGTCGAAGGGCTTGCAGAAGTGCGCGCCGTCGCCTCCGGGTTCCCGCCCGAAGCCGTCGCCGACTACTGCGGAATCAGCGCCGATGACATCCGCCGGCTCGCGCGCGAGTTCTGCGCCGCGCCGAGCGCGGCGTGCTACGGTCGCCTCGGCACCTGCGTACAGGAGTTCGGCCTGCTTGCGAGCTGGGGCTGCGATCTCGTCAACATCCTGTCGGGAAATCTCGACCGCGAAGGAGGCGTCATGTTCACGACGCCGGCCGCGCCCGTGGATGCCGCGCTGCCACGCGGCAAGGGCTTCGAGATCGCGCGCTGGCGAAGCCGCGTCAGCGGTCAGCCCGAGGTCGCAGGCCTCATTCCGTCCAACGCGATGTGCGAGGAGATGCTGACGCCGGGGCCGGGGCAGGTGCGGGCGATGATCCTGCTCGCGACCAACGCCACCGTCAGCGCAGCCAATTCGGCGCGGCTGACCGAGGCCTTCGCGGGCCTCGATTACCTGGTGTGCATCGACTTCTACATCAACGAGACCACGCGCCTGGCCAACGTCATCCTGCCGCCGCCGTCGTATGTCGAGCACTCCGGATACGAGCTGGCGCTGTACCTGCTCTCGGTGCGCGACGTCGCCAAGTGGTATTCGGAGGCAGTGCCGCCGCCGCAAGGCGCGCAGCAGAGCTGGCAGATCCTGCTGACGCTGTCCGCGCATCTTCTCGGCATGGGCGGGGCGCCGCTGCAGATGATGGACGACTTCGTGCTGCGACAGTACGCGCAGGCGGTCGCCGAGAGCGGACGTTATCCCGGCCTGACAGAGGAGGAGATCATCGAGAAGGTAGGAGCAGGGCAGGGGCCCGAGCGGATCCTGGACATGCTGCTGCGCGTGGGCCCGTACGGCGACGGCTTTGGCAGAAAGCCGGGCGGGCTGACGCTGCAGAAGGTGCGCGAGCATCCCCACGGCATCGACCTCGGCGCGCTCAAGCCGCACCTCGCCGACGTCATCAACACCGTCAGCGGCAAGATCGAGCTGGCGCCGGAGCCGATGCTCGCGGATCTTTCGCGCCTGCGCGCCGCCATGGCGGCGCCGCGTCCCGATCTCGTCCTGATCGGGCGGCGCGATCTGCGCTCGTGCAATTCGTTCATGCACAACGTGCGCGCGCTGGTGAAGGGGCGCGATCGGTGCACGTTGCAGATGTCGTCGCGCGATGCGGCACGCGTCGGCGTCGCCAGCGGCGATCGCGTCCGCCTCACCAGCCGAACCGGCGGGGTGCTGGTGCCGGTGGAGGTCACCGACGACCTCATGCCCGGCGTCGTCAGCCTGCCGCACGGCTGGGGCCACGATGCGCCGGGGGCCAGGCTCTCGGTGGCCGCCGAGCACGCCGGCGTCAACACGAACCTCCTGACCGACGACCGCGCCTACGACGTCGCCACCGGAACGACGATGTTCAACGGCATTCCGGTTCGGCTGGAGCGCGCGCCGGCGTAGGCTTTTCGTCCCTGCATCTCTTACACGCCGCCGGCCGCGCTCTTTCGATCGGCCGCCGCCACGCGGCTGCTCTCCAGGGCCGGCGCCGGAGGAAGCCCGGTCACGTCCAGGATCTGCTGCTCGTCGAGCGTCTCGTGCTCGAGAAGCGCTTCGACCAGCGCCTCCAGCTCCCTGCGGTGGCGCGTGAGCAGCGAGCGTGCCTGGTCGTGGCAATCGCCGATGATGCGCTGCACCTCGGTGTCGATCAGACGCGCCGTCTCGTCGCTGAACGGCCGCGGTCCCGCCATGTCCTGCGTCCCCAGGAACGGATTGACCCGCGGCGCGAGCTGCACCAGGCCCACGGCATCGCTCATGCCCCAGCGCGTGACCATGCTGCGCGCCAGAGCCGTAGCCTGCTCGATGTCGTTCTCCGCACCGGTCGTGCGCGTGCCGTAGACGATTTCTTCGGCCGCGCGGCCGCCGAGCATGCCGATGATGCGCGCCCGCAGGTACGCCTCCGGATAGTTGTAGCGGTCCGACTCCGGACGCTGGTAGGTCACGCCGAGCGCCTGCCCGCGCGGCACGATGCTGACGCGATGAACCGGGTCGGCTCCCGGCACCACCAGGCCCAGAATCGCGTGGCCGCTCTCGTGATAGGCGATGCGCTCGCGATCCTCGCGGCTGAGCAGCAGCGGCCGCTCCGGGCCGAGCACGATCTTCTCGAGCGCGTCCAGGAAATCCTTCTGCCGCACCTCGCTCTGGTTGCGCCGCGCCGCCAGCAGGGCGCTTTCGTTGACGAGGTTGCGAAGATCGGCGCCCGACAGGCCGGGAGTGGCGGCGGCCAGCTCATCGAGGCGCACATCGGACGCCAGCGGCACCTTTCGCGTGTGCACCTTCAGGATGGCTTGCCGGCCGTTCTTGTCGGGCAGATTGACGACGACGCGCCGGTCGAAGCGGCCCGGCCGCAGCAGCGCCTTGTCGAGAAGATCGGGCTGATTCGTCGCCGCCAGCACGATGACGCCCTCGCGGCCGGAGAAGCCGTCCATCTCGGTGAGGATCTGGTTGAGCGTCTGCTCCTGCTCGGTCGATCCGCCGATGGCAACGGCGCCGCGCGCGCGGCCAATGGAATCGATCTCGTCGATGAAAATGATGGCGGGCGCGTTCTCGCGCGCCTGCCGGAAGAGGTCGCGCACGCGCGCCGCGCCGACGCCCACGATCATCTCGACGAACTCGGCGGCCGACATCGAGAAGAAAGGAACGTCGGCCTCGCCGGCCACTGCACGCGCCAAAAGTGTCTTGCCCGTACCCGGCGCTCCCACCAGCAGCACTCCCTTGGGCGCACTGCCGCCGAGGCGCGTGTACTTGTCGGGCTCCTTGAGGAAGTCGACGATCTCGACGAGCTCGTTCTCGGCCTCGTCGATTCCGGCGACGTCCTCGAACGTGACTCTTGCGCTGGTCTCCTGATCGTAGCGCCGCGCCTTGCTCGCGCCGATTCCCATGAGCGAGCCAAAGCCGCCGGCCTGTCCGGCAGCGCGCCGGTACATCCAGACGTAGAAGCCGATGATGAGAAGGGCCGGGCCAAACCCCAACAGCAGCGTCGTCCACCCGCTCCCGTCCTGGATCGGAACGGCACTGATCTCGACGCCGTGCTCGATGAGGAGCCCCTCCAGGCCCGGGTCGACGAACACCGGCAGAGTCGTCTCGAATGTCTCGAACTGCCGCGGCTGCGCGCGCCCTGCAGCACCGGCCTCGGGCTCGACGGCCTCTGCGGCGCCGGCGTCCGGCCTGTCGGCGGCGCCGGCCTCGGGGTTGATCTGCGCCGTGGCCTCGTCGCTCGGGGGCGGCCACGTGATGGGAGCAACGAAGCGACCCTCGATGCTCGCGCCCTGGCTGTAGATGGAAGCGACGTTTCGCGCCAGCACCTGCTCCTTGAACGCCGTGTACGGCACGGTGACGGGGTCGCCCGGCCCCGGCAGCAGGAAGCGCATGAGCAGGTAGTTGACGAGCAGGATCGCGACGAAAGTCAGCCAGGTGTTGCGCGGCGGCATGGCCGGCGCGGCTGCGCGCTGCTGCTGCGGCGGTGCGCTTTTCTGCCACAGCGGTGGGCGGCGGGGCGCAGCGTCCCGGCCGGGGCGATCCTTTCGTGTGGGCCAGATCATCGCTCGTCCTGCGTAACCATTGTGACGATGGATGCACCAATTGCACGCAACCACGAGCGCGATCGTCCCGGGCGAGGATCGTCGCAGAGCGATGGCGGCGCCGGAGCGCGTTCTTGGGCGCTGCCATGGGTGCGCCACGACGGCGTCTGCGCCGACGAGCGAGCGTCTCCGATTGACGCAACCTTGGCGCGGACACTATGGTCCGCGCCATGACGATCGGGGGACCGGCGCTACGGTGGTGCCTCATGCTGGTTCTCACTGCCGTTCCGGCTTCCGCTTCGGCGGCGGCGTGCGGGGACGAGCTCCCGCAGGGACGCGTCGCCTGCGCCTGCGGCGACACCGTAGTCACCGATGCGCGTCTTCTCGCGACCGACCCGGTCGTAGCCTCTGTCTGTCCCATCGACGGTCTGATCATTCGCGCCGGTGAGCTGGCGGAATCCATCCAGCTGGACCTGGGCGGACAGATGATCCGCGGCAGCGGCAGCGGCGCTGGCGTGCGCGTCGTGTACGGCGGCTCGCACGGTGCTGCCATCGTCGGCGCACCGGCCGGCGCGCACGGCACGATTGCAGGCTTTGGCACCGGCCTGCGCGCCGACGCGGGCAACCGCGTTGCGCGCGTCAGCCGCCTCGAGCTACGCGACAATCGGTTCGAAGGTGCAAGGCTCCGCATTGCCGGAACTCTGCTCGAGGACGTGGTGGCCAGACACAATCGCGGTGATGGCCTGTACCTGCGAGGCACCGGTGGGCGCCTGGTCGGCGTGCGCAGCGAAGAGAACGGACAGAACGGAATTCGCCTGTTCACGCGCGGCATGGCGGTGGACGCGATTGCTGTGCGAAATGCGCGCAGCGGCATCATCGTCGATGGTGCCGACAACGATCTGGCTGCCGCATCGGCCCGCGACAACGGCCGCGACGGCGTATTGGTGCGCGGCTCGTGCACGCACGCGGCCCGAGTCGACGGCTCCGACCGTATACGCATGTCGCCCCGAGAGGTTCCTCGATGATCACATGGTCGATGTTTCTGGCGATCTGCACGCAACTGGCTGGGGTCGTTGCCGCGTACGCGGCCGTGGTGACATCGCCCGAGGAGATCTGTCCAGCGAGCGCCGATCCGTGCCTGGTGACCGGCACGTACGAGGTGGACACGAGCGCTCCACTGGATTTCGGATTGCGCACCGTGCGAGTGAGCGGCACCGGCGGTTTCGTCGGTAGCCTCGAACTTGCCTGCGGCACCTTCGAGAGCGTGGTGGACCCGAGCGATCAGTGGATGGTGGTGCGGCCGGCCGACGGTACCGGCAGCGTCGCCATCGCCGCTCGCCGCGGATGCTCGCTCTCGCCCTCGACACCGTGTCTGGACGACGCTTCCTGCGCCGCCGCGAGCCAGGGAACGTGCACGCAGGGAAGCGGCAACATCTTCCTGTCTGGGCGCCTTTCTGGCGCTTCACCCAGCATCATGCTGCGCGCGGCGGGAGACGTGCTCCTGGAGGGGAGCATTCGTGCCAGGGGCATTGCGCCCGAAGGCTACGGCGGCGCCGTGGAGGTCGTGTCCGGAATGGGCGTCATCGACGTGGCCGGGCCCATCGACATCAGTGCGGGCCGCAACGACGACTACGGCGGGACCGGCCTGAGCGGCAGCCTGGTGCTGCGCGCGCCGGGCAACATCACCCTTCGCAATCGCGTCCGCGCCGTGGGCGGAGCCGCCGAGATCGACATCGAATCTGGGCAGGACGTCGCCATCGGCGCTGCCATCTTCGCTCAGGGGCCGAAGAATGAGGACTGGATCGGCGGGACGCTCGAGCTTACCGCCGGCCGCGACCTCCTCATCATCGATGCGCCGGGAGCGGGCGGCACCCGTCTGAACATCACCGGCGGAAGTGAGCGCAGCCGATACTACGGAGGAACCTATGCAGGGCCGGGCGGCTACGGCTTCCTTTTCTCCGGCCGCGACCTGGTGCTGGGGCCCAAGGTGGCGCTGCTCGGCGACAGCGGCCCGAGCCGCGGCAACACCGACGATCTTCCGTTCTCCGCCAACTGGTACTTCGAGGCCGGCGGCGACGTCGACATCCACGGCATCGTCACCAGCCGCGGCATCGGCTCGGGAGGCTACGGCCTGCGCATTCCGGTCTACGCCGACGGAGACATCCGCATCGCGGAAGGAGGGCTGATGACCACCACCTCCGCGAGCGTAGCGGGCCCGATTGCGCTGTACGGGCGCAACGTCACCATCGACGGCAGGCTCGACGCGCGCGGCATCGGGCGATCTTACGGATACCCGAGCGGCAACGGCGGCCTGCTGCGCATCGATGCAGAAAACGTCATCGTCACTGGTGACCTCGTCACGGGCGGGACCGAGTATGGAGGTCAGATCGAGCTCGATGCGTGCCGTGTGCGCCTGCAGGAGCGGGCGACGCTCGACGGCCGGTTCGGGCAGCAGTACGAGGACAAGGGCTACACGAACTTCTACATCGGTGAGAGCATGTACGCTGGACCGGAGACGAAGATTCTCAACAAGGCCGAAAGCTCAACCCGCATCGTCCACCGCGACGCCGCCAAGCCTCCGGTTCTGCTCGGGCAAGTGATGCCGGCGGCGCAAGTGTCGGTTGACGCCTCGCTCAGCGGATGTCCGGTCTGCGGCAACTCCGAGATCGACCAGTACGAAACGTGCGACGACGGCAACGTCGAGGACGGCGACGGCTGCAGCGCGGACTGCCAGAGCGAGTGAGCCAGCTGCGCGCTGCACGGCCGGTGAGCCAGGCCATCATGGCCGCATCCGCGCCCGCGCCAGACCGGTGAGATCGCCCGTCGGATGCGGCGTGAATCCGTCGAGGCGCGCCGACGCGACCACGACGTTGTTCGGCCACCAGAGCATCACGTACGGCAGCAGGCGCGCCGTGCGCCTTTGCAGACGCGCGTAGATGCGCCTCCGTCGAGCAGGGTCGAGCGTGCTCTGGCCGCGCTCGCTGAGCCTGTCGACGACGCGGTCGGCGAAGCGGCCGCGATTGCTGCCCGCAGGCGGCGTCATCTTCGAATGGAACGCTAGGCGGAACAGGTCGGGATCGCGGATGCCGATCCACGCCAGCGAGTGCAGGTCGAAATCGCCCCGGCGAACGTCCTCGAAGAACGTTCCCCATTCATGACTCTGCACCTCCAGCTCGATGCCGACCTCGGCGAGCTGCGCCGCCAGCACCTCGCCGATCCGGCGGCGAAGCTCGACGGTGCTCGTACGGTAGCGCAGGCGAAGGCGCGGCTGCGGACCATCACCGTCGGCGTCCCGAATCCCTGCGCTGTCGAGAAGCGCGCGCGCCAGAGACGGATCGTGATCGTAGGTGCGGACGTTGCCATGGAACGCCCAGTGATGCGGCGGCAGCAGCCCTGTGGCCACGCGGGCCTGTCCTCGCAGCACGTGCGTGACGATGGCCTTGCCATCGACGGCATGCGCGATCGCCCGCCGCACGCGCAGGTCGCGCAGGGCCGGGTGGTCGTGTCGAAAACTCAGATACTGCACGGCGTCGTACGGGCCGAGCAGCACGCGCAGCGAGGGCTCGTGCTCGGCAAGATACGCCACCGCGTCCGGCTCCAGCGCGTTCTGCACCAGGTGAAGGCTGCCGTAGCGCAGCTCCAGGACGCGCATGATGGAATCGGGCACCACGCGGAATCGAAGCGAGGCGAGAGCGGGCGTGCCGCCGTACCAGCCCGGGAAGGCTTCGAGCTGGACGCCCTGATCTTCATCGACGGCGAGGATGCGATAGGGACCGCAGCCAACGAGCTCGCGCGCGTTCAAATTTGAACGGCCGGCCAGCGCTCGAGGCAGGATGCCGAGCCCGGCCGCCTCGAGCACCGCCGCGGAGCGCTGCGTCAGACGCATCCGCACCACATCGATGCCATCGCTTTCGACCGTTCCGATCGAAGACATCGCCGCCCGTTTCGGCGAGGCCACCGCGCCGTCGAGCACCGATCGATACGTAGCCACGACGTCGTCGGCGGTTACCGGCGTGCCGTCGTGGAAAAACGCCCCAGCGCGGAGCCGAAACTCATAGGTCTGATCGTCCAGGCGCGACCATGACTCCGCCAAGGAAGGCCGATAGCCGCCGCTCTCATCGGCTTCGACGAGGGAGCAGAAGACGAGTCCGGCGATCCGGGAGGCGTTGGCGTCGGTGGCCATGCGCGGATCGAGGTTTCCTGGTGCCGACTCGATCCCGATTTGAAACACATCGCCCACCAAGCTTGGGGCAGTGCGGCAGGAGGATGCGGAAAATACGGCGAGTAACGCACCGGTGGTGAGTAAATGGGCAGGAAAATGAGCCTTTTTGATTAGAAGGCCGGTGGTCGGTTTGGTACCATGACCGCCTATCGCCTTCAGGAGGTCCTTCGGAATGCGGAAATTTGGTGGGGCAGTGGCGGCTGCGGCGGCGGCGGTGGCTTTGTCGGTTTGTTCGATCGCTCCAGCGACGGCGGCTCCGGGGTCGACTCCCGGCAGCTCGCACTTCCCGAGATACAAGGAGCTGGAATCCAACGTCGCCTTCTGGCGCAACGTCTTCACGAAGTGGACGAGCAAGCAGATCGCCTTCCACGACGTCGAGCACCTGGACCTGGTGTACTCGGTCCTGTCGGTCGAAGACATCGTCACGCGCCTGCCATATCCCCAGCAGGATGCCGCCATCACGGCCCGCCGCAAGGCCGAGGGTGAGCGCATCGAAGCGATGCTCAACCGGATCGGCGAGGGCCACGCCCGCACCGAGGAAGAAAAGAACATCGTCAAGGCCATCGCCAAGATCGGGCACGAGCCGGTCTACGCCAAGACGCTGGCCTCTCAGATCCGCTCCCAGCGCGGCCTCGGCGACAAGTTCTGCGACGCCTACAAGCGCGCCGCCGCCTACATGCCGATGATGAAGTCCATCCTGCGCAGCCAGGGCGTGCCCGAAGAGCTCGTCGCGCTGCCGTTGGTGGAGTCCGGCTACCAGATCGGCGCCCGCTCCAGCGTCGGCGCCGCCGGCATCTGGCAGTTCATGCCCAGCACCGGCCGCCTCTACATGGAGGTCAACGACCTCTACGACGATCGTCGCGACCCGGTCCGCGCCACCGAAGGCGCTGCGCGCTACCTGCGCAAGAGCTATGACGCCCTGGGTTCCTGGCCGCTGGCCATCACCTCCTACAACCATGGCCTCGGCGGCGTGGCCAATGCGGTCAAGACGATGGGGACGACGCACTTCGGCGTCATCGCCCGTCACTACAAGGGCAAGACCTTCGGCTTTGCCTCGCGCAACTTCTACGCCGAGTTCCTCGCTGCCCACGACTCGCTCGAGCGCGCGCCGGAGATCTGCGGCGTCATCGCCGTCGACACCTACATGCCCGACGATTTCGTCATCGACGCGCACACGTCGCTGAAGGACCTGGCGCGGGCGGCCGGCGTGTCGGTCGAGGATCTGGCAGCGATGAACCCGGCGCTCGGCGACCGCGTCGTCAAGGGCGGTGCGCGCGTGCCCAAGGGCTATCGGCTGAATCTGCCGCGCGGCGCGCGCAATGACTTCGCCGTCGCGTACGCGCGCCTGGATCGCAGCACGGCCCCGACGATGGTCGCGTCCTCGGGCACCCGCACGCACAAGGTTTCGCGCGGCCAGACACTCTCGCAGATCGCCAGCCGCTACGGCACCTCGGTGTCCTCGCTGCAGAAGCTCAACGGGCTCAAGAGCAGCAAGTCGGTCAAGGTCGGGCAGACGCTGAAGATTCCGGGCGGGCCCAAGGTCATCGAGGTCGAGCCGGCGGTGGTGGCTTCGTCGAGCAAGACCAGCCAAGCGGTCGAGGCCGCCAAGGCCGCGGCCAAGGACGTCGAAGACGCCAAGGCTGCGGCAGCCGCTGCTGCTGCGGTCCCGGCGGCGGCGAGCGCGCCGGCCAAGCCCTCCGCGGCCGAGCCCGCAGGTGCTGCATCGGCAACGGTTCTGGCTGCCAAGACGGCTGTTGCCGCGATGCCGGCGGCCGTCGTCGCCAAGAGCAGCGACGAGGCCACCGAGCCCCGACCGGTCGAAACGGCCGCCAAGAAGAGCGCAGACGAGGATGCGGTGCTGACGACCACGCACAAGGTCGGTCGCGGTCAGACGCTCACGCAGATCGCGGCGATGTACAAGACGACGGTGCCCGAGCTGATGCGCATCAACGGCATCAAGAGTGCCGCCAGGGTCCGCCAGGGCCAGGAGCTGAAGGTGAAGGCGAGCGCCACGCAGATCGCCTCGTCGGCGCCGGCCACCGGCAGCTACAAGGTCAAGAGCGGCGACACTCTCTGGAGCGTGGCCAAGGCCAACGACACCTCGGTGGAGACGCTCAGGCGTCTCAACCCCGGCACCGACAACCTCAAGGTCGGCAGCACGATCAAGCTGCCGACCGGCAGCGCGACCTCGACGGCATCGAAGGCCGCAGCCAAGGCGGCCGATTACGGCATGCACAAGGTCAAGCCGGGGCAGACGCTGTCGGCGATCGCACGGCAGTACGGCACCTCGGTCGACACGATCAAGAAGATCAACCGCATCAGCGATCCCTCCAAGGTCAAAGTCGGGCAGACCATCAAGGTTCCGCTCTAACCACCGAAGCCTCCTTCGGAAACGACGGCCCGGCGTGCTATACGTCGGGCCGTCGTGCATTTGTTCCCCGTCTTTCTCCGTCTCCAGGGCAAGCGCTGTGTCGTGGTGGGGGCCGGCAGCGTCGGGCTGGCCAAGGCCGAGGCGTTGGCGCAGGCGGGCGCGCTGGTCACGGTCATCGATGCCGAGCCCTGCGCGAACCTTCGCGCACTTGCCGCACGCGCCGACAACGTTCGCATTCTTGCCCGCAACTTCCAGAAGCACGACACACGCGGCGCGCTCCTCGTCTTTGCCTGCACTTCCTCGCCGGAGGCTCAGGCGGAGATCGAGTCGGATGCCCACGCCGGCGGCGCACTGCTTTGCCGGGCCGACGACGCCGAAGCCGGGGATTTTTCCAGCGCCGCCGTGCTGCGGCGCGGGACGCTGTGCGTGGCCGTCTCCAGCGGCGGCGCCAGTCCCGCGCTGGCCGCGCGTGCGCGAGACGCCGTCGCCGAAACGGTCGGCGAAGAGTACGGACGGGCGGCCGAGCTCCTCGCCCACATGCGAACGCTGCTGCGAGCGACGCCGTCCTCGCAGGCGCAGCGCGCCACCGCGCTGCGAAGCGTGTTGGAGCGCGGGCTCGTGCAGCTCCTGCGCGAGGGCCGCAGCGCGGAAGCGGAGGCGCTCGTGGCGGAGGCGGCCACGCGCGCTGCGGCCGAGCCTCTCGATGATGGCCAGAGCGCAACGACGAGGGAGACGATGAGCGAGGTCGACCCGTGCACAGCCTGATGCTTCTGTTGGCGGCCCTCTGCTACGTGACCGCGTCGTTCAGCTTCTCGCGCGCTATCGCCTCGCCCGAGGCAGCCGGCACGCGGCTGGCGCCATGGCTGCTGGCCGCCGGCTTTGCCATGCACACGTTCGATCTGCTGCGCGCGTTCATGGTCGGCGGCGCTCCGCCTGTCGCGAGCTTCGCCGGCGGGTTCTCCTTTTTCGCCTGGCTGCTGGTGGGGCTGTACCTTGCGCTGCAGTCGCGTCTGCCGCTGGCGGCGGCCGGCGCGCTGGTCGCGCCGCTGGCCTTCATCGCCGTCCTCGGCGACGCGCTGGTGGGCGCCAGCGATGCGGCGCTGCCGCAGGGGCTGCGAAGCCCGTGGCTGCCGGTGCACGTCACGCTGGCGTTCCTTGGCAACGCGGTCTTCGCTCTGGCCTTCGCCGTCAGCGCCATCTACCTGCTGCAGGAGAACCTGCTCAAGACCCACCGCAGCGGCGCGCTCATCCGGCGCCTGCCGGCGCTGGAGCGGCTCGACCGCCTCAACCACGTCTTCCTGCTGTGGGGATTCCCGCTGCTGACGCTCGGCATCGTCACCGGCGGCATCTGGTCCATGAACGCGTGGGGCCATTTCTGGAGCTGGGAGCCGCGCGAAGTGCTCGCCGTGCTGACCTGGATTCTCTACGCGGGCCTCCTGCAGCTGCGCATGCTGGGCGACCTTCGCGGCCGCCGTGCCGCGCACTGGACCATCGCCGCCTTCTCCTTCCTGCTGGTCTCGTATCTGGCGGTCAACATCCTCGGTATCGGCGTGCGTCATGGGCTGGGGCAGGTCGGGTAGTTGAGCGCTTCCGCGCACAAGGGCGCCGCCGGTCGTGAGCTGACGGTGGTCAGCGTCAATCACCACAACGCTCCGGTGGCGGTGCGCGAGAGGCTGGCGGCTGCGTGCGAGGACGCGGCGGCGTTTCTCTCGCGCGTGCTCTCGCTGGAGGGCGTGCAGGAGGCGGTTCTGCTCAGCACCTGCAATCGCATCGAGGTCGTGGTGTGCGCGGCGTCGTCGCAGGGCGCGGCCGCGCGCATCGGCTCGCTGCTGCTGGAGTCGGGCGGCATCGCAGAGGGCCACTCCGAGGTCGTCGCCGCGATGAGCGGCCGCGACGCCGTTCGTCACGTCTTCCGCGTGGCCTCCAGCCTGGACTCCATGGTCGTGGGCGAGCCGCAGATCCTCGGCCAGATGAAGCAGCAGTTCGACGCGGCCGCCACGATGGCGGCGGTGGGACCGGTGCTGTTCCGCGTCTTCAACAAGAGCTTCTCCGTCGCCAAGCGCGTGCGCACCGAGACCGGCATTGCCTCACGGTCGGTATCGGTGGCCGGGGCAGCCGTCGACCTGGCGCGCCACATCTTCGACACGCTCGAGGGCAAGGTCGTGATGCTGATCGGCGCGGGCGATACCGGCGAGACCGCGGCCCGTTACTTCCTTGCCGCCGGCGTCGGGCAGCTCATGGTCGTCAATCGCACTTTCGAGACGGCGGTGGAGCTGGCGCGCGAGCTGTCGGCTACGCCGCTTCCGCTCGAGCGCTTCCGTACGTACCTGCCGCTGGCGGACCTGGTGGTGGGCTCGGCGGGCGGCGGCGAGCTGCTGACCGCCGACGACGTCAGGACTTCGCTGCGCGAGCGGCGCGGAAAGCCGGTGTTCTTCATCGACCTTGCGGTGCCGCGCAACTTCCAGCCGGCGATCAACCAGCTCGACGGCGCCTACCTCTACGACATCGACGAGCTCGGTGCCGTCATCGACGACAACCTCGGAGAGCGGCGCCGCGAAGCGGTGCGCGCCGAGGCGATGGTCGAAAGCGAGGTCGAGCAGTTCTGGCAGTGGTTCGAGAAGCTCGACGTCGTGCCGACGATCGTCGAGCTGCGCGAGTACGCGGACACGATCCGGCGCGGCGAAGTGGAGAAGACGCTGGCGAAGATGCGCTCGCTGTCCGAGGAAGACCGTGAGCGCATCCACCAGATGACCAAGGCCATCGTCAACAAGCTGCTCCACCATCCCACCAGCGTGCTCAAGCAGGAGGAATCGTCGACCGAGGAGTCGCGCCTGCTGACCGCGGTCAGGCGTCTGTTCGGACTGGGAGAAAGCCGGTGAAGCTGCGAGTGGGAACGCGGCGAAGCCCTCTGGCGCTGACGCAGACCCGGCAGTCGATGCGCGCCCTGGCCGTGCACGACGCCTCGCTCTCCTACGAGCTGGTGGAGATCGTCACCAGCGGCGACCGAATACAGGACCGCCCTCTGCGCGAGTCGGGCGGCAAGGGCCTGTTCATCAAGGAGCTGGACGAAGCGCTGCTGGACGGCCGCATCGACTGCGCCGTGCACTCGCTCAAGGACGTTCCTTCCGAGCTCGCTCCCGGCATCGCCATCGCCGCGGTGCTCGAGCGCGCCGACCCGCGCGACCTGCTCGTGACCACCGACGGGCGCACGCTCGATGAGCTTCCCGCCGACGTGCTCGTCGGCACCACCAGCCTGCGGCGCTCCTGCCAGCTGCTCGCGCGCCGCCCGAAAGCGCGTGTCAGGATGCTGCGCGGCAACATCGAGACGCGAGTGAAGAAGCTGCTGGCGGGCGAGTGCGCGGCAACGTTCCTGGCGGCCGCCGGCATCGCGCGCCTCGGCCTGGCGCTGGCGCCCGCGCACGGCGTCGTGCTCGATCCGTCGGTGTTCGTACCGGCGCCGGGGCAGGGTGCCCTGGCCATCACCGCGCGCGCCGACGACGAGGCCACCATCGCTGCGCTGCGCCCGCTCGATCACCCTCCGTCGCACGCCGCCATCGATGCCGAGCGTGCCTTCGCACGCGCGTTCGGCGGCGGCTGCCATCTGCCGCTGGCCGCGTTCGCGGAGGTCACCGGCACGCGCGTCACGCTCACCGGGCTGCTGTCGTCGCCCGACGGACAGCGCGTGTTGCGCGAGCAGGCCATCGGCCCCGCCGAGCACGGCGCGATCCTGGGCGAGCGGCTCGCGCGGGGCTTCTTCGATCGCGGCGCCGCCGAGATCATCGCTGCCGCAGAGCCATCGTGAGCGGGCGCGTCTACCTGGTCGGCGCCGGGCCCGGCGATCCGGGCCTTCTGACGCTGCGCGGAAAGGAGGTGCTCGAGCAGGCCGACGTCGTGCTCTACGACTCGCTGGCCAACGCCCGTCTTCTCGACCATGCGCCGCCCTCGGCGCAGCGGATCCTGGTCGGCAAGCGCCACGGCCGCACCAGCGTCGAGCAGGAAGAGATCGAGGCCATGCTGGTCGCTCTGGCACGGCAGGGGAAGAACGTGGTGCGCCTCAAGGGCGGCGACCCGTACATCTTCGGACGCGGCGGCGAGGAAGCGCAGGCGTGCCGCGCCGCCGGCATCGATTTCGAGATCGTTCCGGGCGTGACCTCCGCCATCGCCGTGCCCGCCTATGCGGGCATCCCGCTGACGCACCGCGAGCATTCCTCGTCGGTCACGTTCGTCACCGGCCAGCCCGGCTCCACGCGCCCCGAGTTCGAGCCGGACTGGGACTTCCTGGCGCGCAGCGGCGGTACGCTGGTGTTCCTCATGGCCATGACGCGGATCGAGCACATCGCGGCGCGTCTGATCGCGGCGGGGATGGACCCCGCTACGCCGGTTGCCGCGATTCGATGGGGCACGCTGCCGAGGCAGCAGAGCGTGCTCGCGACGCTGAAAGACATCGGCTCGAAGGCCGGCGAGGACCTGAAGCGGCCGCCCGTGATCTTCGTGGTCGGCCAGGTCGCCGCGCTGGCGGACGAGCTGGCCTGGTACGAACGGCTGCCGCTTTTCGGCCGCCGCGTCGTCGTCACGCGCGCCCGCGCGCAGGCCGGGGCGCTGGCGTCCCTGCTCGAGCGCGCCGGTGCCTGGGTGATCGAGTATCCCACCATCGAGCTGACCGAGCTGCCGATCGGCCGCGACGTCTTCGATCGTTTGGCGACGTACGACTGGCTGGTGCTGACGAGCACGAACGGCGTGGCTTCGTTCTTCGATCAGATGAAGGCGGCGCGGTGCGATGTGCGCCAGCTTGCCGGCGTACGCGTAGCCGCCATCGGTCCGGTCACCGCGGCCGCGATCGAAGCGCACGGCGTGCTGGTGGCGGCGCAGCCGGCCGAGTTTCGGGCCGAGGCGCTGCTGCATGCGCTCGGCGAGGTCGACGGAAAGCGGATCCTGCTGGCGCGCGCGGAAGTCGCACGCGAGGTGCTGCCCGAGGAGCTGCGGGCGCGCGGCGCCTGCGTCGATGTGGTGCCGGTCTATCGCACCGGCTTGCCGTCCGCGCCCGAGCCGGCCGACTCGCTCGGCTCCTTCGACGTGATCACGTTCACGAGCTCGAGCACCGTGACCAACTTCGATCGTCTGTGCGAGGGCCGCACGCGAGAGATCATCGGCGACGCCGCCATCGCCGCCATCGGTCCCGTCACCGCCCAGACGATCGCCGATCTGGGCATGCACGTCGCGGTGATGCCCGGCGACTACACGATCGATGCGCTGGCCGAAGCCATCATCGCGCACCTCGGCAGCGGCACCCGCAAGGCCTGACGGAACGTGCACGCGCCGGCCGCGGCAAGTGGTTTTTTAGCCTCGGCCTGCTAGCATCGCCGCGTGGGATTTCCCGATCAGCGGCCGCGCCGGCTGCGCCGCAACGAGACGATCCGACGCATGGTGCGCGAGACGCGCCTGTCGCGAGAGGATCTGGTGCTGCCGCTCTTCGTCGTGCCCGGCACCGGCGTGGAGAAGGAGATCGGCTCGATGCCGGGCGTTTTCCAGCAGTCGGTCGACAAGGCCACCGACACCGCCATCCGCGCGCGCGATCTCGGCATTCCCGCGGTGCTGCTCTTCGGCATTCCCGAGAAGAAGGACGCCGTCGGCAGCGACAGCGCGCGAGC
Source organism: Candidatus Limnocylindrales bacterium (assembly GCA_035626395.1). Lineage (NCBI taxonomy): Bacteria > Bacillati > Chloroflexota > Candidatus Limnocylindria > Candidatus Limnocylindrales > Candidatus Limnocylindrales bacterium. The sequence goes on along the minus strand of DASPNR010000002.1, from coordinate 521,364 downwards.
CGACGGCCCCGTGCAGACGCTGGTCCGGTCGATCGGGCAGGCGGTGCCCGATCTGCTCGTCATCACCGACGTCTGTCTTTGCGAGTACACCGACCACGGGCACTGCGGGCTTCTGGACGGGCAGGACGTGGCCAACGATCCCACGCTCGAGGTGCTCGCGCAGGAAGCGCTGTCGCACGCGCGCGCCGGCGCCGACATCGTTGCGCCCTCCGACATGATGGACGGGCGCGTCGGGCGCATTCGCTCCGTGCTGGACGAGGAAGGCTTCGACCACGTCGCCATTCTCTCGTACGCGGCCAAGTACTGCTCCGGCTTCTACGGTCCCTTTCGTGAGGCAGCCGAGTCCGCGCCGCAGTTCGGCGACCGCCGCGCCTATCAGATGGATCCAGGCAACGCCGCCGAGGCCATGCGCGAGATCGCCATGGACCTGGACGAAGGCGCCGACATGGTCATGGTCAAGCCGGCGCTGCCGTACCTGGACATCGTGCGCCGCGCCAAGGATACGTTCGACTGCCCCGTGGCCGCCTACCAGGTCAGCGGCGAGTATTCGATGATCAAGGCGGCGGCCAGGGCGGGGTGGCTCGACGAGCAGCGAATCGTCGACGAGACGCTGCTCTCCATCCGCCGCGCCGGGGCGGATTTCATCATCACCTATTTCGCCTTGTCCGTGGCGGGCCGGCTCTGAGCGAGCGCATGCGCCGACTTCTGGCGATCGTGCTGGCGATCAATCTGGCGGCGCCTCCGGCGCTCGTCGGCCGCGCGCTGGCGTCGGTGGCCGAGGAGAAGAAGCTCGCTGCCGAGTTCATGGCGCAGGCCATGCCGCATCTGCCGCTCATCCACGACTACGAAGTGGTCAGCTTCGTGCGGTCGATGGGCAACAAGATGGTGAAGACGCTGGGCCCGCAGCCCTTCGACTTCGAGTTCTTCGTCATCCGCGAGAACAGCATCAACGCGTTCGCGGTGCCGGGCGGCAAGGTCTTCGTCCATGCCGGATTGATCGCGCGCGCCGAGAGCGAGGACGAGCTGGCCGGCGTCATGGGGCACGAGATCGGCCACGCGCATGCCCATCACATGGTGCGCCAGCAGCAGAAGGGTGCGGCCGCCGGCTACGCCTCGCTGCTCGGAATCTTCCTGGGCATCATCAATCCGGTGCTCGCCGCCGGCGCACTGGCCGCGGGGCAGGCGGCGCAGCTCAAGTATCAGCGCGATTTCGAGCGCGAGGCGGACTTTCTCGGCATCGAGTACGCGCGCAAGGCCGGTTACGAGCCGATCGCGCTGACGCACCTGCTGCGCAAGATCTACACCGAGCAGCAGCTCAACCCGACGCTGATCCCGCCCTACTTCCAGTCGCATCCGCTCTCGGGAGAGCGCCTGTCCAACCTGGAGGCGGTGCTCGGCAAGAAGGAATATTCGGCCGAGCGCCTGCAGCCGACGCTGCGCCTGAAGCGCGCGCAGGCCATCGCGCGCGGATACGCGCAGACGCGCGAAGAGGCCATTCCCGACTACGAGCGCGCGCTGGCGCAGGCCACGCCGCAGCAGCGGCCCGAAGCGCTCGAGCTCATCGGCGTGCTGATGACGGCGGGTGAGGACTGGGGCCTGGCCGAGAAGTATCTTCGCGAGGCCGAAGCGGCCGGCCGCAACGTCGACCGAGAAATGGGGCGCGTCGCGTTGCGCAGCGGCCGGCTCGATGAGGCCAGGACGCGCCTGGAGCGGGCGCACAAGAAGGACCCTGCCGACTGGGACGTTCTCGCCGAGCTCGGAACCATCGACTACCAGGAAGGCCGCATGAAGCAGGCCGTCGAGCGGCTGCAGGCGTCGGTGGACGCCGAAAGCTACCGGCCCGACGTTCTGCAGACCCTGGCGCGCGCGCTCGGCAAGACCGGAAAGGAGGGCGCAGGCTTCTACTGGTTCGCTCGCACGGCCGAGATCCAGGGACAGCTCCCGCAGGCGATGGTCTACTACCGCCGCGCCATGGACGCGTTGCCCGCCGACGACCCGCTGCGCGAGAAGATCGTCAAGCGCGGCAAGGAGCTCGGCGACGAGATCCGCGAGGAGAGGGAAGAGCGGCGCCGCGAAGGCACGCTCGAGCCGGGCATTCCTCCGCCGAGCCGCCGCCTGCCCGGGCCGGGAGGGCGCTGAGATGACGCGCGGGAAGGATCTGGTCTCGCCGCGCACGGCGGCGATGCAGGGCTACGTGCCCGGCGAGCAGCCGTCGGATGCGCGGCTCGTCAAGCTCAACACGAACGAGAACCCCTACGCATGCTCGCCGCTGGTGGCCGAGGCGATCCAGGCCGAGGCGCGCCGGCTGCACCTGTACCCGTCGCCGTGCGCCGATGCGCTGCGCCGCAAGGCCGCGCAGATCTACGGCGTGCGCGAAGATCAGGTCCTGGTCGGCAACGGCTCCGATGAGCTGCTCTCGATCCTGGTGCGCGCCTGCACGCAGCCCGGCGACGCGGTGGCGTATCCGGTGCCCACGTACTCGCTGTATCGCACTCTGGCCGAAGCGGCGGGCGCCCGCACGATCGAGCTGCCGTGGCAGGGGCAGGCGCTGCCGGCATCGCTCGCCGAGGCCGATGCACGCCTGACGTTCCTGTGCTCGCCCAACTCGCCAACCGGTCTTGCGCTGCCTCTCGACGAGATCGCGGCGTTTACCCGCCAGGCTCGCGGCGTGGTCGTGGTCGACGAAGCGTACGTCGATTTCGGCGACGCCACTGCGCTGTCCATCCTGCAGCAGCATCCGAACATGATGGTGCTGCGCACGTTCTCGAAGTCCTTCTCGCTGGCGGGCCTGCGACTGGGCCTCGGCTTCGCGCACGCGGAGCTCGTCGAGGAGCTGGTCAAGATCAAGGACTCCTACAACGTCTCGCGGCTGGCCATCGCCGCGGGCGTTGCCGCTCTCGAGGACTACGACTGGATGCGCAGCAACGTCGCGCGCGTGCGTGCCACGCGTGCTCGCGTCACGGCGCGGCTACGCGCGGCGGGCTACGGCGTGCGCGACTCCAGCGCCAACTTCCTGTGGATCGATTGCAGCGCCCACGGTGGCGGCAAGGCCATCTATGAGCGCCTGCGACAGGCCAGTGTGCTCGTGCGCTTCTTCGATCAGGAAGGTCTGCGCGAGGGGATTCGCATCAGCATCGGAACCGACGACCAGATGGACCGTGCCCTGTCGGTGCTGGCGGCGGCGTAGCGCGACGAACGGCGTGATCGCCGGGGGAGGTTGACGGTGGAAGGACTCGAGAAGCTGCTCGGTTCGATCAGCGATTTCGTCTGGGGGCCGCCGCTGCTGATCCTGCTTTTCGGGACGCACGTCTTCCTGACCTTCCGCCTGCGTTTCATCCAGCGTCATCTTCGCACGGCGATCCGCCTGTCGTGGAAGACATCGGGCGAAGGGCAGGGCGACGTCAGCCAGTTCGGTGCGCTGGCCACGGCTCTGGCCGCCACGATCGGCACCGGCAACATCGTCGGCGTGGCCACCGCCGTTGCCGCGGGCGGGCCCGGCGCCGTGTTCTGGATGTGGCTGACCGGCGTGTTCGGCATCGCCACCAAGTACGCCGAAGCGCTCCTGGCGGTGAAATACCGCGTCCGCACCGCCGACGGCACGATGGCCGGCGGCCCGATGTACGCGCTCGAGCGGGGCACGGGCCAGCGCTGGCTTGCGCTGGTTTTCGCTGCGCTGACGGCCGTTGCCGCCTTCGGCATCGGCTGCATGGTGCAGGCCAACTCCATCAGCTCGCTGCTGCACGACTCCATGGGAGTCTCGCCATGGCTCAGCGGCATCGTGATGACGGCACTGACTGCATTCGTCATTCTCGGTGGCATCAAGTCGATCGCGGCGGTGTGTGAAGCGCTGGTGCCGTTCATGGCGATCTTCTACGTCGCCGGCTGCACCGTGCTGCTGGTGATGAACTTCGCGCAGATTCCGGAGACGCTCTATCTCATCGTCAGCGGCGCGTTCACGCCGCAGGCTGCCACTGGAGGGTTTGTCGGCGCCGGCGTGCGCGAAGCGATGCGCTTCGGCATCGCGCGCGGCCTCTTCTCGAACGAATCGGGGCTCGGCAGCGCGCCGATCGTGGCGGCCGCGGCACAGACCCGGAACCCGGTGCGACAGGCGCTGGTGTCGTCGACGGGCACGTTCTGGGACACGGTCGTCGTCTGCGCCCTCACCGGTCTGGTCGTCGTCAACTCCGGCGATTGGACCAAGGGCCTCAAGGGCGCCGCCCTGACCAACGCGGCGTTCGAGGACGTCCCGTACGTGGGCAGCATCGTACTGACGATCGGCCTGCTGACGTTCGTCTTCTCGACGATCCTCGGCTGGTCGTACTACGGCGAGAAGGCGGCCGAATATCTGGCCGGGCCCCGCGCGATCGTTCCGTACCGCTGGCTGTGGGTGGCTGCGGTGATGGTGGGATCGGTGGCGTCGCTGCCGTCGGTGTGGGCATTCGCCGACATCGCCAATGGCCTGATGGCCGTGCCCAACCTGATCTCGCTGCTGGTGCTCCAGCGCGTCCTCGTCAGCGAGACCGACAGGTATCTGTGGTCGGGCCGCCTCGACGACCACGCCGACGAAGACGGCTGAGATCACGGCCAAGGAGAAAGCAGCCATGGAATTTCGCGAGGCGATATCGACGACCGGCACGTGCCGCTTCTATCGCCGCGATCCCGTCCCGCTCGATGTGCTGCGGCGGGTGCTGGATGCGGCGCGGTACGCACCCACCGGCGGCAACCGCCAGGGCGTGCGCTTCCTGGTCGTCCGCGACGAGGCCACGCGGCGTGCGCTTCGCGACCTGTATCTGCCGCTGTGGGAGCAGTACGCCTCGCGCGCCACGGCCCGGCCCGGTGCGCCGCTGCCGGCCCTGCTCGCCAATGCCGACCACATGGCGCGGCATCTGCACGAGATCCCGGTGCACGTCGTGGTCTGCGCACAGACCTCGGATCTCATGGCCACCGATCGTCATCTCGATCGCGTCTCGATCGTGGCGGGCGCATCGGTCTATCCGGCGGTGCAGAACCTCCTTGTCGCGGCGCGCACCGAGGGGCTCGGCACCGCGCTGACCACGCTGCTGTGCGCGGTCGAGCCGAAGGTGAAGGAGTTGCTCGCCATCCCGGAAGGGATGCTGACCGCGGCCATGATTCCCATGGGCTACCCGCTGCACGGGTTCCCGAAGAAGCTGGCGCGAAAGCCTCTGGACGAGATCGTGTTCGGGGAGAGGTTCGGCGCTGCGCTGACGTGACGTGCTCGCGGCGGGTGCGTCTGCACGCCGGAGCGACCGGCTCGGCGATGGCGCGCGCAGCGGCTTGCACCAGGCCCTCCCGCCGGTACAAGGCTTCGAAGTGCGACCGATCCGGACAGGGTCAGCCTTGCGCGCCGTCTGTGCGCTCTTCCTCGCACTGTGGGTGCCGCTGGCGCCGATCGGCCGCGCCACCTGCCTTGCCGCCGGCACTTCCAAGGCGGCCGCCAAGCCGCAGCTTCGCTGCCACGAAGACAAGAGCGACAAGTCGCAAGCCGCAAAGCAGGGATGCTGCTGCAAGCGCACTCCGACGCTGTCCGCGCGCAACTGCGGCTGCCATCACGGCGGCGAGGGCGCGTGGCCGGTCGTGCGCGATCAGGCCATGCCCGCGCGCCTGGACGGCGTGGCCGCGACGCCGTCCGGCGCCCAGGCGCTGAGCGTGCGGCACGAGGTCGTGGTGCCGATCGGAGCGGATCCTCCCGAACTTCCTCCGCCCGAGCCGAATCTGTCCCTTTCAGCCTGAAGACGAGACGTTGCCGGCATTGCCGTGCGGCGTCGCCGGCCGTGGTGTCGCGCGTGGTGCGAGCGCAGGCTTGCCCGTGCGCGCTGCCGTCGATCCGGCGTGTGCGCGAGCGTGCGCGCCGCCGCATCGGCGCAGGAAAGGAGACAGATCGTGAGCAACTGGAAATGCGTACGGGCCGGCGCCCGTGCGCTCATCGTGCGTGTCGTGGCCGCGGCCGCCTTCGCAGCGGCTGCAGCCGTCGCCCAGCCGGCGGCGGCCTGCGACCTGTGCGCAATCTACACGGGCACCATCATGCGGGCCGACCGAACCGGGGCCTGGATCGGCATTGCCGAGCAGTACACGCACTACGGAAACCTCAAGGAAGACGGCGATGACATCGCCAATCCCGACGACGAATGGATGCGCAGCTCGATCACGCAGATCGTCGGCGGCTACACGTTCGCCTCGTGGATCGGCGTTCAGGTCAGCGTCCCGCTGATCTCGCGCGAATACCGACGGCTCGAAGATGGCGTTGCCACGCGTGGAGACGAAGGGGGCCTCGGCGACCTGTCGGTGCTGCTGCGGCTGGTGCCGCTGACGCGCGCCTATACGTACGGCGTGCTGCACGCCGAGGTGTTGGCCGGCGTCAAGCTGCCCACCGGCGATTCCGACCGCCTGGCCGAGGAGCTTGCCGAAGACGACCACGACGATGAGGACGAACACCACGCGCTTGCTCGCTCGGTGCCGGCCCGCGCGGCGATGGCGCGGCCGCCGCACCGGCCGCACCACGACGAGCACGAGCACGCCAGCGGTGTCCACGGGCACGACCTGGCGCTGGGCTCCGGATCGGTCGACGGGTCCTTCGGCCTGTCGCTGTTTGCGAGCTGGAAGCGACTGTTCTTCTCGGCCGCTGCGCAATACGCGCTGCGTGGCAACGGCGCGTTCGGCTACGAGTACGCCGACGATCTGCTGTGGTCGGCGGGCCCCGGCGTCTACCCGCTGCTCGGCCATGACTACACGACCGCGCTGCAGCTGGTCGTCAGCGGCGAAACCAAGGGCAATGACAGGCAGGGCGCCGCCACGCTCGGCGACACGGCGCTGACGTCCGTCAATCTCGGACCCGGCGTGTCGCTGACGTGGAAGCAGTCGCTGTCGTTCGACCTGGTGGCCGAGCTTCCGGTGATCCAGAACAACTCGGGGCGGCAGGTGGTGGCCGACTATCGGCTGCGCGGAGGGCTGTCATGGCACTTCTGAGCCGCCTGCGCGGGCGCAAGGCCGCAGCGATGGCCGGCTCGTCGCCGCCTACTCGCTCAGTGCCCGCACCTCTTCGGTCAACCTGCGCACGCGCAGGGAGAGCGAGCGTGCGAAGTTCTCCATCAGCTTGGCCTTGATGTCGGGGTGGGCTTCGGTGAGGCGATCGAAGTTCTCCATCGACAGCAGGTAGCATTCCACCGGCGTGTCGGCGCGCACGGCGGCCGAGCGTGGCTGCCGCTCCAGGATCGCCATCTCGCCGAACAGCATGCCCGGCGTGCAGGTGGTCAGACGCTTGGAGGTGCCCGGTAGCACGTCGATGGTGATGCTGACCTGGCCTCGCGTCAGGAAGTAGAGCGCGTTGGCATCGTCGCCCATCTCGAAGATCATCTCGCTCTGCCGATACGAGCGCTTCTCGAGGTAGCTGCGCAGCGTCTCGATGCGCGATTCGTCCAGGCCGTCGCAGATCTCGAATTCGTCGAGCGGCACCGTCGCGTCCGGATCGGTGGCGCTGCCGAGCTCCTGGAGCAGCCTGTTCTCGCACAGCTCCAGTGCGGCGTCGGCTTCACGCAGGATCCCGAGCGAGGAGGGCGGCCGGTTCTCGAGCGCCATCTCGAAGTACGCGGCCAGGGTGGGGTTGCTGTCGAGCTCGGTCAGGATGACTTCCTTGTATCGGCCCTCGATGCTCTCGAGGAACGTCACCCACAGATCGAGGGCCGGCCGGTCGGCGCCGAACACGCGCTTGAAGTCGATGATGAGGTAGCTGACCGCCTCCGGCAGCGTCAGGATGTTTCGCACGACGCGTTCGACCGAGAACAGCGTCAGCTCGCCCTGCAGCTCGAAGACGACGATGCGATGGCCATGCTCGGCCAGCGCGTTGGCGTCCGATCGGCGCCGGATGCGCTTGGAGGCCACGGAGGCCGCATCGAAGCGCCGTCGCACCACCGACTTGACCGGGCTCGGCGTCTGGAACAGGTGCAGCCCGAAATCCTCCGAAAGATCGTTGAACACGCGGATGCCGCGCACGCTGTTGCCGCGCGCGTCCAGCGGCGGAGAGAAGACGGCGATGCCCATGTGGCCCGGCAGCACGCCGATGATGCCGCCACCCACGCCGCTCTTGGACGGCATGCCGATGCGGTAGATCCATTCGCCGGCGTAGTCGTACATGCCGCAGGTGGCCATGACGCTGAGCACGCGCGGGACGTAGGCGGCGTCGATCGCCCGCTCGCCGGTCAGTGGACAGATCCCGCCGTTGGCCAGCGTCGTGGCCATGATGGCCAGGTCGCGGCAGGTGACGGTGATCGAACACTGCCGGAAATAAAGGTCGAGCACCGGCTCCGGCGCCGAGCCGACGATGCCGAAGTTTCGCAGCATGTAGCCGATCGCGAAGTTGCGGTAGCCCGTGTCGTGCTCGGAGTGGTAGATCGAATCGTCGATGGACAGCTCGCGGCCGGCGCAGCGCGAGAACATCTCGAGGATGCGCTGCATCTTCTCGTTCTCGTCCTTGCCGCGAATGAGCCCGGTGGACGCGATGGCACCTGCATTGATCATCGGGTTGAACGGCCGCCCCGTATCCTCGTGCAGGCTGATCGAGTTGAACGCGTCGCCGGTCGGCTCCACGCCGATCTTCTCGAGCACGCGCTCCAGGCCTTCGTCATGGAGCGCCAGCGCGTAGACGAACGGCTTGGAGATCGACTGGATGGAAAACTGGACCCGGCTGTCGCCGGCTTCGTAGACCTGGCCGTCGATGGTGGCCAGGGCGATGCCGAAATGGCCAGGATTGGCCTTGGCCAGCTCCGGAATGTAGCTGGCGACCTCCCCGTCGCTGCAGCCGGCGTGGCGGCGGTGAAGCTCCTCGAGATACGTCGCCAGCGGATGGTGGATGGAGAGTCGCTCCAGGTCTCCGCCCCGTCCTCCGCCCGATTCCCTCTGACTCATGCCCTGGTTCCCTCCCGTCGTCTCGGGCCGGCCCTCCCGCACGCCTCTGCATCGTAGGTGGGTTGCGCCCCTTGGCCAAGTCTTCGGGGACCGCTATAGGTCGTATGGGTGGTTCAGCCGAGCACCGGACTGGCGGGGTGCTCCGAATCCGGACGGCAAGGCCGATCCGGTGCAGCGCCTCGAGGCGCGGGCCGTAAGGAGGCTCTCATGCAAATGTCGACCAAGCTTGCCCTGCTGCTGATCCTCGCAGCACCGATCCATGCCCTGGCCGCCGAGCCGATCGGCTACGTGAAGACCGCCACCGGCGCGACGACGGTGGTTCGCGGCGGCGCCGAGCAGCCGATCGCGGTCGGCGATCCTGTGTTCGAGAACGATACCATCAAGACCAGGGCCGAAAGCTCCCTCGGCGTCACGTTGAAGGACGGGACGACCCTGGCTGCCGGCCCTGACACGGTCCTGTCGCTGGACGATTACGCCTACGCTCCGCACGACCAGCAGCTCGGCCTGATCGCCCGCGTTTCGCAGGGCACGCTCGATTTCGTCTCCGGCCTGATCGGCAAGATGGCACCCGAGACGGTATCGGTGGTCACGCCGACCGGCGTCATCGGCCTTCGCGGAACCCACTTCGTCGTCAAGGTGGCCCCGGGCCAGAAGTTTGCGGAAGTGACCGAGAAGTCGGAAAGCTGAGACGCATGCACAAGCCGCTCCTGTCGGGTTGGGTGCTGGCCGTGGCGCTCTGTGCCGCGGCCTGCGCCCCGAAAAACTACGTAGTCCTGTTGGAAAACCCCGAGGGCGGCACCGGCGAAGTCACCGTCAGCACCGCAAAGGGCGAGCGCGTTCTCAACAACGCCAACGACGCCACCACCATCAACCGCGCCAACCGCGCGCCGAGCAAGCCCTGGCGCGTGGAATGGGAGAAGCTCGAGGAGGTATTCGCCCGCGCCTTCGGTGCGCGTCCGGACCGGCCCGAGCATTTCACGCTCTACTTCGAGCAGGACAACGTCGAGCTGACCGAAGAGTCCGAGGCCACGGTGCGAGCGATGATCGAGGCAGTGCGGGCGCGGCCCGCACCCGACGCCGACGTCGAAGGCCACACCGACCTGTTCGCCGACGAGCGCACCAACGATGCGCTCTCCTACGCCCGCGCCCTCAAGGTCCGCGGCATTCTGGTCAACGCGGGAATGGACATCATCAAGATCGACGTCCGTTCCTACGGCGAGACCCGACCGGTCGTTCCCACGCCCGACGGCGTGCGAGAACCGAGGAACCGTCGCGTCGAAGTGATGATCCGCTGACGGAACGAGCCGCCGGACGCCACCGAGCCACGGCGGTGGCTGGAGCGCTCACCGCTATTTCTCGGTAAAAACGATCAGCGTCCCGCGTTCGCCGCGTTCCAGGCGCCGCAGGTGGAAGCTAACCAGCCCGTCCTCGGGATGCTGCTCGGCCAGCTTGCGAAACGCCTGCAGAGCCCCGTCGCCGTCCTTCTCGAGCATGTCGAACGCGTGCTTGTACGCGTCGAATGGCGCCACGCCGTTGGCGTCGGTGCGCACCGGCTCGAAAACGTCCACGCCCCGCGTCTTTCCCTTCAGGAGCAGGCTGCCGACCGGCCGCAGCGGAACACCGTTGCCGGTGCACGCGGCGACGGTCGCCGCGCTGATGCAGATGCGCGTGCCGAGCTGGCGGTTGGCGGTCTCCAGCCGCGCCGCCGTATTGATGGGATCTCCGAGCGGGCGATAGTCGAAGTGCTGGCTGCCGCCGAAGTTTCCCACCACCACTTCCCCGGTGTGGACGCCGATGCGGGTGTGGCCGAAGTCGATGCCGTTTTCCTTGCAGCGCCTGGCGTAGTCGCTGGCGAACGCGTCCATGTCCAGCGCGCACGCGACTGCCCGCTGGGCGTGGTCGGCCTGCGTCACCGGGGCCGAGAACAGCACCGCCACGGCGTCGCCGACGATGCGATCGAGCGTGGCGTCGTGGGAGAATGCGATGCGCACCATGCCGTCGAGATAATCGTTGATGACTCCGGTCAGCTCGGCCGGATCCATGTTCTCGACGACGCTGGTGAAGCCGGCGACGTCGGTCAGCACGAACGAGCACTCGCGGCGCTCGCCTCCGACGCGCAGTTCCGAGGGATTGCGGATCAGGTGCTCGACGAGGTTGGGAGAGAGGTAGTTGGCGAACACGCTGCGGATCCAGCGCTCCTCGCTCTCCGTGGCGAGCTGTCGGGGCACGACGTAGGCCAGAAACGCGGCCAGCACCGTCACCGACGGCGTGATCGGATCGACCAGCAGCAGGCTGAGGTTCCAGGACTGCCAGGAGACGCTGAACGCCAGCGCCACGCCGAGCGCGGTCACCAGCGCCAGCGGCAGCACGCGCGGCTGATTGCCGACGGCGAGCATGCCGAGCCAGCTCAGGACCACCAGCAGCACCTCGCTGCCGCGCGCCCAATCGGGCCGGCTCGAGTGCACCTTGTGCAGGATCTGCTCGACCAGCTGCGCATGAATCTCCACTCCGGGCAGCGCCGTACCGAGCGGACTGAAGCGCAGATCCATGAGCGCGGTCGCCGAAGACCCGAGAAAGACGATCGCCCCCTTGGGAATGAGCCCTTCGGCCTGGCCCGACAGCACCTTCCACGCAGGAACGTAGCGCTCGGGCATCGGGCGCGTCAGGTAGACCTGCATGCGACCCGTGGAGTCGGTCGGGAGCACGTGCTCGGCGATTCGCAATCCCGTCAGCTGAGCGGTCGACTCGGACCGGCCCGGTGCAGTCAGGACCGTGACGTTGCCCTGGCCGACGGCCACGCGCAGCGCTTCGACGAGCAGGCTCGGATAGGTCTTGCCGCCCATCTCCAGGAGGAGCGGCACGCGCCGCACCACGCCGTCGCGGTCGGGCTGAAAATTGATGGCGCCATTCCCCGAGGCGGCCGCTTCCAGGTTCGGCAGCGTCGCCACCGCGCCTTGATGATGGCTGAGCAGCAGCTTTCCTTCGCTGCCGATGCGCACGAAGCGGGCCTTCTCGAGCGGCGGCCGCTCGGGCCCGCCGCCTTCGGTCAGTGCAAAGGCCGTGACGACGTTGCCGCGTGCCAGCTCGGCTGCCAGCACCTCGTCGCTGTCGGGAAGATGCTCGAGGACGGCGCGGACGTCGTCGCGCTCGGCCCACTCGCTCACCAGCTGGCGCGGCGACATGCGGTCGGGCTCGGCGAACAGGATGTCGAACGTGATCGAAGCCGCCCCGAGCTCGCGCAGCCGCGCAACGATCTCCGCGATGCGTGTGCGCGGCCAAGGCCACTGGCCAAGGCGCGCGAGGCTCTCCTCATCGATGTCGAGAATTCGCACCGGCGCCGGCTCGTACTTGCGCGGCATCGAGCGCTGGTAGCCGTCGAACACGGCGTTGCGGATCGACATGACCAGATCGATGGCGGGGTCGCTGACGATGGCCGAGATGCCGGCCAGCACCACCGCCGCCGACAGCATCAGGCCGATGCGGCGAAGCCGCCGTGCCGCACGCTGTCCTGCCTGAAAGCTGGTCTGCTCGCTGCTGTCGGCCATGGGAACGCCGGATTCTAGCGACCGGCGCCGGTCATGGCGACGGACATGCGCTCAGTCGCCGGCGTCTTGCTTGGCGGGCGCCGGCTCGGGCGGCGCATCGACGAGCTCGTCGCGCTTCATGGCCAGGCGCGAGAACAGGTGGGCCCCTGCCGTCACGACCGCGCTGCGGTCTCGGCCCTGCAGATAGTACTGCGGCGCCGGAGCGGCGGGCTTGGGCGGCGGTGCTGCGCGGCCAAGGGCCTGCGCCAGCGCTTCGTCTTCGGTCGCTGCGGCGGGATCGGCTGCATCGGCGGGCGCGCTCGCGTCCTTGGTGCCGGCCGTCGCCGCAGCACCTTCCGCCGCCTCCGCTTTTGCCTCCGGTGCCTTGGCCGCGGTGATGACGCCGCAGACGCCGGTCTTGGTGGCGAGCTCCACGCGTGCCTGCGGCGCGTCCAGCCCGAAGCGCGCCTTGTCGGCGTCGCCGGCCGCGTCGCCCGCGATCTTGTCGCCCTTCATGTCGACGAGGCCGCGCAGGAGGTTGTCGACGATGCGCTGCTTGACCGTGTGTCCCTCCTGCGGCGCCGGCTCCATCGTCCACGCCTTGCCGGCTGCCTCGCGCAGGAGCGAGTAGCTGTCCTGGCCCTGCGTGAACGTGATCTTGACGACGTCATCGGGCTTGCAAGCCGTCAGAGCGCGGCTGCGCAGATCGTCCAGGGACGGCCCGAACTTCTGCGCAACCCAATCGGCGACTTTGGCGACCTGGCCGTCGCTGCTGCGCTGCAGGTAGAAGCCGGCAGGCTGATCGGCCGCCTCCTTGCCGAGCTTGAATCCCACCTGCTCGCCGCCGGCCAGATGCGCCGTCACCGTCAGCGTCGGCTCGGACAGGCCGAGACTGTCCAGATTGACGCCGGGGCCGTCGAAATAGGCCAGCGCCTCGATGGTATCGAAGGCCCCCGCGATCGACTCGGCCGCCTGCGAATCGGCCGCGTCGTTCTTGGGCAGGATCAGGTTCCAGTTCTTCTCGCCGCTGCGCTCGAGCTCGATGCGATCGGCGCCTTTGTGAATGCTGATGCGGCCGATCTGGTCGGGCTGCACGTCGAACAGGCGCTTCTTCCGGAAATCGAACGGCGTCTTCTTGATCGAAGTGTGGATGAGCAGCGGCGTCACGAGCACGTCATCGCTGCCTTCGACGCGGCCGAACGCGAAGTGATCGACCGGCGTGGTGTTGCCCATGATCACCGGCGGCACGGTTGTGCCGTCCTCGAGCGTGATCTCCAGGCGGCCCTGGGTTCCGGTGGGCTTGTCCAGGCCGTAGGCGGCCAGGCTCTCGACCTCCTCCTTCTTCAGGCGGCGCTCGATTCTGGTATCGCGCACGCCTTCGAGAAAGCGGTCGACCGCATTGTTGTCGGCGGGCGCGGCAATGGGCGCCACCAGCTTCCACTGCCCGCCATCCTTCTCGAGCTCGATGGTGCTGTCGTCGGGGTAGGAGAGGCGGACTCTGGAGGCCTTGGCCGCGTCGAACTCGACCACGCCTTCGCCCTTGGCCTCCTTCTCCGCCTTGGGCGTTTCGTAGAGGTAGATGTAGGCGCCGAGCGCGACCGCGACGAGCGCGAAGATCAGCGTGCGGACGAAGCTCACAGCGAGGAGCGCCTCCACCAGACGGCGATGCCGACGAGCAGGATCAGCTCGGGCAGCACCAGCACCGACAGGTAGAAGACGGTGCGCGCCGAGTCTTCGTCCAGGTAGGCGCGCGAGGCGCGCACCACTCGCGGCGCGATCGAGATCAGCTCCTCCTCACCGGCAAGCCAGCCGATCACGCTCTGGCCGAGCGCGTCGTTGTAGAGCTGGCGAAGGTACTGGTTGGTCAGGAAGCTGGTGTCGCCGAAGATCGCGATCTTGAACTGCTTGTCGGGCGCGCCGCCGAGGGCGCTGGCGGCGCCTCCGCCCGCGACCGCGAGCGGGATCGGGCCCGGGGTGTCCTGGCCCTGCTGCAGCTCGGCCTCGCCGCGATCGAAGATGCCGGCGACGTCGGTCTCGGCCCAGCTCGCGTGCGAGCTGAACGCGAGCGGCTCCAGCGTGATGCCCTGGACGGGCGTCGGCGCCGGCGCCGTCGAGCGCGCCACCGTGAACAGCGTTCGATCGGTCATCGCCGAGGTCGACGGATGCTTGCCGTACTCGGTGACGACCACGTCCACGCCTATGGTGACGCCCTGGAACAGCCGCATCTGCTGATCGAGCACGACGTCGTCGCCGATGAGTGCGCCGAAGCTGCGAGCGAAGTTGACCAGCTCGGCGTCCTTCTGCGGCTCCAGGAGCAGCAGCATGCTGCCGCCCTTCTTCAGGTACTCCTTGATCTGCGCGATCTCCGCGGGAAAGTGATCGCGGTTGCCGGTGCTGACGATGATCGCCGCGGCGTCGTCGGGGATGGGCTTTTCGGCCGCGAAGAGGCTGGCCACCTCGTAGTTCTGGTTGCGCAGCGTGTCGGCGAACATGCCCATGCCGCCGGGGCCCTGCTTGTCCTCCATCGGCGGCTCGCCGTGCCCTTCGAGGAAATAGATCTTCTTCTGCTCGCTGCTGACGACCTTGTGGATGCCGTTGGTGATCGATTCCTCATCGATCTTGGAGACGGTCGTATTGCGCTCGCCGTGCTTGATCTTGATCGTCGGAATCGTGGAGATCAGCTCGCGCTGCGCGATCTCCGGGCTGACCTGCGGGTCGATGATCTTCCACTTCACCTTGTCGGTGTAGTAGCCGTAGGTCTCCGACACCTCGCGCACGAAGTCCTTGTCCTGCGGCCC
Source organism: Candidatus Limnocylindrales bacterium (assembly GCA_035626395.1). NCBI lineage: Bacteria > Bacillati > Chloroflexota > Candidatus Limnocylindria > Candidatus Limnocylindrales > Candidatus Limnocylindrales bacterium. Next base: position 506,123 of record DASPNR010000002.1, on the reverse strand, counting down.
GACGAAGGCCAGGATCTCGACCTCGCCCTCGATCTTGTCGAGCACCTGTCGCGACGCATCGGTCAGGCTGTTGACGGCGGCGGAGGAGAGGTCCCAGCGCTTGTTGTAGCGCACGCCGATGAAGTTGAGCATCGCCACCACCGCCACGAACACGATCGAGTAGACGATGGCGTTGGTGCCGTAGCGGGTGGAGCGGCGCTGGACGAACTCCAGCAGCGACCCGCTGCCCGAGGACAGGTACCAGATGATGCAGACGACGCCGGCCAGGATGTGCGACAGCGCGAACCAGCCGAACTCGAAAAAGCCCTGCTGCGGCATCAGCGTCATCCAGTGTTCGATGACGCCGAACAGGATGAAGACCAGGCCGAGAATGCCGAGAATGGGAGCGCGCTTGCCCACTACTTCCACCGATTCGATTCCACCGCGCGGTGGGTCAGGAACAGGAACGTGGCGATCAGGCTGAGAAAGTAGACGAAGTCGCGCGTCTCGATCGTCCCCTTGGCCATGTTGCGGAAGTGCTCGGTGACCGAGAGATAGGTCAGGATGCCTCGCAGCGTCTCGTTGGCGCCCTCGGCCGGCCAGCTGATGACGAACAGCAGCAGCAGGATCACGAGCGCGCTGATGGTGGCGATGATCTGGTTGGAAGTCAGCGACGACGTGAAATTGCCCGCCGCGACGAACGCCAGGGCCGTCAGGTAGAGGCCGAGGAAGCCGGCGGCGGTCATGCCGAATTCCGGATTGCCGTACCAGAACAGCAGTGCGGGAAAGATCATGGCCAGCGCCAGCATCAGCGTCACCAGCGCGGCGCCCGCCAGGTACTTGCCGAGCACCATCTCGCCCACGCGCACGGGCGAGGTGAAGAGCAGCTCGAACGTGGCCGCTCCTTTCTCCTCCGACCAGCTTCGCATCGTGATCATCGGAATGACGATCAGCAGAACCACCAGCATGTTGTGCAGGAGCGGGGTGATGACGGCGTCGTTCAGGTTCAGCCAGGTCGTGTCCATGCCCTGCAGCATCGAGTACTGCGCGACGAGGCGATTGAACTGCGCAAGCATGTTGAAGAAGAACCACCCCGACAGCAGCGTGAAGCCCGTCAGCACGACGTAGGCGATCGGCGAGACGAAGACGGCGCGGATGTCGCGCCACGCGATGGCGGCAACGTTGCGCATGTCAGATGCCTCCTCCGCCGGTGCTCGCCTCGGGCTGGCCGGCGCCGAGCGCCTCACCGCTGACGTGGCGCAGGTATTCCTCTTCGAGGCTGCGCTCGCGCACCAGGTCGGCGATGTCCGACTCCAGCGCGATGCGTCCCTGGTTGATGATGACGACCTTCTGACAGATCTGCGCCACCTCGGGCAGGATGTGCGTGGACAGGATGACGGTGCGTTCCGTGGCCAGGCGCCGGATCAGCGCGCGAATCTCGATGATCTGTGCCGGATCCAGGCCGATCGTCGGCTCGTCCAGGATCAGCACGGCCGGCTCGTGGATGAGCGCCTGTGCCAGGCCGACGCGCTGGCGGTAGCCCTTGGAGAGATGGCCGCAGAGACGGCCGGCCACGTTCTCCAGGCTGCACTCCTCGATGGCGCGGTCGGCAGCCGAGGCGATGCGGTTGCGGACGATGCCCTTGAGCTTGCCGACGTGGCGCAGGTAGCTGCGCACCGTCATCTCCAGGTACAGCGGCGGCGTTTCGGGGAGGTATCCGATGCGCCGGCGTACCTCGAAGGAATCGTCGAAGACGTCGAAGCCGTCGACCGTCACCGTGCCGGCGGTCGCCGGCATGAACCCGGTGATGATCCGCATGGTCGTGGTCTTGCCCGCGCCGTTGGGGCCCAGAAAGCCCGCGGCCTGCCCGGTGGCGACCATGAAGGAAACGCCGTCGACGGCGGTGATGGACCCGTAGGTCTTCGTCAGGTTGGAGACTTCGATCATGCGTTGGTTCGTATCGCAGGCAGATCGCCCGCGAACGCGCGCCATCTAAACACGGTGAAAACCGCTGTCAACGTGGCTGCGGCTCGGGCGCGTGCGCGGCTCGCTCCAGGCCCGCGTGCATGACGTCGGCCGTACACCGGCCCATCGTGCGAGCATGCTGAAGCTGCGCATGCCAGCAGTTGCATCGACCGCGCGACTGGCCGACCGTGCCGCCGTGCCCAGACCTCCGGAGCGCTGCGTCTACCTGCTGGACACGAGCTACTTCATCTTTCGGGCCTATCACGCGCTGCCGCCGCTGAGCACTTCCAAGGGGCTGCCGACCAACGCCATCCACGGCGTGGCCACCACGCTGGAGAAGCTGATCCGCGAGCAGAAGCCGTGCCTGATGGGCTGCTGCTTCGACACGACGCGCGATACCTTCCGCCAGACGCTGTACCCCGAGTACAAGGCGAACCGAATCCAGCCCGAAGAGAACCTGCAGGTGCAGTTTCCCTACGTCCGCCGCCTGATCTCGGCGCTGCAGATCCCGATCCTGGACCGCGAGGGCTTCGAGGCCGACGACATCCTGGCCACGCTGGCGCGGCAGTACGAGGAGGCCGGATACGACGTGATTCTGGTCACCGCCGACAAGGACCTCATGCAATGCGTGACGGCGTCGGTCTCTCTCCTGGACCCCATGCGCGAGGGCCGCATCACCGAGAAGGAGGTGCTCGAGAAATTCGGCGTGCCGCCGCGCGCCGTGCCGGACGTGCTCGGCCTGATGGGCGATTCCTCGGACAACATTCCCGGGGTCAAGGGCATCGGGCAGAAGACCGCGAGCTGCCTCATCGCGCATTTCGGCTCGGTCGACGCGATGCTCGAGCGCAGCGAGGAGATCGAGAAGATCCCGGGGCTGCGGGGCGCCGCCGGCGTGCGCAGGAAGATCGAGGAATGCGCGGATCTGGTGCGTCTTTGCCGCCAGCTGGCCAAGGTCCGCAGCGACGTGCCCGTGGAAGTGGAGCCGCACGAACTGCAGCTCGGGCGCCTGGCCACCGACGAGCTGGAGCGGCTGGCCGAGGAGCTGGAGATGCCCCGCCTGGTGCAGCGCATGCGCATCCTCGGCGGTGCGGCCGAGTCGGGCGAGGTGCTCACGCTGCGCGCGCAGGATCCTGCGGCTCCCGCGCCACGCCGCGGCAGCCGCGCGCGCGCGGCGGCCGAGGCCGCGGCACGCGCCGAGCAGATCGCCGCCGCGCCGGAGCCGGAGTCGGTCGGCGACTGGCGCGATCTCGGTTCGGGAGCGCTTTACGTCGCGTGGTCGCGCGGGCCGCTCGAGGAATGGTCGCTGACGCTCGCCAGCGACGCCGCCGTCGTGCGCGTTCACGGCGAAGCGCATGCGCGCCAGGCGTTGCAAGGGCTGGCCGCTGCCGGCGCGTCACTGGTCGGATTCGACCTCAAGGTGCTGGCGCGCGAGCTCGGCGCGGTTCCAGGTCGGCGCGGCCTCGACCTCGGTCTTGCCTCCTACCTTTGCGATCCCGAAGCCGGCGATCACAGCCGCTTCGACGTGGTGCGACGCTTCCTGCACGAGCAGCCGGCCGAGCCGGGGCACGGCGAGGCGGCGCTGGACCAGGTACGGCGGGCCGCACAGATGCTGGAGGCCCAGCTGACGGCGCGCGAGCAGATGGAGCTCTACCGCGCCCTCGAGCATCCGCTCCTGAGCATTCTGGCGGGAATGGAAGCCTACGGCCTGCTGCTGGACACGGGCAGCCTGGCGCGCATGTCCAAGAGCCTGGAAGGGCGCATGGCCACGCTGGTCGAAAGGGTCTACGAGGCCGCCGGCTGTGAGTTCAACATCCTGTCGCCGGTCCAGCTGCGCGACGTGCTCTTCAAGCGCCTGGCGCTGCCGGTCAAAGGGATCAAGACGACCAAGTCCGGCCCCTCCACCGACAGCGATTCCCTGGAGCTGCTGGCTCGCCTGCATCCGCTGCCGGCCCTGGTCCTGGAGTACCGGGGAATGTCGAAGCTGAAATCGACCTACGTCGATGCGCTCGGGCGCATGGTCGATGGAGCCGGCCGCATTCATACGCGCCTGAACCAGACGGTGGCGGCCACCGGCCGCCTGTCCTCGAGCGATCCCAACCTCCAGAACATCCCGATCCGGACCGAGGAGGGCGCCTTGATCCGCGGGGCATTCATCGCCCCGGACGGCTGCCGGCTGATCTCGGCCGACTACAACCAGATCGAGCTGCGGGTCCTGGCCCATCTGTCCGAGGACGCCAGCCTGATCGAAGCGTTCCGCAGCGGCCTCGACATCCACACGGCCACATCGGCCGAGCTGTTCGACCTGCCGGCCGACAAGGTCACGCCTTCGATGCGCCGCGACGCCAAGGTCGTCAACTACGGCATCGTCTACGGCATGGGGCCGGTGCGGCTGTCGCGCGAGCTCGGCATCAGCCGGGCCGACGCGGAAGACTACATCAAGCGATACTTCGATCGGTATCCTGGAGTGAGGCGGTTTTACGGAAGAATGCTCGAGTGTGCGCATTCCAACGGCTACGTGGCCACGCTCTACGGCCGGCGCCGCTATCTGCCGGACATCGCCAGCGAGCACGGCGGCCGCCGGCAGCTGGCAGAGCGGGTCGCCACCAATACCCCAATCCAGGGGAGCGCCGCCGATATCATCAAGCGCGCGATGGTCGCGCTGGACGAGGCCCTGTCGGCGAGCAAGCTGGCGGCGAGGCTGGTTTTACAGATTCATGATGAATTGTTACTCGAAAGCCCTGCCGATCAGGTGGAAGATGCCTCGGCCCTGGTCGCGAAGACCATGGTCCAGGCAGCGGACCTTCTGGTGCCGGTCGTCGTCGACGTCGGCAGCGGGCGGAGCTGGGCCGAGGCGCACTGAGCCCGGCAGAATTCTTTGATCGAAAGCGGAGTTAGTCCCGGTCCTCGCTGAATACGCCTGGGCAGGGTCCCGTCTATGGCCCAGGACCATGGAGAACGGCGTGTGGAGCCGACCGACGGCGAACTCGTGGAGCGGGCCCGAGCCGGGGACCGTGAAGCGGTTGACGTTCTCCTGCAGCGATATCAGCGCCGGCTTCTCGGCGTTGTCGTCGGCATGGTCCGCAACCCGGATGATGCAAGAGAGATCATTCAGGAGACCTTCGTACGAGTCTTTCGGAGCCTGGACTCGTTCAAAGGCGATTCGTCGTTCTACACGTGGCTGTACCGTATCGCGATGAACCTGGCCATCGACCACCAGCGCCGTGAAGGCAAGCGTCCTTCCGTCGAGTTCGACGAGGGCGTCGCTCACACCGAAGAATCGGTGGGGCGGGGATCGGCGGTCATCGGAACGGATCCTTTCGACAGGGTGCGTAGTCGCGAGCTCGGACAGAAGATTTTCGAGGCGATCGAAAGTTTGACGCCCGACCACCGCGCGGTCATACTTCTGCGCGAGATCGACGGCCTTTCCTACGAAGAAATCAGCGAAGTCCTGCAGTGCTCCATGGGAACAGTGATGAGTCGTCTCCACTACGCGCGCAAGAAGCTTCAGGCGCGTCTGCAGGAGATGATGTGACCTTGGCTTGACGACGCGTGTAGGAGCCTCTCCGCCGATGACCTGTATTCAGTTCGAAGAATCGTTCGACCGTTACGTAGACGGTCTTCTCGACAAGACCGAGGCCGCCGCCGCCCGCGCCCACCTGGCGTGCTGCACGACGTGCGACCGCTCGGTCACCCGATGGCAGCAGACGAGAATCCTCCTTTCGACGGCCGTAGCAGAAGTTGCCACGGCCGTTGACGTTTCCGATCTCGCGTCTCACGTACACGCAGCACTCGATCCGGATCGCGGCTCTTCCGTCCGTCCGGCTGCCTACGACCGCGCTCCGTCGAGCCGCTCCGGCCGCAGCGCCGGACGCGTGGCAGCGCAGCGTTCGGCGCGCTCGGGCTCGGCATGGTGGCGGGTGGGAGCGGCTGCGAGCGTTTCGGCTGCCGCCGCGGCGTTGTTCGTCGTGCTGATGAGCCCGGTCAAGACGCCGGTCAGGCTCGCCGAAGCTCCCGAGCCCATCGAGTCCACGATCGCTCTGGCATCTTCCGACTACTCGCCGCCTGCGGTGGACGAGAAGGCCACGGACGTCGATGCCATCGAAGCGGCACCCGGCCACATGGTTTCGACCTGGGTCCATCCCAGGAGCAAGGCGCGGGTGATCTGGGTGGAGAACCGTACACCGATCGAGAACGTGGACTTCGGCAGATGATTTCGGCGGCTCGGGTCGCGATGGCGGCGGCCTTGGCCGCCACGTTCGCCACCGGAGCCTCCGGCGGCGAGCCTCGCACCGTCATCACGATCTCGACGGTTCTGGCGTCCAACCAGAGCCGCAACTTCGATCCGAAGCTGACCGACCTGCGCAGTGAGCTGCGCTCGCTGCGCTTCAAGAGCTACCGCCTGGTCGACACCGAGTCGCGCCTGATCAAGGGCACGGGCGACCAGTGCGGCATCCAGCTGCCGCACGACCGCTACCTGCACATCACGACCCGCGACCACACGCGCGATCACCTGCGAATGCACGTGCTGCTGAACGAATCGAACCGGCCGCTCATCAACACCGACATCAAGCTGGAGCCGGGATCGGTCGTGCTGCTGGGCGGGCCGCGCGGGCCCGACGGCACGCTCATCATCACCATCGGTGCCAAGCAGGCCGCCGAGGAGCCGAGGGGACGCAACGCGCGCTCGGGCCGCGGCAAGAAGGCGGCAGCCGCCGGTGGCGGCGACAAGGCCGGTGAGAAGGCCGAGAAGAAGAACGAAGCGACGGCTCCGATGCCCGCGCAGGCAGCCAAGCCCTCGAACTGAGCGACGATGGACGTGAGCTTCGAAGAGTTCCTGCGCAACGCGCGAAACGGCGCTTTCGATGCATTTGGCGCCACCTTTTCGTGGGCTGGTGGCGCCACCGACGATACGGGCCGGCCGGCAAGTCTCTCGACGCTGCTGCGGCCGGTCGAGCCCTACAATCGCTGGTCGTTTCTCGCGCCCATTATCGGCGCTGCGGGCGCGGCAGCGATGATCGCGCTTTGCGGCGTGGCCATCGCGGCGTTTGCCGTGATGATGGCCGCGCTGGCGCTGATCTGGTTCCTTCTCAGCGAAGTCTTCGGCTACGAGCTGGCGCTCAATCCTGACGCTCGGTTCTGAGCGCTATCACCCAAGAACATCGACCGTCTGCCGGCCGCTGCGAAAGGGCAGGCGCAGAATGACCGCGCACGCCGCGGCAGCGGCATCACACGCCGCCACGCGGTGCAGCAGCGACCTGACCGCGTCATCGTCTGCGGGGGCTCGATGCTGCGTCGACGTCGTTGCGTCATCTCGCGTCGCCACATGCTGCGTCGCCCTCGTCCCGTCATCGGCCGCTCGACGCGAAGTCGCCGCCTCTTCCAGGCGTGCATCTGGATGCACGCCGCAGACGAAGCCGCGGCCGGTGAGCTCGTACCAGAGTGCGGGCACGCCGCTGCGCAGGATGCGCTCGCGCGTTCGGTCGTCGATGGACGACACGCCTGCCACCACGACCGCGCCAGTCGCCGACTCCATGTCTCGAACCACCCGCGGTCCGGCCGCGCGCAGATACAGCTCGACCTGCTCGACGCCGGCCTCATCGCCGACCACCGCCACCGTTGCCGCGAGCAGCGCCTCCTGTCCGCTCGCGCCTATGCCCGGAATGACGATCTGACGCGCGTATCGCTCGATGTCCTCATTGCTCAACGGCATGCGTGGCGTTCCATGGGGTCAGGCGCGTCAAGCGCCGGACGCCAGCTGATGGCGATCGCGCCAGCCGACCCACAGATTGGTCGAAAGGTAGCGATCGCCGAAGTCGGGCAGGATGACGGCGATGCAACCTTCCTTCAGGCCCTGCGCCACCTCCAGGGCCGCCAGCACCGCTGCGCCGGAGGACTGGCCCAGCAGCAAACCGTCCTTGGCCGCGATGTGGTAGACCATGTCGTAGGAGCCTTCGGTCTCCACGCCGATCACGCGATCGACCTGATCCCGGTGCCAGATGCCCGGCACGATCGAGCTGGCCATGTGCTTGAGGCCTTCGATGCCGTGAAACGCGTCTTCCGGTTCGGCGGCGACCACCTCGATGCCGGCGTTGAGTTCCTTGAGGAAGCGGCCCGTGCCCATGACGGTGCCGCTGGTGCCGATGGTCGCGACCAGATGCGTGACCGTGCCTTGCGTCTGCCGCCAGATCTCGGGGCCGGTGGTCAGGTAGTGTGCCTCGGCGTTGGCCTCGTTGTTGTACTGGTCGGGCTTGAAGTAGCGGTCGGGATCTTCGGCGAGCAGCTCGCGACACAGCAGGATCGCACCGTCGCTGCCTTCGAACGGGCTCGAGTAGACGATGCGGGCGCCGTAGGCGGCGAGTACGCGCTTTCGTTCGAGCGAGACGTTCTCGGGCATCACCAGCGTCACCGGATAGCCGAGCGCAGCGCCGATCATCGCCAGAGCGATGCCGGTATTGCCCGAAGTCGAATCGAGGATGGTCTTGCCGGGCCGAAGCGCACCGCTGTTGAGGCCGCGGCGCAGCATGTTCCATGCTGCGCGTGCCTTGACCGATCCGCCCGGATTGAACCCTTCGACCTTGCCGAAAATCCGCACGCCTTCGGGAATGCGTCCGCGCAGGCAGTTGAGCTGCACGAGCGGCGTATTGCCGATCAGGTCGACGATCCGCGGATAGCCGTGCGGACCCGTGCCGGGCTGGCACGGTCGTGCGTCGGCAAGGGCGGAGGTGCTCACGATCGGGCGCTACCGCGCACGTCCCGTCATCGCCGGCGTGCCACCGGCGATGGCCGGGACGATGCTCACCTCGTCACCGTCCTTGACCGGCGAGTTGACGTTGTCGAGAAAGCGGATGTCGTCGCCGTTGACGTACAGATTGACGAACCGCCGCACCGACCCGTCCGCTTCGCAGATGCGCTCGCGGAGGCCGGGGCACGATCTGTCGAGATCGGCCAGCACGGCAGCGATCGAGGTGCCTTCGGCCGTGACGGCGTCCTTGCCGCCCGTGTACTTTCGAAGGGGAGTAGGAATTCTCACCCGAACCGACATTCTGCATTACCTCCTGCGCCTTGTGCGCTCGCCCCCGCGTAGCACCAGCGGTCGAACAACTCTAGGCCGCGCCCGCCGCCGCCCCGCGGCTCTCGAGCGAGCCGCACCGTCATGAAAGTCCTCTGTCTGATCGGGCACACGGATCGCTCGCGGCCGCGCGGCAGTCGCAGCCGGGGCTTCGCGGGAAATCGACGTAGCGCAGCCGTGCGCGCGTCAGCTCGTAGAGGAAGAGGCGTCCGGAGCGGCTGCGCGACGGCCGCGCAAGCCAGCTCAGCGCCATCAACGCCTGCATGGTTCCGACCAGGCCCGCCACCGGCGCCAGGATGCCCATCGCCGAGCATCCCTGCGCGCTCTCGCTGCCCTGCGGCGGGAACACGCACGCCAGGCAGCACGAGCGGCCGGGCTCGATGAGCATCCACTGGCCGCCGGTGCGCGCGACGCCGCCGTAGATCAGCGGAAGGCGTGCCTGGACGCATTCGCGGTTGAGCAGGAACTTGGTGTCGGGGTCGTCGCAGGCATCGATGACGATGTCTGCGCCGGCCAGCAGCGCTGCGGCGTTGGAGGCACCCGCGCGCTCGTTGCGAGCCGTGACGGCGGTGCCGAACTCGGTTCGCAGCCGTGCCGCCGCGGCCTCGACCTTGGGCTCGCCGATGTCACCCCCGTCGTAGAGGACCTGGCGCTGCAGGTTCGAGAGCTCCACGACGTCGTCATCGACGAGCGTCAGCGCGACGGTACGCGTTGCGGCCAGAGCCCGCGCCGCTGCGCAGCCGAGAGCGCCCGCTCCGATCAGCAGGACGTTCGGCGTGTCTGTCATGGCCGTGCGATACAAAAAAACCTCTTCCGGAAGATGAGGAAGAGGTTCAGCAGGAGGCGCTGGAGCTCGACCTTATCTTCCATTCGAACCTCTCGATCCGAATGTGGGATTTAGCACCTGCCTCCGAGCCTTGCGGCCGGCCGGTTGCTGTGGCGTCGTAGGGCCCGATCCCTCAGCCACTCGCAATAAGGTTGCGGCGCTTATAACGGGCGGGGCAGAGGCTGTCAAAATTGCGACGGCCGTGCCAGCCGGGTGCGTCGAAGTTTGCTGCTTCCTTACGCCGCCCGGCCGTGTCACGAAGTGCTCCTTCATCCTGCACGAACGGGAACCACATCTTGACCCGACTGATTCCACTGGAAGGCGCGTACAACTTCCGAGACCTCGGCGGTCTTGCCTGCGGCGGTGGGCGCTGCGTGGCCAAGGGGCTCGTGTTCCGGTCCGACCGGCTCAGCCGTCTGACTGCTGCCGATCTCTCCCTGCTGCGCGAGCTCAAGATCGGCAGCGTCTTCGACCTGCGCAGCCAGGCCGAGCTCGCCGCCGATACGCAGTGCGAGTTCGGCATCGGCTCGCCGTTTCACCGCCACCTTCCTCTGGTGGAGGTGTCGCTCCACCCGGGCGACCAGACCATCGACTGGAAGAAGATCGACCTGCAGAACCGCTACCTCGAGATGCTCGAGCAGGGCGCGCACGCCATTCGCGCACTCATCGAGCACCTGGCCGATGATAAGGCGCCGCCCACCGTCTTTCACTGCACCGGCGGAAAGGACCGCACCGGCGTGGTCGCGGCCGTCCTGCTGCGCGCGCTCGGCGTGCCCGATGAGATCATCGTGGAGGATTACGCGCAGTCCGAGCGCAACCTCGAGCCGCTGCACGCCACCTACCGCGACGAGCTGATGGCGGGCGGCCTGGATCCTGCGGCCGTACTGTACCTGTTCGGCAGCCCGCCCGAGCGGATGGTGCACATGCTGACGGGCATGGACGTGCGCTGGCGATCGGCGGAAGGCTATCTGGCCGAGATCGGCGTGCGCGCCGAGACGCTCGCGCGCCTGCGCAGACGCTTGGTCGGCTAGCTCAGGAGCCCTTTGAAGCGTCCCCGGCCGCCTGCGCCGGCGGATTGGCGCTCAGCTCGCCGAGTCGCTGATTGGCGCGGGCCGCGGCTTCGGTCGTCGGATAGTGCGTGAGCACGTAGCGATAGCGCGCGGCGGCGGCGTCGTGCCGCTGCTTTTCGCGATAGAAGTCGCCCACCACCAGCTCGTGCAGCGCCAGGTTCTCGCGCGCTTCGTGCGCGCGGTAGCGCGCCAGGTCGGCGTAGATCGATTTGGGGAACTGCTGCGCCATACGCTCGAACTGGCGCAGCGCAGCCTCGGAGGCCGACGGGTCGCGGTCATCGGACTTGGCCTGTCCGAGATAGCACATGCCGATCGTGTAGCTGACGAACGGCAGCAGGGGGCTCACCGGATAGAGGCGCTCGAAGTCGCTGAACGCTTCAATGGCCTCCGGATATTTCTCGGTGACGTAGTAGGCGTAGGCGATGTTGAAGCCCGCCGTCTCGGCCTTGTCCGAGAACGGGTACTCCTCGAGCATCTTCTTGTAGTCCTCGATGGCCGAGTTGTAGCTCTCCTCCTCGAAGGCCAGCGAGGCTTCTCGATACAGCTCGTCCTCGGGCCGCACGGGCCCGGCACCACAGGCGCTCAAGGTGCCGGCCGTCGCCAGCAGGACCAGACCGGTTCGGAGCAGGGACGCGATTTTCGTCATGTCGCCAGAACCTAGCGGCGGCGTCGGGGCGGTTCCACCGGCCCGCGTGCACACCGCGCCTGACCGCTATTCGATGTAGCCGAGCGACCGCAGGTGCTCGAGGACCTTGTTCTCGACCGCCGGCTCCATGGGGGCGGGCCCGGGGGCCGCGGCCGCGTCGGTCTTGTCGTACGTCTTGATGCGCTCGATTTCGCGCTCGGCCAGCGAATCTTCGAAGAAGTCGGTACGCACGGTGCCGTCCATGTCCTCGCCGACCGGCAGGCGAAGGTAGTGGAGCAGCGTCGGCGTCACGTCCATGATCGAGGCCGGCTCCAGGCGCGCGCCTTTTCGGACGCCCGGGCCGTTCAGGATCAGAATGCCGTCGGAGCGATGCGAGCCCGACAGGTGCAGGTACTCGGGCACCTCCACCGCGAACTGGCCCACGGCGGGACCGGCTCCGTGATCGGAGGCGACCAGCACCAGAGGATCCTGCTTGTAGCGCGAGAGGATGTCGCCGACGCGCTTGTCGACCCAGATCCAGTAGTTTTCGATGACCTTGCCGAGCTGGCGGACCTGCTCGGCAGGAACGTCGCCGAACGGTTCGGGGTCCATGAACTTCCAGAACCCGTGCTGCACGTCGTCGGTGCCGCGCAGATAGACGAACAGGACGTCGGGCAGCGGCGGCTCGCTCAGGATCCTCTCGGTGGCGCGCAGGTAGAAGAGGTCGCGCGTGTAGGCGCGGATGAACCTGTCGTAGACGAGATAGTCGAGCTCGGGCGGCTGCCCGGCCGGATGCTTATTGGCCCGCCGCGCGTCGTACGGAAAATCCATGAACGAGGGCATCGCCCGAATCGCTTCGCTCTGCTCCACCGGCGCCAGCTGTCGAAGATAGAAGGGCGGGAACGATTCCTCCTCGACGTCGCCGTAGTGGGCGATGTCGCTGATCATGCGGCCGTTGACCGCCTCGGCCGGCCAGGTGACGAACCAGCCGACGACGGCGACATCGAAGCCGCGCTCGCTCAGCATGTTCCAGATCGCGCTGGTCTTGCGCATGCGCCGGTCGACCGGCACCGGTTTGCCGGCTCCTTGGGGAAAGCGCACGAACCAGGTGATGCCGTGCTTGTCGGGAACCTTGCCCGTGGCGATCGATGTCCAGATGACCGGCGAGCTGCTCGGCTCGATCGAGTTGAGGACGGCGCTGGCGCCTTGTGAGCGCAGGCGCGCGAGGTTGGGCAGGATGCCGCGGGCGAAGTACTTGTCGAGAAGTTGCCAGGTGCCCGCATCCAGGCCGAGCACGACCACGCGCGGCGGCTTGCCCGCCGGCTTGGGCTCGCGCGCGCAACCCGGCGCGATCGCCACTGCGCAGGTGAGCGCGACAAGAAAGAGCGCGCACGCGCGCTGACGTTGGCGACGAAGCCTCAAGTGGCGCGAGTCTGCCGCATGCCGTCGTGATTGCCAACGTCCACGGCCGCGGGCAGGCTCGCACGGTGATACCCGACGTGCGGTTGCAGTTCGTGGTGGGCAAGGGTGGCGTCGGCAAGTCCACCATCACCGCCGCGCTCGCCGTGGCATGCGCGCGTCGCGGCCTGCGCACGCTCGTGGTCGAGATCGGATCGCCTGGCGGGCTCGCGCGCCTGTTCGATATCGCCGATCAATGCTCCACCGATCCGGTCCCGGTGCGGCCCGGACTGAGCCTGCTGTGCATCCAGGGCGAGACGGCGCTGGCCGAGTACCTGACGCTGGCGCTGCCGATCAAGCGTCTGGTCCGCACCGTGCTCGGCAATCGCTTCTACCGAGTCTTCGTGGCTGCGGCGCCCGGCCTCAAGGAGCTGATGACGATCGGCAAGATCTGGTACGAGGCGCAGAAGAAGGGCCCTGACGGGCGGCCGCTGTGGGAGCGCATCATCGTGGATGCCGGCGCTTCGGGCCACAGTCTGCAGTACCTGCAGATGCCGGCGGCGGCTGCCGACACGTTCCGCAGCGGCCTGGTCCATCGCGAATCCCTACGAGTGCTCGCGCTGCTGCGTGACGCGTCCACGACCTGCGTGCACGTGGTGGCCATTCCCGAGGAGATGCCCATCACCGAAGCCGTCGGCATCGTCGAGCGCCTGCGCACGCCGCTTGCGCTGCCGATCGGCACGCTCTTCGTCAATCGCGTGCGACCGCCGGCGCCGGAAGGGATCGAGCGGGCGGTAGCGAGCCTCGAGAATGCCCGCGTGTCTCCCGGCGACGAGCCCGTGCGTGCGGCCGTGGTCGACGCCGCGCAGGTGGCCCTTGGATGGCATCGCATCCAGGACCAGGGACTGGCGCGGCTGGCCGAGGAAACCGCGCTTGCGCCGGTGCGGGTGCCGCTCCTGGTGCGCGAGGAGTTCGGGCTTCCTGAAGTGGACTCGATTGCCGCCGCGCTCATGGGCCAGGTGCAGCGATGAGCGTCGCGCGCCTGCTCGACAGTCACCGCATCGTCGTGTGCGTGGGAAGCGGCGGCGTCGGCAAGACCACCGTGGCGGCGGCGTTGGCGCTGCAGGGCGCATTGGCGGGAAAGCGCGCGATGGTTCTGACGATCGATCCCGCGCGACGTTTGGCGCAGTCGCTGGGCCTGGACACGCTGCGCGCCGGCGGCGAGCGGATCGCGCCCGAGCGCCTCAGCGCCCAAGGACTCGACATCCGGGGCTCCCTGTCGGCCGGCATGCTCGACCAGAAGAGCGCATGGGATGAGTTCATTGCCCGCCACTCGCCGAACGAGCAGGTGCGCGAGACGATTCTGCAGAACGAGTTCTACCAGCATCTGTCGCGCTCCTTTGCCGGATCCACCGAATACATGGCCATCGAGGAGCTGGCGCGCATCGACGAGTCGGGGCAGTTCGACCTCATCGTCCTGGACACGCCGCCGACCGGCCATGCGCTGGATTTCCTGGAGGCGCCGGCGCGACTGGAAGACTTCTTCGATCGCGGCATGCTCTCCTGGCTGCTGCGCCCGTCGATGACGGCAGGGTGGATGGCCTGGAAGACGGCCAGCCGCGGCGTCCGCTTCCTGTTCGAGAAGGTCGAGGAAGCCACCGGCGTGCAGGCGCTGGCGCAGATCGCCGACTTCTTCACGGCCATCGAGCATCTGGTCGACGGCATCACCGAGCGCGGCCGCAGGGTGCGCGCGCTCCTTCAGGGCGACAAGACGGCCTTCGTGCTGGTCTCGGGACCCGATGAGCAGGTGCTCGAAGAGGCCGACGACCTCTACGCCAAGATGCGCGGCCTCGGCATGCCGCTCAAGGGCGTGGTCATGAACCGCGTCCACCTTCCGCCGCCGGGGCTGGACGGTGCCGAGGCAGGCGCGGCCATCGAGCGTGTGCTGGACCTGGTGGCGGCTGACAACGTCAGGATCCGCGAGTGGCTCGGGCACACCGTGCGCAACCTCATGGTGCAGGCGGCGGCCGAAGAGGTGCGGCGCGAGGATTTCGAGGCCAACCTTCCGACCGACGTGCTCGTCACCGTGGTTCCCGAGCAGCGCGGCGACGTGCACGACCTGGCCGAGCTGGCCCGGCTCGGCGAGTTCCTGAAAGACTAGCTCTTGGAGCCGGTGCGCAACGAGCACTCGAGCGCGCGCTGCAGCGCCTCGTTGGCATGTTCGAGGTCCTCGCGCTTGCGGTACAGCTCGGCGCGCAGCCTCTCGGCTGCCACGGCGTAGGGCCCGCCGCTGCCGTCGAGCTGATCGAGCGCACGCTCGCCGTCGTCCTCGCGTCCGAGGCTCATCATCAGCTGGGCGTAGTGCAGCTGCAGCTCGCCGTTGCCGGGATGGCGTGCGCGCAGCTTGCCGTAGATCTTGAGGAGGCGCGGCAGCTCCTTCTCCGCGAGCAGCTCGTCCAGCGCGGCCAGCGTCCTGGTGTCGGGACGGCGCTTGGCAGCCTTGTACAGCAGCCTCACCGCCGCGCGGTGGCGCCCCTGCGTGTCCAGTATGCGTGCGCTTTCGGCAGCCGCTGGCGCGAAGGCCGGATCGAGCGCGAGCACCGAGCGCAGGCTGGCCTCGCGCTGCGCGGGCTCGTCGACGCCGGCGGCTTCCATGCGGATCTCCACGAGCGATGCCCGCTCGCGCGGATCGTCGGGCAGCAGCTCGACCAGCCGCTGCTGCACTTTTTCGGCGCGCTTCCAGCGCTGCAGGTCGACGAGCGTGTCGCGCAGCATGCGGTTGAGCGTGATGCTGGCGGGAAAGGCATCGACGGCGCGGTCGAGCGCCGACGCTGCCGCCGCGTCGTCACCGAGTGCGCGGCAGCAGCGAGCCAGAGCATGCAGCAGCAGCGGATCGCTGCCGAAATCCTTGAGTCCCTCCTCGAGAACCTGTCGTGCGTGCGTCCAGTCGCCCTCGGCCACGTAGCTGTCGGCCAGATCGACGACGTCTCCGACGTCGGCCCCAGGGCTCTTGACGGCCTTGGTCAGAAGCGCGCGCGCCTTGCCGTACTGTCCGGCCAGCACCAGGCTGCGTGCTTCGGTCTTGCGGGCGATGGCTCGCTCGGCGCTGCGCCGCGCGCGCTCGACGCGCCACTGCCGCAGCGCCCAGTGTCCTTCGCGTGCGATGAGCGCGATCAGGCCGAGCAGCAGGCCGGCGGTGACGGCGCCGACAAGGAGCCATGCCAGAGGAAGCGTGTATTCGCGGTCGGGCGCGAGCTTGAACGTGGTGGGCTGGGAATTGAACCAGACGAGAGTGGCGACAGCCGCGATGAGCGCGACGGCTGCCAGGAAAGTCAGGGTTCGACGCAGCATCGGCTAGGCCTGAGCCGATTGTTTATCGAACCCCTCCGTGTAGTTCCAACGCGGTGCCGAGCTCCACAGTCGCTCCAGGTCGTAGATCTCGCGCACGCTCTGCTGGAAGACGTGCACGACCACGGCACCGTAATCGATCACCGCCCAGCGGCCGTTCTCCAGGCCCTCGACCGAAAGGGGCGTCAGCCCGAAGCGCTCCTGCATGCCCTCGTCGACACGCTGGCAGATCGCGTCCACCTGGATGTGCGAGCGTCCGCTGCAGACCACGAAGTAGTCGGCGAGCGACGAAACGCTTCCCAGTTCCAGGACGACGATGTCGTTTGCTTTCCGATCTGCGGCCATGTCGGCCGCAGTGGTGGCGAGCTCGCGCGAGGCGACGTTCAGCATGTCGTGTGTGCTGGTGCTCCGTAGAGGCAATGTTCGCGAATGATACGAGCGACGGCGAAGCCGGTGAGCCCCTCGAAGGGGAGGCCGAGCCGCACGCGCCGCCGGACCTCGGACGAGGAAGCCTCGACTCCGGTGATCCTGTGGCCGACGATGACGTGACCGCTCTTGTGAACGAAACAGCCGATGGCCGGATCATAACAACCGTCCTGGTGGGCGGCAACGGGCGGTCGGAGCGCTTTCTCCGAAAATTCGCATCCGGGTCGGCTGGTGACGATGATGTTGCACAGCTCCAGGAGCTCGTGCGGCCGGCTCCAGGTATCGATCTCCTCGTAGGCGTCGATGCCCATCGAAAGGAACAGCTCCGCATCGGAATGCTCTCGCGCGATCTGCGCGATCGTGTCGACCGTGTAGGAAGGGCCGTGGCGTCCGAGCTCGATACCGCAAGGCTCCAGCACGGGATCGCCGCGCACCGCCGCCTCGAGCATGGCCAGGCGAAGCTCGGCCGGCGCCTGCTCCTGCGGCTTGTGCGGCGGATTGGCCGACACCACCATCAGCACCTTCTGCAGGTCGAAGGCCGCCGCCAGCTCGCGTGCACTGGTGAGGTGACCGATGTGTACCGGATCGAAGGTGCCGCCGTGCACGCCGATGCGCGGCCGTCGCTCCGTCGGCCCGCTGCGCCTGGGATCGCTCAGCGCGTCTGCCCCTGACCCCGCACCACGTACTTGTACGTCGTCAGCTCGCGCAGTCCCATCGGGCCGCGCGCGTGGATGCGGTTGGTGGAGATGCCGACCTCGGCTCCGAAGCCGAACTCGTAACCGTCGGTGAAGCGGGTGGAGGCGTTCTCGTAGACGGCGGCCGAATCCACCTCCCTCAGGAAACGATCGGCGTTCTCGCGCGAGCGAGTGACGATGGCATCGGAGTGGCCGGAGCCGTGGGTGTTGATGAAGTCGATGGCTTCCTCCACCGAGTCCACCACCTTGATGGCCAGGATCAGATCGAGATACTCGGTGCGCCAGTCCTCTTCGCTGGCGATCCTGGCCGCAGGCACGAGCGCACGCACGCGCTCGTCCCCGCGCAGCTCCACGCCTTTCTCGAGCAGGCGCGGCGCCAGCACGTCGAGGAAGGGCCGTGCCACGGCCGAGTGGACCAGCAGGTTCTCCATCGCGTTGCAGACGCCGGGGCGATCGCACTTGGCGTTGACGGCGATGTCGGCGGCCATGGCCAGATCGGCGTCGGCATCGACATAGGTGTGACAGACGCCTTCGTAATGGCGGATCACCGGCACGCGGGAATGCTCCGCGATCGCGCGCACCAGGCCGGGCCCGCCGCGAGGCACGATGACGTCGAGCGACTCTTCCTGACGCAGCATTGCTTCGGTTGCGCGGCGGTCGGTCGAGCGGATGAGCTGGACCGCGGCCGCGGGCAGACCGGCCGCGACGAGCTCCGCGGCAACGATGTCGGCGAGCGCGGCGTTGGAGCGCAATGCTTCCTTGCCGCCCTTGAGGACGCAGGCGTTGCCGGATTTCAGGCACAGCGCCGCCACGTCGATGGTCACGTTGGGTCGAGATTCGTAGATCATGCCGACCACGCCGATCGGGATGCGCACCTGCGCAATGCGCAGGCCGCGCTGGGTGGTCCACTCGTTCATCGGTTCGCGCAGCGGATCGGGCAGGGCGGCCACGGCCTCGGCGCCGGCGGCCATTGCTTCGATGCGCGTGGGCGTCAGCGTCAGCCGGTCGAGAAGCGCCGAGGTCAATCCTGCGTGGCGTCCGGCTGCGACGTCGGCCTCGTTCTCGGATCGGATGCGTGCCTGATCCTGACGGATGCGTGCGGCGATCGCTCGCAGCAGCGCGCTGCGCTCGGCATCACCGACCAGCGCGAGCCTCCGCGCCGCGGCCTTGGCGGCGCGGCACAGCTCGCGCACGTCGGCCTCGATGCGGGCGCTCTCGTCGGTCGTGCGCTCTTCGCTCTGCGCTGTGGCGCTCGTGCTCATGATGCCGTCTCCCGCTCCTCTTCGATGTCGGAGAGAAGGACGAGGTCGTCCCGGTGTATCACTTCATCGCCGGCGTGGTAACCGAGCACTTCCTGGATGCGCGCGCTGGCGTGGCCGCGGATGCGGCTGCACTCGGAGGAGTCGTAGTTGACCAGCCCCCGCGCAAGCTCGCTGCCGTCCATGGCCAGGCAGCTGACGCAGTCGCCGCTGGCGAAATTGCCCTGCACCTCGGCGATGCCCGCCGCGAGCAGGCTGCTGCCCTTGTGTGCCACCGCGCGCGCCGCGCCGTCGTCGAGCACCAGCGCGCCGCGAAGCGGCAGCCCGTAGGCGATCCAGTGCTTGCGGCTGCGGATGGGGCTGTCGTAGGGCAGGAACAGGGTCCCGACGCCTGGGGGCCCTTCGAAGATGCGCGGCAGAACGCCCGGCTCCATGCCGCTGGCGACGATGGTCGCGATGCCGCGATGCGCGGCGCTGCGCGCGGCGGCCAGCTTGCTCGACATCCCGCCGGTGCCGACCGCCGAACCCGAGCCGCCGGCAATTCCGGAGGCGATCATCGCATCGACGTCTTCGACGACCTCGATCAGCGGCGCGGCGCCCAGGCGTGGATCGGTGGCGTAGAGGCCCTCGACGTCGCTGAGGATCACGAGCAGATCGGCGTCGACCAGCCCGGCCACCAGCGCCGAGAGACGATCGTTGTCGCCGAACTTCAGCTCGTGCGTGGCCACCGAGTCGTTCTCGTTGACGATGGGAACGATGCCGTGTCGTAGCAGATGCGCGAAGGTGCGCTTGGCGTTGAGATAGCGCGTGCGATCGCGCAGATCGTCGGCCGTCAGCAGCACCTGGCCCACGTGCTTGTGGAAGTCGGAGAAGTAGCGCTCGTACAGCGCCATCAGCGCGATCTGCCCGATGGCCGCCGCGGCCTGCTGCTCCGGAATCTTCTTGGGAATGCTCTTCAGGCCGAGGCGCGCCAGGCCGGCGGCGCGCGCTCCCGATGTGACCACGATGACCTGCAGGCCCTGATCGGCCAGTGCGGCAATCTCGGCGCTGATGCGGCCGACCTGATCGGAGCGCACGCCGCCGGTCGTCGTCAGCACCGAGCTGCCGAGCTTGACGACCACGCGACGGGCGCGCGCGAGGATCGCCGCTCGTTTCTGGCTCGCGTGCTGTGTGCCGTCGCCGCGCATGTCGTGTCCAGCTCCGCTTACTCGCCGGGTTCGTTCGTGGCCGCAGCCGCAGCCTGCAGCTTGCGCCGCTTCTCGACCTCGCGCCCGATGCGAAGGACCAGCTCGCGCGTGCCTGCTCCGGTCGCCGAAGAGATCGCGTGCAGCTCCAGTCCTCGCCGCTCGAGCAGCGCGCGCAGCTCGGGGACGCGCTCCGCCACTTCGGGCAGATCCATCTTGGTGGCGACGACGATCTGCGGCCGCTCGGCCAGCTCGTTCGAATACGCCGCCAGCTCACGGTTGACGGTGTCGAAGCTCGCCAGCGCCTCCTGCGCGCTGATGCCGGTGCAGTCGATCAGGTGGACGAGCAGAGCAGTGCGCTGCACGTGGCGCAAGAAGCGGTCGCCCAGGCCTGCGCCTTCGTGCGCCCCTTCGATGAGCCCGGGGATGTCGGCCAGCACGAAGCTCTTCTCGTCGGCCCACGAGACGACGCCGAGCACGGGGACCAGCGTCGTGAAAGGGTAGTCGGCGATCTTGGGACGGGCGGCCGACAGGCGCGCGAGCAGGCTCGACTTGCCGGCGTTGGGCAGCCCGACCAGACCCGCATCGGCGAGCAGGCGCAGCTCGAGCCTCACTTCCAGCTCGACACCGGGCGTGCCGGGATCCGCCCGGCGCGGCGCCTGGTGCGTGGCCGTGGCAAAGCGCGCATTGCCGCGCCCGCCCACGCCGCCGGCGGCGATCCGAATGATGTCGCCGGGAACGGTCACGTCCGCCAGCAGCTCGCCGGTCTGGGCGTCGAAGATCATCGTCCCGACCGGGACCTTCAGAACCTCGTCGCCGCCGTTCTTGCCGTGCTGGTTCTTGCCGCGACCGTCCTCGCCGCGGCCGGCCTTGACCAGATTGCGGAAGCGCAGATCGAGGAGCGTCGAAAGACCGAGGTCTCCGACGACGTACACGCTGCCGCCGTTGCCGCCGTCACCGCCGGAGGGACCGCCCTTGGGGCGGTACTTCTCCCGCAGAAATGCGACGCAACCGTCGCCTCCGTCGCCTGCGACGATGCGCAAGCGCGCCTCGTCGACAAAGTTCATGGTTCTTGGCTAAGCCGGGTAGACGCTGACGCGGGTTCTGTCCTTGCCGAACGGCTCGTACTTGACGATGCCGTCGCTGAGCGCGAACAGCGTGTAGTCGCGCCCCATGCCCACGCCCTTGCCAGGATGGATCCTGGTGCCGAGCTGGCGGACCAGGATGTTGCCCGCGACCACGGTCTGGCCGCCGAAGACCTTGACGCCGCGGCGCTGGCCGCGAGAGTCGCGGCCGTTCTTGGAGGAGCCTTGTCCTTTCTTGTGAGCCATGGGTCGGTGTCTCCGGGCCTAGTCGACCGAGGTGATCTGGACCGTCGTCTCGTACTGCCGATGGCCCTGACGGCGGCGATAGTTCTTCCGGCGCTTCTTCTTGAATACCAGGATCCGGTGCCCGCGGTCCTGCGCCACGATGACGCCCTTGACCGATGCGCCGTCGACCAGCGGGGTGCCGACGTCCACCCGCTCGGCGACGCCGCGCAGGAGGACCTCGTGAAACTCCACGTCCTGGCCCGGCTCGCCCGCGAGCCTCTCGACGGTCACGCGTGCGCCCGGGCTGACTCGGTACTGCTTGCCACCAGTTCTGATCACCGCATACGACATCGTTCGTCTTCCTCGAAAGCGCAGCGAAGTAGCCCGGTCCCATCGTGATGTCAACGTAAGCCGCGCGCACTGCGGCTCGCGGCTCGGCGTGGTTTCATGGTAGTGCGCCAGCGTGCGCGGGGTCGTGTATGTGCTGGCCAAGGAGCCCGAGCCCGGACGCGTCAAGACGAGGCTTTGTCCGCCGCTGACGCCGCAGCAGGCTGCCGAGCTCGCCGAGGCGCTTCTGACCGACACGGTGGCGCGACTTTGTGCAGGTGCTGCGTGGGAAGTCGTGCTGGCGGTCGATCCCGCAGGCGGCGGGCCGATTCTGGATGCGCTTTGCGTCCGATTCCGTCTGGCACGGGTTGAGCAGGGTCAGGGGGATCTGGGGAACCGGATGGGCGGGCTCATGGCGCGCGGGCACGGCAGCGGGAGACCGGTGTTGCTGGTGGGGGCGGATACTCCCGACCTACCCATCGCCTATGTGGCCATGGCGGTCGACTGCCTGTCGCGCGAGCCGGTGGTCCTGGGGCCGAGCCGTGACGGCGGCTACTACCTGGTGGGAGCAGGCTCGCCAGTGCCCGGCCTGTTCGACATCGATGCCGCATGGAGCAGCGCCGGCGTTCTTGCGGCTACGGTGCGGCGTCTCGAGGAGCAGTCGATCCGGCCCTTCCTGCTGCCGGCATGGGAGGACATCGATGATGCCGGCGCGCTCTTGCGCTTGTCGCTGCGGCTGCGCGACGGGCTGGCGGAAGCCGAATCGACCGCGGAGCTGCTGGAGCGCTGGGCCAGCCGGGGAGTGACGTTCTGAGAAACCTCACCGTCCTGCGCTGGGACCTCGACAAGACCTACCTCGTCTCCAACTTCGAGTCGTTGCGCGGTCTGCTGCGCATTCCCTTCGAGCGCGCCGCCGACAAGCGGGCGGTGCCGGGCGTCGTGGCGCTGATCAAGGCGGTGCGGCGCAGCGCCGATCAGCGCGGCATGGAGACGGCGGTCTGCTTCGTCTCGGCCTCTCCGCCGCAGATCGGTAGGGCGATCCGCGAAAAGCTCGAGCTCGACGGCATCGAGTACGAGGAGATCCGGTTCAAGGATCAGGTTCACCATCTGGTGCGCGGGCACTTCGACGTCCTGCGCGAGCAGATCGGCTACAAGCTCGCGGAGCTGACGCGCAGCGCCAGCGCCGCCGCGCGCCGCGCCGAAGAGCTGCTGTTCGGGGACGATTGGGAGTCGGACCCGCTCATCTACTCGCTGTATGCCGATCTGATGGCCGGCAACATCGGCTGGGAGCAGCTCGAGCCGTGGCTGGCGAGCGCCGGCGTCCACGCCCACTACCGGGACGTCATCCATCGGGCGCTGCAGGAGCGGCGCCCGCCACGCTACGTTCGTGGCATCTTCATTCTGCGCGCACGTGGTCGTGCCGCCACCGAGCTCGAAGCCTTCGGCCGGCGGCTGCTGTGGTTCGACAACTACTTCGAGTGCGCCCTGATCCTGCACGCCATCGGCTACCTGCGCGCCGACGGGGTGGTGGAGGTGGCCCTGGCGTCCGGTCTGGAGATCGGCGAGCTCAGCGCCAGCTTCGATTCGGTCGCTTCACGCTGGCCGTGGCTGCGGCGCGAGCACCTGACGCTGGCCCGAACGCGGCTGATGAAGGCCGGCCTCGTCGAACGCGTCCTGCCCGGCGGCGCCGGCCCGCGAGGCCTGGTATGGCTGCGGACGCGTCTGGGTCGGCCGCCGTTGCGACTTCCGCAGGCAGATGCAATTCCGGACTATGAGAGGGTGGTGTCGTTGTGGTCTCATAGAGGACGCAAGGAGGCCCGGGACGTTCATGGCAGTGAAGAGTGACGCAGGTGCGGCGACGGCGGGGAGCGTGGAAGGGGATGGCGTGCTGGTGGTGCTCACCACGGCGGCCGACGGCGAAGCCGCCGACGTCATGGCGAAATCCCTGGTCGAAGAGCGCCTGGCAGGCTGTGTCAGCCGAACGCCCGTAGGCTCGACCTATCGCTGGGAGGGCAGCGTGGTGTCGGAGCCCGAGGTCCTCATGGTCATCAAGACCACCGCCGGCCGCTGGCCGGAGCTGGAGCGTCGCATTCGCGAGCTCCACACCTACCAGACACCCGAAATCGTCGCGCTCGGCGCGGAAGAGGTGGAGTCACACTACCTCTCCTGGCTCATCGACGCCGTAGCGGACGAAGAACCGAACTAGCCGATCTCAATGCTTCGCGTCGGCGACGACGCGCTGCGAGACGAACTGCTCCTGGATGACGCTGGACTCCAGCCCGGCCAGACGCAGTTTCTCGGCCACTTTCTTGGCCGTCTGCTCGCACGCCAGCGGGCCGAAGCGGACGCGGTAGGCCTTGGCGGTCGGGTCGGGCGGCTTGATGTAATGGACCGCCGCCGCCTTCTGCTTGTCGGTCAGCCCTGCCACGAAACCCTCCGCCTCGGCCCTGCTGTCGAAGCTGGCGACCTGAAGAGCGTAGCCCTGACCGCTCCAGTCCGACTTGTGCGGCTCGACCACTCGCACCTCAACCTTGGCAACACCCTTGTGAAGGATGCCGAGCTCGGCGGCAGCTGCATGCGAGATGTCGATGACCCGCCCACGGGCGTAGGGCCCGCGGTCGTTGATGCGAACGCGGACGTCACGACCGGTTTCGAGATCGGTGACTTCAACCAGGGTTCCGAAGGGGAGAGTGCGGTGGGCGGCGGTGAGCTCGTGCTTGTCGAAGCGTTCACCGTTGGAAGTGCGGCGGCCGTGGAATTCGCTGCCGTACCAGGAACAGTGGCCTTGCTGTCGGAGGACCGCTGTTCCTTTGGTACTGGCGCCGGTCGTTGGCGAGATCTTGGAGTGAGTGGCGCGAGCCGTTGTTAACAGGGTGTTGGCAGGTCGCAGCGGATACGTTGACGCAGCGCAGCCTACTGCCAACGAGAGCAGTGGTAGCAGTGTGAGTACTTTCATCGAGTGTTGGTTCGGTAGCGAGAGTCGCCCCTTTTCCTAGCCCGAGAATTTGAGGCCCCGCCGCACATCCCATCCCTCCTCGTTGCCCCCCGGCCTCCGGGTTGCCTCAAGGTTCCTGATCGAAAAGCGGCGTGCAACCATCAACTGCAGGGCGTATTTAGCCACCAGGGCAAGGGGGAGTGCCCGAATAAGAGGCAAAAATGTCGGGCCACTCGAAGTGGAGCACCATCAAGCACAAGAAGGCGGCGAAGGACGCTAAGCGCGGAAAAGTCTTTACCAAACTCATTCGCGAGATCACGGTTGCCGCCAGGATGGGTGGCGCGGATGCAAGTGCCAACCCGCGTTTACGCACGGCCATCGCGGCCGCCAAAGCCCAGTCGATGCCGAATGAAAATATCGAACGGGCTGTAAAAAAGGGCGCAGGCGGGTTGGAGGGCGACTACCAGGAAGCCACGTACGAAGGCTACGGGCCCGGCGGGATGGCCGTCATGCTGGAGGCTCTGACCGACAACAAGAACAGGACGGTCGCGGACTTGCGCAACGTCTTCCAAAAGCACGGCGGCAATCTCGGTGAAGCGAATTGCGTGCGTTGGATGTTCGAACGGGTCGGTCAGATCGTCGTGGCCAACGCGAGCAGCGTCGGCGAAGAGCACGTGTTCGAGCTCGCGCTCGAGGCCGGCGCGACCGACATCGTCGGCGAAGACGACGCCCTTCGAATCACGATTCCGGTCGATGCGCTCGAGGATGCGCGCGCCAGCCTGGAGGCTGCGGGCATCGCGGTCGATCAGGCCGAGATCACTCTTGTACCCCAGAACACGGTGCGCCTGGCGGGCGCCGATGCCGCCAAGGCGATCAAGCTCATCGAAGCGCTCGAGGATCACGACGACGTGCAGCGCGTATCGGCCAACTTCGATATAGATGAGGACGAGCTGAGCCGGCTGTCGGCATGACCGCGTCGTTGGTGGAATCTGCGGACAGGTCGCGGTTTCGCACGGTGCCGGAGCAGGCGTAGGAGTAGCACGATGCCGGCCCGAACTGCGCGGCGCCAGGGCAGCGGCCGGCGCCGGCGAGATTCGGTGCGGCGGCGAGGAGGGTGGGGATGCGGGTACTCGGGGTCGATCCCGGAACGATTGTTTGTGGGTGGGGAGTCGTCGAGCTCGACGGCGCCCGGCTGACGCACGTCGCGTCGGGGACGATCGAGGCCGGACGCGGCGACGTCGCCTGCCGCCTCTCCCTCGTCTACGCCGAACTGCTGGCCGTCGTGGACCAGCACTCTCCGACCGACGTCAGCCTCGAGCGCAACTTCGTCGCCCGCAACGTCCAGAGCGCCTTTCGCATCGGGGAAGCGCGCGGCGTGGCCATGGCCGCCGCTGCCGCCCGCGGCATTCGCGTCAACGAGTACACGCCGATGATGATCAAGAAGGCCGTCGTCGGTTATGGGAAGGCCGACAAGGCACAGGTTCAGGCCGCCATCGCGCGACTTCTCTCCCTGGCCGAGCTGCCCAGGACGGATGCCGCCGACGCTCTTGCCGCCGCTCTGTGCCATGGCCTGAGCGGCCGCTTCGATGCCCGCGTCTCGGACGCCCTGTCCCTGCGAGGCCTGACCCGAGGTCGCGGCCGCAGCTGGCGCACGGCAAGGCTATGAGCAGCCCCGCCCGCCGCCGCTGGGGAGCAGGCAGCGCCCGCGTCCCCGCCGCAACAACACCCGCCGCCCCAACAGCCGACGCCTGCGGAGGCGCTTACCCAACAGCCGACGCCTGCGGAGGCGATTACCGAACAGCCGCCGCCTGCGGAGGCGATTACCCAACAGCCGACGCCTGCGGCGGAGGCGATTACCAATGATCGGCCGCCTCCGCGGCACCCTTGCCGCCAAACAGCCGGGCGAGGTGCTGATCGACTGCGGCGGCGTCGGCTACCAGGCCCAGATCTCCCTGCAGACGTTCTACGCGCTGCCACCGGCGGGTGCGCCGGTGGAACTGCTCGCCATCACCAACATGCGCGAGAACGCGCTCGAGCTGTTCGCGTTCGCCACCGCCGAGGAGCGCAGCGCCTTCAATCTGCTGCGAGGCGTCAGCGGCATCGGCCCGCGCCTGGCCATCTCGATCCTGTCCGGCATCGCCCCCGACGAGCTGGCCAAGGCCGTGGCTGCCTCCGATCTTGCCAAGCTCGTCGCCGTCCCCGGCATCGGCAAGAAGACGGCCGAACGGGTGCTGCTCGATCTTCGCGGCAAGATGTCGCCCGAGCCGGCAGCGGGCGCGGCGGCTGCGCACGGTATAGAAGAGGATGCGGTGTCGGCTCTCGTCGGACTCGGCTACAAGCGGGGCGAGGCCGAACGCATGGTGCGGGTGGCAGCCGCCAGCAGCGACGGGACCATCGAGGACCTGATTCGTCGCGCGCTGAGCAAGCAGCCACCGAGCGCGGCCTAGCCGATGACCACGCAGCAACCGAACACACCCGTCGCCGCCGCCGAAGAGCTTCCCGGCGAAGTCAGCCTGCGCCCCGAGTCACTCTCCGACTACGTGGGGCAGGGCGCGGTGTGCCGGAACCTGGAGATCGCGATCGCGGCAGCCCGGGCACGCGGCGAGACGCTCGATCATCTGCTTCTGGTGGGACCACCGGGTCTCGGCAAGACCTCTCTGGCGCACATCGTGGCGCGCGCGATGGGCGGGCGCATCCACCCCACCAGCGGACCGGTCATCGAGAAGGCGGGCGATCTGGCGGCGATCCTGACTTCGCTCGAGCGCGGCGACGTCCTGTTCATCGACGAGATCCACCGGCTCGGCAAGGCGATCGAAGAGATCCTGTACCCGGCCATGGAGGACTACCGCATCGACATCGTCATCGGCGAGGGGCCGTCGGCTCGGTCGATCTCGCTGTCGCTGGCACGCTTCACGTTGATCGGAGCCACCACGCGCTCGGGCATGCTCAGCGGCCCGCTGCGCTCACGCTTCGGCAACACGTTCACACTCGAGTTCTACGAGCCGTTCGAGCTGGCCGAGATCGTGCGGCGCTCGGCGCGCCGGCTCGGTATCGGTATCGATGACGATGCCGCCCGCCTGGTGTCCGAGCGTTCGCGCGGCACGCCGCGCGTCGCCAACCGGCTGCTGCGCCGTCTGCGCGACTATGCGCAGGTCAAGGCCCGCGGCCACATCACCGCCGAGGTGGCGGAGGCCGCGATGCAGACCCTCGGCGTCGACGCCGCCGGCTTCGATGCGATGGACCGGCGGTTCCTTTCGATCCTCGTCGAGAAGTTCGAAGGCGGCCCCGTGGGGATCGAGACGATGGCCGCGGCGCTCGGCGAGGACGCCGACACGCTCGAGGAAGTGTACGAGCCGTACCTGATCCGCTGCGGCTTCCTGCAGAAGACGCCGCGAGGACGCGTTGCCACCGCGCGCGCCTACCAGCACCTCGGCGTGACGCCGCGACGCGAGCAGCGCTCCCTTTTCGACTGACCAGTTCGCAGCCATGAGCAACGGCGGCAACGAGCCAACTTCCGAGCAGCGCCGCCGCCGCCGCGAGATGTGGACGGTGGTGGCCGCGGGCGTGGCCGTGGCCGCCTTCGCGATCTGGGAGATCGGCAATCCCGAGACGCGGGGCGCGGCCGGCAACGTCCTCTCGTTCCTGCTCGTCAATCTCAACATCGTCCTGCTGTTGCTGGTCGCCTTTCTGACGGTGCGCAACGTGCTGCGGCTGCTGCTCGAGCGCCGCCGCGGCATCATGGGAAGCCACCTTCGGACCTCGATGGTGCTGGCCTTCGTCACGATCGCGCTGTTCCCTGCGGTCGTGATGGTGATCATGTCGTATCAGTTCGTCGCCAACGGCATCGACGACTGGCTGGGCACCGAAGTCGAAGAAGCTCTCGACGGCGCCTACGGCATGGCGCGCTCCTACTATCGCGACGCCGCCGATGATGCGGTGGCGCATGCGCGGGCGCTCTCGCGCGACATCTCGCAGGGCGGTCTCATCGACCGCAACAAGAAGGAGGGCCTGCGGGCACGCCTCAGCGCCGAGCAGCAGGTGCATGGGCTGGCGCGCATCGAGGTCCTGGATGCCAATGGCAAACCGATGGTGGTCGTTGGCGCGGCCGAATCGGCGAACGTCAATCCGCTGCATGGCGAGGAGGAGATGCTGGCGGCGGCGCGCCGCGGCGAGGTGCTCACGCGCGTGGACAGCCAGGAAACGACGGACATCATCCGCGGCTCCGCGCCCATTCGCGGCGGCGACGAGAGCCTGCTCGGCGTCGTCATCGTCGAGAAGGTGATCGGCGAAAGCCCGCGGGCGTGGGCCGCGCAGATTCTCGACTCCTTCCGCGAGTTCCGCCGCCTCAAGCTCAACAAGCAGCCGTTCAAGAACATCTATCTGATGACGATGCTGCTGGCCTCGCTCGTCGTCGTGTTCTCGGCCACCTGGCTCGGCCTCTACATGGCGCGTGGGATCACCGATCCGATCGGACATCTGGCCGAAGCGACGCGCGAGGTCGCGGCCGGGCACCTGGACGTGGCGCTGCCCGAGGAGGGCGGCGACGAGGTGGCCACGCTGGTGCGATCGTTCAACGCCATGACCGCCGAGCTCAAGCGCAGCCGCGACGCGCTGGAGGAGCGGCGGCTGTACATCGAGAACGTGCTGGCCAACATCGCCGCCGGCGTCGTCTCCATCGGCCCCGACGGCCGCATCGGCACGATCAACCCGGCGGCGCTCCAGCTCCTGGGTCTGCGCGAGCAGAGCAGCGTCGGACGCAGCGCCGAGGAGGTGTTCGAGGAGGCAGGCTTCGGCGAGGTCGTCACGATGCTGCGCGAGGTGCAGCTGGGACGGCTGGTCCCGGGCAGCGGCATCAACGTCAAGCTGCTCGATCAGGAGCGCACGCTGCTGGTGACCGCCGCCAACCTGCGCCGCGGCCGCGCCGAGCCGATGGGCTCGGTGCTGTTCTTCGAGGACGTCTCGCAGATCCAGGAGATCCAGCGCATGGAGGCCTGGCGCGAGGTCGCGCGCCGCGTCGCGCACGAGATCAAGAATCCCCTTACGCCGATCCAGCTGAGCGCGCAGCGCCTGGGCCGGCGCCTGAGCACGCAACTCCCGGGCGGCGATGCCGAGCTGGTGCGGGAGTGCGTGGCCACCATCGTCAACGAGGTCGACGGCCTCAAGCAGCTCGTCAACGAGTTCTCGCAATTCGCCCAGTCCGCCAGCGCCGACAAGACGGTGCAGGACCTCAACCCGCTGGTCGAGGAGACGCTGCCGCTGTACCGCCAGTCGCGCCCCGACATTTCGCTCAGCTTCCACGCCGGCACGGACCTGCCGCCGGTGCGCATCAATCGCGATGCGGTCAAGCGTTCGCTGATGAATCTGCTCGACAACGCCGTCTCGGCGGTCTCCTCGAACAATGGCTCGCCGCGGGCGATCGAGGTCACCACGCGTCACGACGCCGATCTTTCGCGGGTCGTGCTCGAGGTTGGCGACACCGGCCCCGGCATTCCCGCGTCGTCGCGCTCGCGCATCTTCGAGCCGTATTTCTCCACCAAGCCCGAAGGCACCGGCCTCGGCCTGGCGATCGTCGCCTCGATGGCCGCCGACCATCACGCCTACCTGCGCGTGCGCCCCAATCAGCCGCAGGGAACGCGCTTCGTGATTGAGTTCCCGGCTTCGTCCGGCCAGCATCGGGCATGAGGGCAGCGCCGGTGTATCGCAGCATCCTCGTCGTCGACGACGACTCCACCGTTCGCGACACCATCGGCGCGGTGCTGACGGACGAGGGCTTCCGCGTCCGTTATGCGCGCGACGGCCTGGAGGCGCTGGCCGCGGCGCGCGTGCAGTGTCCGGACCTGGTGCTGCTGGATGTGTGGCTTCCGGGCATGGACGGCATCCAGGTGCTCGAGAAGCTCAAGCACGAGCACGCGCGCCTTCCGGTGATCGTGATCTCGGGACACGGGAGCATCGAAACGGCCGTGCGCGCGACCAAGCTCGGCGCGGCCGACTTCATCGAGAAGCCCTTCAGCATCGAGGCGCTCGTCGATGCGGTCGGCAACGCGCTGGATCGAGGCCGCAAGCGTGAGGCGGCGCGCGCGGCACAGGCCGTCGCGTCGCTTGCGCGATCCGGCGCGGCCTGGGAGCCGCGAGTCCGCGAATGCACGGTGGCGCGCTCGGTGGTCGGCGCCGGTCTGGGCCTGCACAGCGGGGTGCGCACCGGCATCATCCTGCATCCGATGCCGCCCGGCAGCGGCATCGTCTTCAGCAGCGTCTCCGGTGGCGGCGAGGTCGAAGCCGTCGTCGGGAACGTCGATTCCACCGGCTACGCGACCACCCTGTACAAGAAGGGTCTGGCGGTGCGCACGGTCGAGCACCTGATGGCCACGCTGCATGCTTACGGCATCACCAACCTGCTGGTGAAGATCGAAGGCGAAGTGCCGATCCTCGACGGCTCGGCCGTCGAGCTGTGCGAGCTGGTCGAGCAGGCCGGGATCGAAGAGCAGGACTCGCACATTGCCGCGGTCGGGCTGCTCGAAGAGATCCGAATCGATCCGGCGCCGGGGCAGTTCCTGTCGGTGCGGCCTTACGACGGCCTTCGCATCACCTACGAGCTGTCCTACCCGGCGCCGATCGGCGATCAGACCTACACCTTCGAGATGCGCAGCGTCGAGGACTTCAAGCGCGAGATCGCGCCCGCCAGAACATTCGGCTTCGTCGACGAGATTCGGGCTTTGGAGAGCGCGGGGCTGGGGCAGGGCGGTCAGCTCAGCAACTTCATCCTCATCGGCGAGACCGGCATCGTGAACACCGAGCTGCGCTTTCCCGAGGAGCTGGCCCGCCACAAGATCCTCGACATCCTGGGCGACTTCTATCTGCTGGGCGCGCCGATCCGGGCGCACATCCACGCGCGCAAGACCGGGCATTCGCACAACGTGGCGATGGTGCGGGCGATTGCCGAGCGCGTAGGAAATGTCGCCGGTGTTTGAGCGCGGTGCGCTGCACGCGGCTGCATCGGCCGTGCCGATTCGCGCCGCCCCAGGCCGACCGCGCGCCAGAAGCACCGCTCTCCTCCTCGGCCGCTCCTGGCGCGCTCGGCGGCGGATCCGCCTGAATTACCCCCGTGTCGGATCCGCCCGGATCAAGGGCACGACGTACTCCGGCGCCCCCATGCCGATCTGTCCGCTGTCCGGTTCCGGCTCATTTGGAAATGCGTGCAGCGTCAGCGCCGGCATGTAGCAGGGCTCGCCGCCGTCGGCAGGGTCCTCGCCGGCGACGCCGCGATCGTCGTCGCCGCGCGTCGTATTCGACTCGTCGCGCGAGTCGTTGACCTCCGCCTCCGACTCCTGCGACGTGCGCACGTACATGATGTTCGCGCGCAGCTTGCTCAGCGTCCCGCACTTGTTCTGCGCCCCCAGCGTTTCGACGACCTTCTGGATGACCTCCTCGCGGCTCATCAGCGTCTCGTCGAGGTTCTGCTGCAGGCCCGGCACCAGGCAAAAGCGCGGCCATCGGATGTGCGTGCGCGCGACCTGCCCGTTGACGTCGATCGCCGTCTTCAGCAGCGATCCGAAGACCGGTACTCCGCCGACGTGGCGGCCCGTGATCACGTGAATCTCCGCCGTGTGCGTCTTGGCCTGCTCCGTGATCGGCCGCTCGTCGACCAGCGGCACACTGGACGCCATCAAGTGACGAACCAGCAGGCCGTTGCCCGGCGGGCGGATCTCCTCGCCGGGAACACCCCAAGCCAGCGCGGCCTGCATGGTGCGCGCGACGGCGTCCTGGTCGCTGGTCGTGTTCTCGATGCCCGCGGCGCCATCGTGGTTCCGGTCCGAATTCAGATAGGTGACCTTGCCTCGGGCGAGATCCAGACGCGCGGCCTCATTCGCGCGCCGGCTGCGCAGCGTGCAGTCGATCTCCTGTCCAGGATCCTGGCCGACCGCACCTTTCCGGAGCTTGCCGGCGAACCTGCAGTCGCTCGGGTCGGCTCTCAGGCCGCGGGAGCCGAGCAGCTTGAGGGCTCGTCGCATGTTCGTCGGGTCGGCCAGGAAGTCGGGAAGCTGTGGCTTGGCGATGGGCGGATTCAGGAGCTGGTCCATCACGCTACGGTCGCCGACGGTGGATGGAACGGCGCCTTCGGCGAGCGTGCGGAAGTCCTCGCAGCTCTGCTGCGCTGCGGCCGGAGCGGACCCGAGAAGCGCCACGGAGAAGAGAAACGCGACGGTCACGACAGTCTTCATGGCTTCCTCCCCTCAGTCGTTGGGATCGTTGAACGCATCTTCGCAGGCGGGGTTACAGCCGTCGAAGAAGTAGTAGCAGTAGTAGTTATTGCCGGCGGGGTCGCCGAAGATGTTGTTGTAACGCTCGTTGTCTATGCGGTTGAAGCAGTCGGCCTCACTGGTGCCGATGGCCATGGCGACGGGGCATTGCTCCTCGTCGTCCTCGCCGACGTTGTTGCGGTAGTGGTTGTCGAGCCATGCGTTTTTGATCGAGGTCGAGAAGGCATCGTCCGCGAAATCCTCGTAGTCGTCGCGCCAGCTCGAACCGATCCACATGCAGCCGTGGAAGCCGCCGACTTGATGCAGGCGCTGTCCGCTGGCGGGGGAATCGATCGGATCGCGCATCATGCGCCAGGCGTGGTTGAGGTTGTCGTCGTCGAGGCTCTGGCACGAGGAGAGGTGCAGGAACTCCATGTCCATGTCGCCGGCGAACAGCTCGGCACCGTTGCCGCCTTCCGTCGAGGATTCGGGCGAGTCGATGTAGCAGTCGTTGACGGCGGCGCCGCCGTCGCTGCGCACGAGCGCGCGCCAGTGATTGCCGCTGTCACCGCCGTGATAGAAAACCATCACGGCGTCGCCGTCGTCCATGCGGTTGTGGTCGACGCACGGCGAGGCGCCGCTGTCCGGATCGCAGAAGGGGCTGCGGTCCATGCCGGTGTCGACGAAGCGACCGTCGCGAGTGTACCAGCCGTGATCGTCCATCTCGTTGTACCAGCGGTCGACCTGTGCGCTCCAGTTCAGGCTGTTGCCCGAACAGTCGAGGTCCCAGTTGTCGACGCCGTACATCTTCGCTTCGAGATGATTTGCGAGAGCGGGGGAAGCGGAAGCGAAGACAGAAGCGATGGCGAGAAGGACGTGCCACGCCGTGCGTGGCACGCACTGATGCAGGATCGTCATGGACAAACCCTCCTTGAAACCCACCGGGCCCGCCGAAAATGCGCGCCCCTCCAGTGCTCGCGGCTACTGCGCTGCGCTGTTGCCGTCAATCATCCCGTGACGTGACATCGCGAAACGGAGCAGGAACAGCCGGGCGGGCCGAAGCGAAACTTCAGCAGGCTTCAGCCGCCGCCGTCGCCGGCGCGCCGCGCAAGAACAGCCGAAGGCGGCTCGGAACGACGACTCGACTTCTTGCGTGGGGGCGAGAGCGGCCGATGCGATGACGGTCGGTGCGTGCCTGCCGTCGCGCGGTGCCGGTCGCGCGGATCCCGTTTTCTCGACGGGGGAGAGCATCGTCGCCAGGCATCGTTCGGCGCGAGTCGTCGTGCGGTCATCCGCCGCGATCCTCTTCATCACTTGATCGGCTGCTGCTGTGTAGTGCCGCTCGCCAGCATCGGTTCTTCCTTGCGCGGCTGCGCGATATTCTCCTGACCGTTTGGCGGATCCTCGCGCAGCAGCGGAATCAGATACTGCGGCTCGCCTTCCAGGGCGGCGTTGACGCCGTCCTTCTGCACGGGATGAAGGGCGAGCGCCGGCACATAGCAGCGCCCGGAGGCCGACCGCACGTAGAGAATGCTGGCGCCGAGGCGGCTGAGCGAGCCGCATGCGTTCTTCTCCGTCAGCGAGTCGACGACTTTCTGGATCACCTGCTGGCGCGCAGCCAGCTTCTCGTCCAGCCTGGTCACGAGCTGAGGGTCGATGCAGAAGCGCGGCCAGCGAATGTTGGTGCGAACGATTCGGCCTTCGCCGTCCAGCACGGCCTCCAGCCCCGATCCGAGCACGGGCACGCCGGCTACCTGCCGGCCGGCGAGCACACGAACCTGCCCCGGCTGCAGCTCGACGAGCGGTGCGACGCTACGGACCGGGGAATCCCGCGCCTGCACGGCATGAGCGGATGGCTGGGCGGAGACGGTGGTATGGCGCTGCACGATCAGCCCCTGATCGCTTCGCTGGATCTCCTCCACCGGCACGCCCCAGGAACGAGCGGCGGCGCGCGCCGTGTTGATCACCGCGGCATCGCTGGTGAGGCTGACGATGCCGTGCAAAGCCACATGCACCGGCGGCGAGCCGGCGACCGCGATCTCGCCCTCGGCGACACGGATGCGGCCGGAGTCCCCGGTCCTGGCGCTGCGCAGCAGGCACTCGGTGGACGCGGATGCCGAGCGACGGCTGCCCTTGCTCAGGCCGCAGCTCTTGCGGTCGGGCTTCAGGCCGACGGTGCGAAGGCCGATCAGCGTGCGCCGCATGTTGGCCGGTTCTGCCAGAAAGTCCGGCAGCTGCGGATGGACGGGCGGGTTGAGCAGCTTGGCGAGAGCCAGACGGTTGCCGACCTGCGACGGAAGCGCCGCTTCGGCCAAACGCCGGAACTCGGGACAGCTGGCCGAAACAGGCGAAGCAGAAGCGAGCAGCACGACCACCACAGCCGCATCGCGCCACGCCGAGCGCGCCCACGGAAAACGATCCATCATGACGAGACCCTCCGGGCTCGCGGCATGACAAGCCCTGTCGAGGTCCCGCGCTAGTCTGCCGTGGTGTCACCGTCAACGGGTACGATCCGCGATGTGGGCAACGACCGCCGCCACGTACTGCTGCGGTCGCAACTCGACAGGCGAAAGTTGTTGGGCAGTCAGAGACGCTCAGCGGCTGTGCGCGGCCGGTCGTAGTGCAGCGGCCACATCGCGAGCACGCTCGTCTTGAGTGGGGGCGAGGTTGCCGGGATGGCAACGGCTTTCTTTAGCCGCAAAGTTGCATACGGCGTGTCATGACTGCGCGTGTGTGTATCCGGGGGACAACAGGGAGGCGCGCGGCCGATGGCGACGGTCGACGGACGTGC
Organism: Candidatus Limnocylindrales bacterium; assembly: GCA_035626395.1. NCBI lineage: Bacteria > Bacillati > Chloroflexota > Candidatus Limnocylindria > Candidatus Limnocylindrales > Candidatus Limnocylindrales bacterium. The sequence goes on along the minus strand of DASPNR010000002.1, from coordinate 470,679 downwards.
GCGCTACTGCAGACCGATGAGCTTGGGTCCGCCTGCCGTCGTGACCAGCCGGTAGCGACGCCATCCGTCGGCGTCCGCCGTGGCCTTGGGCAACAGGCCCATCAGCATGTTCGCACGCGGCGACTCCTCGACCATGCGTGCGCGAAAATCGATGCGCAGCTCCTCCGTATCGCCATCGGCCGGCTTGAGCGTGGCGCCCGTCAGCTCCCACTGCACGCCGCTCGTCAGCGCATGGCCTTCCTCGACCAGCAATCTGCCGCCCTCGAACCGTCCGCGCATGACGACGTCGCCGAACTCCCAGTCGCCGACGGGCACCAGCGTCGGTCCCTGCGGTCCGATGAACGGCAGATGCCCGCCGAAGATCCCGCCGGCCGAGCGCAGGTCGATGCTGGCGCGGCTGTCGGGCCGCAGCCGCAGGTCGAAGACGGACAGGCCCTGGAGCTCGACGGTGCCGTCGATGGGGCTTTCCAGCGTCACCTGTCCGATGCGCAGGCACCGTGACGGGTCGAAGCCGCGCATCGACATCTCCAGGCGGTCACCCTGAAGGCGGCCGCGAACGGTGCCGCCGCAGGCGTCGATGTCGAAACTGCGGTTGATGCCGACATAGACAGAGTCCAGCCCGACATCGAAGTCGAAGTCCTCGCTGCTGGCCCGCACGTCGCTCACGCGCAGGCCGGCGGGAAGCGCCAGCCGTGCGCTCCCGATGCGCACGTCGACGCCGGCTGCGGCCAGCGAGCTGAGGTAGGGCGTGATGAGCTTTTCGAGCGGCGCGGTCACGGCGACGAAGATCAGGAACAGGATCAGGAAGGCCAGAATGCGCATCGGCCGGACGGATCAGATGCGCGTGACGGTGGCCGTTACCAGCGTGACGTCGAACTGCGAAGGATCCTCGTAGCGCTTCTTCATGTGGAACTGCTTGACGTAGACGGCGCTGTCGTCGTCCTCGATGCTGCGCAGCAGCTCGACGATCTCCGGCAGCGTGACGGCCGACAGCCGAAGCTCCACCATGCTTTCCTGCCGGCCCTGATCGAGCGCACGCTGTCCGGGGCTCATCGCGGCGATCGACTCGGCTCGAAGCGATGCGCGCGCTGCCTTGTCGACGAACGCCAGCAGAGAGAAGCCTGCGTCACTTTCGGTCGGCCGCGCCTTGGCGGCGCCGCCGGCCTGCGCCGCGCGTATCTGCCGGCTGAGCTTCTCGAGGTCGGCGAGGTCCTCGCTGAGCGTGACGATCTCTTCGGCAAGCTGCTGGCGTCCCGCCAGCACCGGTGCGAGCAGGAACGACCAGACCACCACGACGGCGAGCAGGCCGCCGAAGATGGCGACCAGCCGCTGCTCGCGCGGGCTCAGCCGCGAAAGCGCCAGCTCGATCTGATGCAGGAACTGCTTCACGCATCGCCTCCCGCGTCGCGGATCGAGCCGCCATCTCGTCCGTCCGTCGCCTTGTCCGCGCGCGGCCTGGCCGGGCGCGGCTTGTCGGAGCGCGCATCCTTGGCGCCGCCGGTCTTGCCCTGGCGCGGCTTCTTTCCGACGGCGGCCCGCTCGGCCTTCTTGCGCGCCTTCGCCTCGGCGCGGACCTTCTTCTCGGCTTCGCGCTGAGCCTGCCGCTCCGCCTTGAGCGCGGTCTTGGCCGCCAGCTTGGCTTCCTTTTTGGCTGCGGCCTTGGCGGCCGCCTTGGCGCTGCGTTCGCCGCCATCCCGCCGCGGATTGTCATCGACCTTCGCTGCGTCCTTGGGCGCAGCGTCGGCCGCTTCTTCGCCGCCCGCATCGTCGCCGGCCGCTGCTGCATCGGGGCTCGGCGGCGGTGATGGCGGCGGGGCCGTTTCACGCGCGGCAGGCGCGGGCGCTGTTGTGCGCGCCTCCGTCGCGGTCGCACGCGGCTCGCCCTCGCCGATGCCCAGGTCGAGCAGGAAATCGACGCCGCCGCCGCTGACGGCCGCGTGCACCTCACGGACATCGACGCGGTTGAAGCTGCCGCTCTTGCGCAACGCTTCCTGCAGCTTGGTCACCGCCTCGAAGGATTCGGCGTTGCCGCTGATCTTGACGTTGGGCGGCAGCAGCTCGAGCTGCGAGAGCTCCACGGCCAGGCTCTTCGGAACCGACTGCGAGAGCACCGCCATCACCTGCAGCGGCGAGGCGGAGGCGCCCGTGCCGATGCTGCCCGCGCGCGTCGTGAGCTCGTTCAGCCGCATCTCCATCTTGAGCTTGCGGCCGGTGCCGCCGCTGCCCGACGGCATTGCCGTGACATAGATCTCTTCGGCGCGGTCGGCGACAGCGTTGCGCTGCGAAATCAGCTCGAAGTAGTCCAGGCCTATCGACAGGGCCAGCAGTGCCAGAGCTGCCGCGCCCCATCGCAGCACCGGTCGCGCTTCGTCAGGAAGCTCCGAAAGGGAGCGGATGCCGAGCAGGCCGCCGCCGGCCGGCGTGAAATCGATCGACGGCGGCGCGTGCTCGCCGGCTGCCGCGAGCACCAGGCCGGCGACGGCGGTCAGCTCGCGCCAGTCGCGGTCGCCGAAGCCTGCGACGGGCGAGGCGGCCGGAAGCGGCTCCAGACGAAGGTCCGTCAACTCCTTCTCGAGCATCGTGCCAAGCCGCGAAGCCCACGGGCCGCCGATGACGATGCGATCGCCGGGCGCGGCGATGGTCCGCACCGACCACACGACGTTGCGCTTCATCAGATCCAGCTCGCACGGCGCGACCATGCGAAGGGCACGCAACGCGCCCTCCTGCACCGATGCGACGATGGCGCCGTCGGGACCCACGTCGAGGGCGACGAAGCTGGCGTTCTCGCCCATGGCCTGACGGTAGGCGGCGAGCACCACCGACGGCGTCCACAGCAGACGGCGCGGCTGTCCGACGGCCGCTTCGATTCGCGCGCGAACCTCTTCGATCCGGGCGATCGGCGCCATGGCGGCGATGACGTCGCCGCTTCGTTGGGGGCCGCTGTAGTCCCAGGCGACCGCGGCTTCATCGAGCGAGAGCGGAACGTGCTCTTCGAGAGCAGGGCCCACCGCCTGCGCGATGCGGCGCCGGTCGTGGAAGGGCAGGGTCAGGATGCGGAACGCAGCGTCTTCGGCGGGCAGCGAGGCCACCACCCGATCGAAGGGACCAAATGCGGCAAGCGCGCCCAGTCCTTCCTCGACCGACGGCCGGTCCACGATCTGCGTCACGTGCAGCGAGCCGATGCTCGACTCGATGACGGCTCCGCAAGCGCGCCGCGCGCCGATCTGGATGATCAGGGTCTTGCTGCCCACTTCAATAAGCTCCGATCAAGCTCGTATCGTCGATACGAGCAGTGGCTGCAAGATCGACCCCGACGATGTTGGGGCCGCGTCGCGGCAGCAGGTGGAGCACGAAGACCTCGCCGTTTTCGCGGTACAGCAGGGCCTCGACCGACTGGAAAACGCCGTCGACCTCGGCCGTCGAGCGCACACGGAAGTAGCTGCTCGAGAACGTGAACAGCCGCTCCAGCTCTCCTTCGGCGAACGCATCCATGCCCTCCGCGGCGCGCATGGCCGCCGCATTGCGGAACGGCTCGCGAACGCGTCGCTCCATCAGGCGCGAAACCAGCGACTCGTCGGCCAGACGAGGATCGATGCTGCGCAGCACCGGCCCCGGCGCCGTGTTGGGATTGACCTTGGTGTCGTCGAGCGGAAGCGCGCTGATCAGAGGCCGCAGCGCAGCCAGCACGCGCGGCTCGTACCCGCGCACCAGCGCCAGCTCGGCAAAACTCTGCACCTGATTGTTGCGCGCCGTGTACGGCCGCGGGAGCGTGGCGTAGTAGCCGTCCTCGGCTCCGGCTATGCCGGCGTTGGGCTCCTTGTTGCGATCGATCCAGTCCGCCAGCGGCGCCACCAGCGAGGCGTCGAGGTTGACGATGCCGAGCAGCGTCTGGAAGCGCCTGCCCTGGAGCGAGTTGGCGCCGGAGATGAGCGAGTTGACGTTGAAGCGGCCCTGTTCGTCCTCGATGCGCACCAGCAGGCGGCCGCTTCCGGTGTCGATGGGCGGCAGCTCGCGCGCCCACAGGTCGGTCAGCGCGTCGTACTGGTTGAGCAGGTAGTCCTGCGCAAGGACCTCGGACGCGACCATGACCCCGCCCTCGGCCACCAGCGCTGCGCGCTTGGCGAGCAGCCAGGTGGCCGCGCGCCGGTAGCCGACCTGCGTGGCGAAGGTGAACTCGACGACGACGACGGTCAGCAGCACCATCGTCAAGAGCGCCAGAAGGAGCGCGACCCCGCGCTGTCGCCGGTCAGCTCTCATCGCCGTCGCCCTCGTCGGCCTTCTCGCCGCTCCTGTCCCTGCCGTCGCGCTCGCGCTGGCGGAAGAAGGGGCTGCGGCGTCGCGCTTCGGTCTCCACGGCCATGGGAACGATCACAGAGCTGACGAGCACGACCGGCTGCTGGCCCTCGTCGTGGGTCTCCAGGCGCGTGCGCACGAGTGTGGGCAGGCGATTGCGCTGGTCGCCCGGCTCGCTCGAGTCCCAGAAGCCGAACCATTGCGTCCGGTCGTAGAATTCGAACGCGACCGCCACATCGCGAGCGATGATCTCGAACGGCGCAAGCGTCCAGTCCACCTGCTCGGCGCGCACGGGCCGCAGCTCGTAGCGCAGCAGGTCGCCGTCCTCGTCCACGACCCAGCGCACGTGCGCCTGCTCACCGCGATCGGCGGCGATGCCGGCAAGCTCCTGCAACTCGGGGTGCTCGATGAACGCATCGGCGGCCAGCACGCCACGGGCCGAGATCGTCGTCATTTCCAGCAGCACGCGATCATCGCCGAGCGGAGAGTTCTCGGGCAGCGGGGCACGCAGCAGCGGCGGCACGAGATTGCCGCGGATCTGCGAGTCGAATGCGCCGCGCAAGTCCTGCTCCAGGCGATCGAGCGCATTGCGTGCGTCGGCGTAGCGACGCGCCCGCTGCGTGGCATGGTCGCGCGTGATCACGGCCGTCATGAACGTCGAGTAGATGCCCGAGCCGACGACCGCGAAGATCGCCACGGCCACCATCAGCTCGAGCAGCGTCAGCCCGGACTCGGCGCGCGCAGCTCTCACAGGCGCGGCACCTCCACGTCCAGGCGGACCACGCTCCACAGCTCGGCCACGGTGCGACCCTCGCCGGCGGGCCGCACGATGACGCGCACCTGCCGCAGCGTCGGCAGCGCGGTCGGCAGGACCTGGCGCACCCACACGAAGCGCTCGGCGTCAGGGCCGCCATAGATCAGCTGCTTGCCGTCGGCGCGTCGCGGATCCCCCACGAACGATCCCTCCAGGATGCCTTCTTCCAGGTCGGGATCGACGCGCGCGGCCGCCAGAATGTCCGATGCCAAGGCTCCGGCCACGGTGATGTCCTGCGCCTCCGAGATCAGACGCACGTCGCGCGCGTGCAGGCCCAGAAGCGAGACGATGGCGACGCCGAGGATCGTGACCGCGATCAGCACCTCGAGGAGCGTGAAGCCGCCGGTCGCTCGCACGCGCGGGCCGCGCCGCAGCACGTTCACCATGCTTCCATCTCCTGCTCGGTCAGCACGCGTGCGGCGCCGGAAGCCGCGTCGAACTCGATCTCGCGAAGGCCGCCGTCGTCTTCGGCCACACGCACGCGCACGCTCTGCGGCGCTCCTTCGGGCAGGAAATAGATCGGCTGCCGGCCGCTGATGTGCTCGCCTTCGGGCGTTATCAGGGTCTCGAAGCGGACGCCCTCGGGCAGGACGCCGTCTTCGGCGATGGCGTCCCATTCTTCCTCGAACTCGGGCGGCTCATCCTTGCGCGTGACGTAGGGACGGATGGAAGTGATCTCCCAGCTGTCGCGATCCAGGTCGAGCAGGAGCCGGTAGATGCGCCCGCGCAGCGCCGACTCGTCGGCCAGGTAGGTCATCAGCACCGAGAGCCGGTCGGCACTGGCGTCGAGCTGGGCCGCGGTCAACGCGGGCAGGCGCGGCAGCAGCAGCGAGAACAGGATCGAGGCGATGAGCAGCGTCAGCGCCAGCTCGATCAGAGTGAAGCCGCGCGAGCGGCGCGCAGGGGCAGGGCGCTTGCGTGCCGCAGGCGCGCGGCCCGACGGCGGCGCCTGCGGCGAACCGGATGCCGCGGGCGCCTGCGCCGAGGCAGTCGAGGCGCGCGCCTGGCGCCGGTTAGAAGTCGCGCGAATCAATGTCGGCTTCGTAACCTTCGCCGCCTTCCTTGCCGTCGGCTCCGAGGCTGCGCAGGACGTAGCTGGAGCCGTCGCTGGCGAAGAGGAAGTCGTTGTCCCACGGATCCTTGGGCACGCGTTCGAGATAGCCGCCTTCCTTGTAGTTGCGCGGGACGTCGCCGCGCGTGGGCTCCTCGACGAGCGCCTCCAGGCCCTGCTCGGAGGTCGGATAGTAGCCCGAGTCCAGCTTGTACATGTTGAGAGCCTGCTCGATGGCCGTGATGTCGGCCTTGGCCTTGACGACCTTGGCATCATCGGTCCGTCCGATCAGCCGCGGCGCGGCCAGCGAGATCAGCAGGCCCAGGATCATCACGACCACCAGGATCTCGATGAGCGTGAAGCCCCGCTGCGCCGAGCCGCGGCCGCGGGCATGTCCGCGGCGGACACGAAGCGCAAGACGCGACGCGGTCCGCCGCAGACACGCCCGCGGTGTCGGGGGCCGGCCAACTGCTGGGGCGCGGCCGCGGGCATGTCCGCGGCGGACACGAAGCGCGAGACGCGACGCGGTCCGCCGCAGACACGCCCGCGGCCGCGCCAGGACGGGCTGCGATTCGTCGATGTCGTTGACGCTCTGCCAAATTTTCATCTACGCCGCCCTCACTTCACGAGCTGGTTCATGTCGAACACCGGTAGAAGGATCGCCAGCACCACGAACAGCACCACACCGGCCATCAGCAGGATCATCACGGGCTCGAGCAGCGCCGCCATGGTCTCGATTCGCTGCTTGACCTGTTCCTCGATGGCGCCGGCCGCATGCCCGAGCATGGTCTCGAGCTCGCCGCTGCGCTCGCCGACCGCGATCATGTCGACCACCAGCGGATCGAACAGCGGGCTGGCTCCGATGCAAGCCGCCAGCGAGGCGCCTTCGGACACCGAGGTTTCGGCCTTTGCCAGCTCGTCCGACAGCAGCAGGCTTCCGCTGGAGGTGCGGCTGATGCGCAGCGCTTCCACCAGCGGCAGGCCGCCGTTGACCATCGTCGCCAGGGTCTGGGCAAAGCGCGCAACCGCGATGTCGCGCACCATCTCTCCTAGACGAGGTATGGCGAACAGTATTCGCTCGGCACGCCGCCGAGCGGCCTCACCCGTCATTGCGTACCGCAGGCCGATGAGGCCGCCCAGCACCAGCACGAACAGCACCAGGCCGTAGCTGGCCAGGAACGATCCCATGCCCATGAGCAGCCGTGTCGGCAGCGGCAGCTCCTGGCGTGCCTCGACGAACACGCGCGTGACCTGCGGGACGACATAGGCGAGCAGGAACAGCACGATGGCACCGCCGACCACCGTCATGATGGCCGGATACATCAGCGCCGCCATCGCGCGCGCTCGGAGGCGAGCCTGGCCTTCGGCGTGGTCGGCGACGCGGTCCAGCACCGTGTCGAGTGCGCCGCTCGCCTCGCCGGCCTCGACCATGCCCGTATAGATGGAAGGGAAGACCGAAGGATGGCGGGCCATGGCCGCCGCCAGCGTCGAGCCCTCGCGGATCTGCACGCGCACCGCTTCCAGCGCCTGCCCGAGCGCGGGCGCCGTGCGCTGGCGCCGCAGCGTCTCGACCGCTTCGTCCAGCGGCACGCCCGCGCGCAGCAGCGTGGCCAGCTGCCGCAGCGTGCGCGCCAGCTGCGAAGGCGATACCCGCCGCTGCAGCGACAGCGCGCTCGCCTGCTGGCCCTGCGCGGTCTCCTGCATCGAGGATGCGAAGATGCCGGTCTCGCGCAGGCGTGCACGCGCCGCGCGCGGGTTGTCGGCTTCGATGGTGCCCGACACCGTGCGACCGGAGGCCGAGACACCGCTGTAGCGGAAGGATGGCATGCAGCTCTATTCGGCGTCTTCGGTCGTGACGCGCAGGACCTCGGCGGCGGTGGTGATGCCGGCCTGCACCTTGGTCGCTCCGTCGCCGCGCATCGTCGACATGCCCCGCGCCAGCGCGCGATCCCGCAGCGTGGCGGCGTCGGTGCGCTCCATGATGCCGGCGCGCAGCGAATCGTCCGTCACCAGGATCTCCGATATTGCCAGACGCCCGCGATAGCCGCTGTGACGGCAGTGCGCGCAGCCGGGGCCGGCAATGCTGGCGCGCTTGCGGTCGCGCGCGATGCCGAGCTCCGCCAGCGTCGGATCGCTGGCCGAGGCCGGAACGGCGCATGCCGGGCACAGCTTGCGCACCAGGCGCTGCGCGGCGATGCCGATCACCGAAGAGGAGACCAGGAAGGGCTCGATGCCCATGTCCAGCAGACGCGTGATGGCGCTGAAGGAATCGTTGGTGTGCAGCGTGGAGAACACCAGGTGGCCTGTCAGCGCCGCCTGAATCGCGATCCGCGCCGTCTCCACGTCGCGAATCTCGCCGACCATGATGACGTCCGGGTCCTGTCGCAGCACCGAGCGCAGGCCGCTGGCGAAGGTGAGGTCGATCTTGGGATTGACCTGGATCTGCCCGACGCCCCGGAGCTGGTACTCGATGGGATCCTCGATCGTGATGATGTTCTTCTCGGGCGAGTTGATCTCCGAGAGCGCGGCGTAGAGCGTCGTCGTCTTGCCGCTTCCGGTCGGGCCGGTCACCAGCACGATGCCGTGGCTCTGCACGATCAGGCGCCGCAGCGCCGACAGGTTGCCGCCCGACATTCCCAGCTCTTCGAGGCCGAGCAGCGTGGCGCTGCGATCCAGCAGTCGCATCACGACGCGCTCGCCGAAGGCCGTGGGCACGGTCGAGACGCGAATGTCGAGCTCGCGGCCGGCAACGCGCGTGCGGATGCCGCCGTCCTGCGGCAGGCGCTTCTCGGCGATGTTCATCGAGGCCATCACCTTGATGCGCGAAACGATGGCGGGATGGATGCGGCGCGGCGGCGCAAGAACCTCGCTCATCATGCCGTCGACGCGGAAGCGGATGGACGTGACACGCTCGAACGGCTCGATGTGGATGTCGGAGGCGCCGTCCTTGGCGGCCTGGAAGATCAGCGAGTTGACCAGGCGGATGATCGGGGCGGCATCCTCGGCCTCGAGCAGGTCGGGAGCTTCGGAGAGCTCGGCCGCGCTCATCGCCAGCGAGTTGTGGCCTTCCATGTCATCGACCAGGCGCGAGGCGCCGGTGGCGGCGCGGTCGAAGGCGCGATTGATGCCTTCGAGCAGCACCGAGGAAGGCACCACCACCGGCTCGATCTCCACGCCGTAGATGACGCGCAGGTCGTCGAGCGGGCCCAGGCGGAACGGATCGGCCGTGGCCACCAGCAGGCGGCCGTCCTCGAGCGACAGCGGCAGCACGCGCCCGCGCCGGCACTGCTGCATCGACACTACCGAGAGCAGCTGCGAATCGATGCCATCGGTGTCGATGGTGTCGGCGAAGGTCAGGCCGAGCACGCGCGCCTGCAGCTCCGCGAAGCGCTGCTGCGGAAAGCCGGCGATGGCTTCCAGGTGCGGGCCCAGATCGCCGTCGCTGCCGGCCTTGCGGCGTGCGGTCTCGAGCTGTTCGGGTCCGATGCCGGCTTCGGCCAGCGCGTGCGCGAGCGGTGCGGGCGTCAAAGCCACCTCAGAACGCAGTGCGCTCGCGCGTGTCGCGATTGAGCGGATAGATGCGGTTGTTCTTCTCGCGCATGTTGTGACGGTAGGCGCTCTCGGTGCGATCGGTCTCGGCCTGCTTGCGCGCCGCGGCCTCGCGCGCGGATGCCGCCGCGGCCGTCTTCGCCGCGGCCGAAGCGGATGCAGACGGCGACGCCTGCGCGGCGGCCTGCCGCTCGGGCGGCGGCGCCGGCACGTTGGCCACCGCGGCGGGCCGCGCGGACGACTTTGCCTGAGGCGTTGCCGGCGCGCCCTTGCTCTGCGGCATCGGCGGCGGAGGCGGCGGCGCGACCGGCTCGATCGTCAGCGTCTCCTTCTCGCGCAGCTTGACCGGCGCGCGCGCCGGCGCCGTTCGCTCCTCGATGATGACCGCGTCGGCATCGGGCGCGGCCTCGATGGTCTCGACGATGACCGGCACCGCGTCGAACTCCGGATCGCCGGGCAGGGGACGCATCGGGTCCTTGAGCTCGGCGCGGAAGCGCAGGCGGCGCTCCTCGCTGATCTCGGCGAGCTGGCGCGGCGAGCGGATCACGTGCGGCGTCAGGAACACGATCAGGTTGACCTTCTCGCCGTCCTTGCGCCGGAACTGGAAGAGCCGGCCCAGGCCCGGGATGTCGCCGAGCAGCGGCACCTTGCCCTTGCCGTCGAGCACGCGGTTGCTCATCAGGCCGCCGATGACGACGGTGCGGCCGTCCTGCACGCTGACGGTCGTGTTGGCCGAACGAACGGTGGTGGTCGGCCCGACCTGCGCCACGACGTCGTCGGAGAACTGATCACTGACCAGAGCCGAGACTTCCTCCTGCACGGTCAGCACGATGACGTCGCCTTCGGCCACCTGCGGCTTGACGCGCAGCTTGATGCCCACGTCGCGCCTTTCCACGGTCGTGAAGATGTTCTCGACGTTGCTGATGTCGGCGGCGCGGCCGGTGACGAACGGAATGTTCTGGCCGACGATGATCTCGGCCTCCTGGTTGTCCAGCGTCAGCAGCGTCGGCGCCGACAGTACCTCGATGTCGCTCGTGTTCTCGAGCGCCTGGAACAATGCGATCTGCGCGGGGATCTCGCTGCCGTCGGGCAGCTCGATGGTGTCGTTGCTGGCGGCCGCCAGCGCCAGGCCGCCGAGCGAGAGCGGATTGACGAAGCCCTGCGCCAGCGCGCCGAGGTTCGTCTGGGTGCCGAGGACGCCGCCGCCGATGTCGACGCCGCCGCGGAAGTCGAAGCCGAGCGCCTTGGCCTTGTCGGCCGAGGCCTCGACGATGATGGCTTCGATGAAGACCTGCGGGCGCGGAATGTCGAGCTTGAGCAGCAGGCCCTCGATGATCTTCCAGTCCTGCGCCGCGGCATCGACCACGACCGCGTTGGTCGCCGGATCGGCGGTGATCGAGATGTCTTCGGTCTGCGCCGCCGGAGGAGATCCGGCCTGCGTGGGCTGCAGGCCCTGCGTCTGCTGCAGCCTGTCGTCGGGCTGTTTGCGATCGCGCCGGCTCCGGCTTCTCCCGCCGAGCAGCATGCCCGAGACGACCTCGACCAGGGCTTCAGCGTCCGCATGCTTGGCATAATAGACGTGCACGCGTTCTTCGCCGGGGCGCAGCGGAACGTCCAGGCTCGCCGCCAGCGCGCGGATGCGTCGCATCTCCACTGCCGGCGCCAGCACGATCAGCGAGTTGGTGCGCTCGTCCGGTGTGATCTTGAAGCCCGTGGGCTGCGGGGCGCCAGACGTCGGGGAGGGCGAGGGCGAGGTGTCCTTCTTGTCATCGCCGCCGCCGCCGCCGCGGCGACGCCCGCCGCCGCTGCGTCCTTCGCCGGTTACCAGAATCTCGATGATCTGCTCGGCCGTGCGCGCAGCATCGGCGTGCGTCAGCGGAATGACCGCGATGGTCTCCTCGTGCCCGGGGATGTCCATGGCCCGGACCATCTCGGAGATGCGGGCCAGGTTGGAGGAGGTATCGCTGACGATGACCGTATTGGTTCCCTCGTAGGGAACGATGGAGCCGTCCTTGCTGACCAGCGGCGCGAGCACGCGCGCTACGTCGCCCGCGCCGACGTAGCGCAGCGAGATCAGGCGCGTGCCGAAGCCGCCCGGATATTCGCCGCCCTCGGAGATCACCGTGGCGCCGGCGGTGCGCGCGTCCTTGGTCGCAACGATGCGCGTGACCACGCCTTCGTCGACCGTAGTCAGTCCCTGCGTGGCCAGCACCGACTGGAAGAGCTGATAGGCCTGGTTCGGCGTAACCGGCGTCGGCGAGACCACCGAGACGGTGCCGGTGATCTTGTCGCCGAAGACGAAGTTCTTGCCGGTGACCTTGCTGATGAACTTGATGAAGGCCGTCAGCTCGACCTCCTCGAAGTTCATCACGATCTGATTCGGATCGGCCGGCGGCTCCAGGTCCTGATCCTGCGCGCCAGCGGGCAGGGCGGCGGAGGCTACCGCCAGCAGCGCGGCGGCCAGCGTCACGCACGCGCGTCGCGCCAGAAGCCGCTGCGAGAACTTCGCGCGTCGCGCCAGAAGCCGCGGCCACGACATCGCCGGCTGCGCCAGGCCCAGCCGCCGACGAAAAACGCCCGGCAACGGCGCCATCATTGGATGGTGTACTTGTAGGAGTGCGGCTTGCCGCCGCGGAGGAAATCCACGCGAACCTCTCCCATCGATTGCACCTCCTCGAGCAAACCGACTGCGCGCGCCGGGTCCGAAAGCTCGGTGTCGTTGACCCGTTGCACGACGTCGCCGTCCTGCAGCCCCATCTTCTCGAAGATGGACCCGCTGCGGATGTTGAACAGCTTGAAGCCCGAGCTCTGCCCGTCCTTCAGGACCGGAACCGCGCGAACCTGCGTGATGACCGCGTTGAGGTTGGCCACCGAGTGGTCGACCTCGCGCCGGTCCACCAGGTAGGCCGCCTCGCCCGTCTTGCGGATCCCGCCCGTGCTCCCCGAGCCCGCGGCGGCCGGCTTGCCCGACTTGTCCCGGCTCTTCCTGGCGTCGCCGCCGTCGGCCTGCGACTCGTCCTCGATCTCGTAGCGCTGCTTCTTTCCCTTGTACGCCACCAGGGCGCTTCTTCCATCGACGGATACCAGGCGCGGTCCATCGAAGATCTTGTCGCCGACGGCGAAAACGTTCTGCTTGCCCGAAGCCTTGTCCTCGAAGACGGCGAACGCGCCGCGCTCGCCCTGGGCCACGCCGCGCAGGCGAAGGTCGGCGCGCGCCGCCACCACGACATCGTCGTCGGTCTCGATTCCGGCCACGCCGAACAGATTGCGGCGCAGGATCACGCCTTCGCCGACACGCCGCTGCTCGCTCTCGATCGCCGCGGCCGGCTGCGTGGAGACCTCGGGAAGATCCGGCTCCAGATCCAGGTCGGCAGCTTTGACGGCAACGAGGGCGCCCGCATAGGCAGTGACGACGACGAGCACGTATTGGGTAAGCCGCAGGGCCCGCCGCAGTCCAGTTGTGCGCAACACCGCGCGAAGCGTATGGATATCACGTAAGAAGTTCAAGTTTTGCGCGTACTTATCGCACCGGTTCGGTTGACTGCCTGAAACTCGCGGGTTAAACGTCGCCCGCTCGGCGAGCCTGCCCCATGGCCGCGAGCGTCCTCGAACATGACCGAGAAGAGCCCACACAGCCAGTCCGGCTCGCCCGTGGCCGAGCCGGCCGGCGACAGCGAGCAGGTTCGCGTCCGGCGCGGCAAGCTGGCCGAGCTGCGCGGGATCTCCAACCCTTTTCCCAACGACTTCACGCCCGACGCCCGCTGCGCCGAGCTCGTCGCCGAGTTCCAGAACGCCGACGGTGCGGCGGTCGAGGCGGCTTCGAGGACCTATCGGCTCGGCGGCCGCATCATGGCCATCCGCGACTTCGGCAAGACCACGTTCCTTGCCCTGGACGACGGCAGCGCGCGGCTTCAGCTCTTCGCCAACGCCGGCGAGCTCGGCCCGGACATGCACGGCATGGTCAAGGGCCTGGACACCGGCGACATCGTCGGAGTCGAGGGCAGGCTCTTCCGGACCCGCACCAACGAGCTGACGCTTCGCCTGAGCAGCATCCGGTTGCTGGTCAAATCGCTGCGGCCGCTGCCCGAGAAGTGGCACGGCCTGCAGGACAAGGAAGCGCGCTACCGCCAGCGCTACGTCGACCTGATCGTCAACCAGGACGTGCGCGAGACGTTTCGCCGCCGCGCCGCAGTCATCGCCGGCATCCGCCGCTTCCTGACCGACGAAGGCTACCTGGAAGTCGAGACGCCGCTCATGCAGCCGATTGCCGGCGGCGCCACTGCGCGGCCGTTCATCACCCACCACAATGCGCTGGACATGCAGCTGTACCTGCGCGTGGCGCCCGAGTTGTATCTGAAGAGGCTGGTGGTGGGCGGGCTGCCGCGCGTGTTCGAGATCGGGCGCATGTTCCGCAACGAGGGCATTTCGCTGCAGCACAATCCCGAGTTCACGATGTGCGAGTTCTACCAGGCCTGGGCCACCTACCAGGATCTGATCGCGCTGACCGAGCGGATGCTTTCGCAGCTGGCGGTGGAGGCCACCGGCAGCGCGCGCGTGAAGTACGGCGAGCTCGAGCTGGACTTCTCGCCGCCGTACCGGCGCGTGGAGATGGCGGAGGCGGTGGCCAGGGCCACCGGCATCACTCGCGAGGAGGCGACCGACCGCGCCCGTCTCGAGCGCATCGCCGACGAGCTCGGCATCGAGCCGGTCAAGTGGCAGCCGGGCCTGGGCCTGCTCGCCGACGTCTTCGAAGCGCTGTGCGAGGAGACACTGGTGCAGCCGACGTTCGTCACCGGCTTTCCGCTGGAGATCTCGCCGCTGGCAAGGCGCAACGACGCCGATCCGCGCTTCGTCGACCGTTTCGAGCTCTACGTGGCCGGCCGCGAGATCGCCAACGGCTTCTCCGAGCTCAACGATCCCGAAGACCAGCATGCGCGCTTCCTCGAGCAGATGCGGCGCAAGGAGGCCGGCGACGTCGAAGCCAACGACATGGACGAGGACTACGTGCGCGCGCTCGAGTACGGCCTGCCGCCCACGGCCGGCGAGGGCATCGGCGTGGACCGTCTCGTCATGCTGCTGACCGATTCGCCGTCGATCCGCGACGTCATCGCCTTTCCGCACCTGCGCCCAGAGACCGCGCGCAGGTAAGGGCGTCGCCGCGCATGTCGTGGGAACTGTTCGTCGGCTTTCGCTACCTGCGCTCGCGTCGCAACGAGGCGTTCGTCTCGGTCATCACCGTCATCTCCACGCTCGGCGTGCTGCTCGGCGTGATGGTGCTGACGATCGCGCTGTCGATCATGACCGGGTTCGAGGAGGATCTGCGCGCGCGCATCCTCGGCCTGCATCCGCATCTTCGCGTGGCCAAGAAGATCGGCAACGGCCTCATCGACAATCCCGACGACATCGTGCAGGCCATGCGCAGCGATCCGCGCGTCATCGACGCGGCGGCGGTGGTGCAGTCGCAGATGCTGGTGTCCGCCGGCGAATACATGGTCGGCGTCTTCGGGCGCGGCGTCGACGGCGTCACGCCCAGCAGCACCGCAGGGCTGGAGTCCTACCTCGTCGAGGGCGCCATCGAGGACATCGGACGCCGCGTCGAGGTCGACGGCGCCGAGCTGCCTACGGTCATGATCGGCCGCGAGCTGGCCAAGAAGCTCATGGTCCAGCGCGGCGACGTGATCCGGCTGATGTCGCCGAAGTTCTCGGCCAGCCCGATGGGCGCGATGCCGCGCAGCCGCCGCTTCGTGGTGGCCGCGATCTATGACTCGGGAATGGTGGAGTACGACGCCGCGCTGGTCTTCATGAACATCGACGAGGCGCGCGCGCTGTTCGACGTCGATCGCATCGCCACCGGGATCGAGGCGCGCATCCACGATCCGTACGACGCGCCCGAGGTGGCGGCCGCGCTCAATGACCGCATCGGCATGCCGTACTGGGTCGAGAGCTGGACCGAGGCCCACCGCAACGTCTTCGAGGCGCTGCAGCTGGAGAAGACCGCCTACTTCCTGATCCTGCTGCTGATCATCCTGGTCGCCGCGTTCACGATCGTCTCCACCCTCTACATGGTCGTGATGGAGAAGCGGCGCGACATCGCCGTCCTCAAGACCATGGGCGCTTCCGACTCGAGCATCGCCCGGATTTTCGTTCTCAAGGGGCTGCTCATCGGCGGCGTGGGCACCGGGCTGGGAGCTCTGACCGGCTACCTGGCCTGCCTTGCGCTGGCGCGATGGGAGCTGTTCGAGCTGCCCGAGGGCGTCTTCTACGTCTCCACCCTGCCTGTGCGGATCGAGGCGCCCAACTTTGCAGCGGTGATGGCGGCCTCGATGGTCATCTGTTTCGGGGCGTGCTTATTCCCGGCCTGGAAGGCCGCCCGAGTCGTCCCCGTGGACGTGCTGCGCTATGAGTAGCGTCGCGTCCGATGGTCGAGGCGGTCTGGCGCCCGCGTCCGATGGCACGGGCGGCGGGCCGCCGGCGGTGGAGGCCGCCGGCCTGGAGCGCCGCTACCACGACGGCGAGCGCGTGATCGAGGTTCTGCGCGGTCTGTCGCTCAGCGTGGGTAGAGGAGAGTCGGTGGCGGTCATCGGAGAGTCGGGGGTCGGAAAGAGCACGTTGCTGCATCTGCTCGGAGGCCTCGACAAGCCCGACGGCGGAGTGGTGCGGGTGGGTGGAGCCGATCTGTACGCGCTTCCGGCGCGCCAGCTCGCCGCGGTGCGCGGCCGAAGCATCGGCTTCGTCTTCCAGTTCCACCACCTGCTCGGCGACTTCGATGCGACCGAAAACGTGATGATGCCGCTGCTCGTCGCCGGTCACCCGCCAGGCAGGGCGCGCGCGCGCGCCAACGAGCTGCTGGACAGGGTGGGGCTGCGGGACCGTCGCAGCCATCGGCCGAGCGAGATGTCGGGAGGCGAGCAGCAGCGCGTGGCCGTGGCGCGCGCGCTGGCGCTGCGGCCTTCGGTGGTGCTGGCCGACGAGCCGACGGGCAATCTGGACCCGGCCACGGCCGACGAGGTGCACGGCCTGCTGATGGACGTGCAGCGAGAGGAGGGTGCGGCGCTCGTGGTCGCAACGCACAACATCGCGTTGGCCGGCATGCTCGGCCGAACGCTACGAATGCAGGACGGCGTGTTGAAGGAGGTAGAGCGGTCGTGAACGTGCGAAGGTCATTGCTGATCGTGCCGCTGTGCTTCCTGATCGCGTTCGCTCCGTGCCAGGCGGCGGCGCAGCCGGCGGCCGATGCGCCCGTGGTCAAGCAGATCCAGGTGCGAGGCCCGAGGCGCGTCGAGGAAGCCGCCATTCGCATCCACATCACGCAGCCGGTCGGCGGCAGGCTCGACCAGGCGCTCATCGACGCGGACGTCAAGAACGTCTACCGCATGGGCTTCTTCGAGAACGTGTGGGTGACCACCGAGCCGGCTCCGGGCGGCGTGGTGCTCACCTACAACGTGCAGGAGCGGCCGTACGTCATCGCCGTCGAGTTCGAGGGCAACGAAAACGTCGAGAAGGCCGACCTCGAGGCCGTGGTGGGCATCCGCCCGCGCACGGTGTTCGATCCGCAGAAGGCATGGGAGGGCATCCGGCAGATCAAGAAGACCTATGCCGGCGAGGGCTATCCGGACGCCGAAGTCACATACACCGTCGAGGCCGACGCCGCCGGCAACGCGAAGGTCCGCTACAAGATCGACGAGAAGAACAGCGTGCTGGTCGAGGAGATCCACTTCCAGGGCGTCAACGCGTTCAGCGAGCGCAAGCTGCGCAGCGTCATGTCGACGCGCCGTGCGTGGATCCTTTCCTGGTTCACCGGCGCCGGCATCCTCAAGGAAGAGGAGCTGGCCACCGACGTCGAGCGCCTGACGGCGTTCTACTATGACAACGGCTACATCCAGGTGCGCGTCGACGAGCCCGAGGTCACGCGCACCGAGGATGGCCTGGAGCTGACGATCCGCATCGAGGAGGGCGACCAGTACCGCATCGGGCAGGTCAAGTTCGGCGGCGAGGTTCTGCTGCCCGAGGAGGAGCTGCTCGAGGCGTCGCGGCTGGAGAGCGGCAAGATCTTCCGTCCCAGCCGCCTTCGCGAGTCGATCTTCGGGCTGACGGAGGCCTACGGAAACCTGGGCCACGCCTTCGCCGAGGCGGTGCCCGACACCGAGGTGCACCCGGATACCAAGCTGGTGGACGTCACCTTCAAGATGAGCAGCGGCCCGGTCGTCAGCGTCGGCCGCATCGACATCAAGGGCAACACCAAGACGCGCGACTACGTCGTGCGCCGCGAGCTGCGCCTGCAGGAAGGCGAGCGCTTCTCGGGCAAGGGCCTGCGCGAGAGCCGCGAGCGCACCAAGCGCCTCGGCATCTTCGACGAGGTCGAGGTCACCAGCACTCGCGCCGAGGAGCCCGACAAGGTGAACCTGCAGGTGACGGTCAAGGAGGCGCGCACGGGCACCTTCGCGGCCGGCGCCGGCTTCAGCTCCGAGGACGCGCTGCTGGCCAACGCGCGCATCACCGAGCGCAACCTGTTCGGCCGCGGACAGATCGCCACGTTCAACGTGGACTTCGGAACGCAGCGGCAGAACTTCCGCCTCGGCTTTACCGAGCCGTGGGCGTTCAACATCCCGCTGACGCTCGGCTTCGACATCTTCCACTGGCAGTACGAGTTCGACAATTTCGAGCGCGGCGGCACCGGTGGCTCGATCCGCGCGAGCTATCCGCTGTGGGAGCTCGGCCTGCGCGAGCTGATGGGCGCCTCGCTCGACAACATCCGCATCGGCCTGGAGTACCGGCTCGAGAACTCCCGCATCGACGGCGTCAGCCGCAGCGCGCCGGCGCACATGTTCGAGGAGGAGGGCACCAAGCTCACCAGCAGCCTGCGTCCATCGATCTCGCGCAACACGATCGACCAGCCTTTCGACCCGACCGAAGGATCGCTCAATACGGTGTCGGCCGAGTTCGCAGGCCTCGGCGGAGCGCAGGACTTCATCAAGGTCGACGTCAGCTCGCGCTGGTACTGGCCGATCTACCGCTCGGAGGCCGGCTGGAAGCTGGTGTACTCGACCGCCGGCACGTTCGGCTGGGGCATCGGCGATGCCGGCCTCAACGGCAAGGAGCTGCCGCTGTCGGAGCGCTACTTCCCCGGCGGCATCAACACCGTGCGCGGCTTCCAGGCCCGCTCGCTCGGCCCGCGCGAGGAGTTCTGCGAGCGCAACGGCACCGACTGCGAGGACGAAGAGGTCGGCGGCAGCAGCGAGCTGATCTTCAACAACGAATTGATCTTCCCCATCATCCAGGACGCCGGCGTCAAGGGCGTGATCTTCTTCGACGCCGGCAACGCCTTCAGCCAGGAGGAAGGAATCGAGCTGAGCGAGATGCGGCTGTCGGCCGGTCTGGGCGTACGATGGCTGTCGCCCTTCGGCCCGCTGCGCATCGAGGTCGGCTTCCCGTTCAACGCGAAGAAGGCCGACGAGGAGAGCCTGGTGCTGTTCTCGTTCGGCACCCCGTTCTGATTTGCCAACAGGAGTAGTGATGAAGAAGTTCGTTTTCTCGGCCGCCGCCTTTCTGGTCGTGGCGTCGGCCGCTCCGGCCGCCGCCGAGCTCAAGATCGGTTACATCGTCACGCAGCGTCTCATGCAGGAGACCAAGCTCGGCAAGGATGCGCAGGCCACGCTCAAGGGCCGCCTCGAGGACGCGCAGAAGAAGCTCGACGGCAAGCTCGAAAGCGTCAAGAAGCTGGAAGCCGACGTCGAGAAGCGCATGGCGGTTCTCAACGAGGACGAGAAGAAGAAGCTCGGCGACGAGTACGAGAAGCAGCTGCGCGAAGCCAAGCGGATGAAGGAGGACTACCAGCGCGACCTGTCCAAGGCCGAAGCCGAAGTCATGGGGAACATGACGCAGAAGCTGCGCGGCGTGATCGAGAAGTTCGCGAAGGAGAACGGATACGACCTGATCCTGGATGCCAGCGTCACGCTCTATGTGTCGGGGGACGGGGACGTCACGGACGAGATCCTCGCCGCCGCCGACAAGGCGAAGTGAGATCGTGCCCGGGACGCGGGCGGCCGCGGATAGCGGGCCATCAGCGTCGTTGGACGCCGGTACGCTCACTCCAGCGGGCGTTCAGCCCGCTTGCGTTCGCTTGACCGGCGTCCGCCTAGCATCTGGCCCGCTCTGCGCCGTCGCGCTTGGTCGATGAAGATGAGGTTGTTGCTCAATCCACCGACGACGACGCATAGCGGGCCATCTGCGTCGTTGGACGCCGGTACGCTCACTCCAGCGGGCGTTCAGCCCGCTTGCGTTCGCTTGACCGGCGTCCGCCTAGCATCTGGGCCGCTCTGCGCCGTCGCGCTTGGTCGATAGAGGAACACAGGTTCATCCGACCGCTATCGTTGCGGACGGGGCGCGTCTCGGCGACGGCGTCGTCGTCGGTCCCTATTCGATCATCGGCGCCAACGTCGAGATCGGGGACAGGACGGAGATCGGGCCGCATGTGGTCGTGGATGGGCATACGCGCATCGGCGCTAGGTGCCGGATCGTGGGGCAGGCTTCGATCGGGACGCCGCCGCAGGATCTGAAGTATGCGGGGGGGCCGACGCGGCTGGAGATGGGAGACGACAACATCGTTCGCGAGTTCGTCACTCTCAATCGCGCGACCGAGCATGGCGGCGGCGTCACGCGCATCGGCAACCGCTGCATGTTCATGGCCTACGCGCACGTCGCGCATGACTGCAGCATCGGCGATCAGGTGGTGATGGCGAATGCGGCCACGCTTGCCGGACACGTCACCATCGAAGACTTCGCGATCGTCGGAGGCCTCGTGGCGATCCATCAGTTCGTGCGCATCGGCGAATCGGTGATCCTCGGCGGCGGCGCCATGGTGACGCTGGACGTGCCGCCGTTCTGTCTTGCCGCCGGCGACCGCGCCAGCCTGCACGGGCTCAACCTCGTGGGCCTGCGCCGGCGTGGTTTCAGTGAAGAGACGATCAAGGGACTGCGTGCCGCCTATCGCACGCTGTTCCAGACCGGGCACAAGCTGCGCGAGGCCCTGCGGCTGCTGCGCGAGCAGACGCCGGCCCAGCCGGAGGTGGAGCGGCTGGTCTCCTTCATCGAAGCCTCGGAGCGAGGGATCTGCCGGTGAGCGCGGGGCCGGGACAGCAGGACGTGTCCGCAGGCGACGCCGCCGGCGGCGACGACCTGGCCGTGGCGGCGGGCGACACGCTCGGGCTGCTGGCCGGCAACGGCAGCTTTCCTTTGCTGCTGGCGCGCGAGGCGCGCGCGCGCGGTTGTCGCATCGTCGCCGTGGCGCATCGCGGAGAGACCGACGAGTCGCTCGAGGATTTTGCCGACTCGGTCACCTGGATCCGCGTCGGGCAGCTCGGAAAGATGATCAAGGCGTTTCATCGCGCCGGCGTCACGCGCGCGGTGATGGCCGGCGGCATCAACAAGGTCGCCTCGCTGACCTCGCTTCGTCCCGACCTTCGCGGGCTCATGTTCCTGCGCAAGGTGTCCGGCATGGGCGACGACTCGATTCTGCGCGCGCTGGCCGACGAGCTCGAGACCGAGGGAATTCGCGTCCTTCCCTCGACGCTGTTCCTGGAGCGCATCCTCGCCCATCCCGGCCTCATCGCCGGGCCCAAGCCCTCGCGCCATTGTCTCGACGACGTGCGGCTGGGCTGCCGGGTGCTGACCGCGCTCGGACCGTTCGACGTGGGGCAGGGGATCGTGGTGGAGCGCGGGGTGGTACTGGCCATCGAGGCCGTCGAGGGCACCGACGAGATGGTGCGACGCGCCGGGCGCATCGGCCGCGGCGGCGCCGTCGTGGTCAAGATGGCCAAGCGCGGCCAGGACATGCGCTTCGACGTTCCCGCCGTCGGACCGACGACCATCGAGACGATGACGAAGGCGCACGCGTGCGTGCTTGCCGTGCAGGCCGGCGCCACCATCCTTCTCGACAGCCAGCGCATGGCGGAGCTGGCGGCGCAGAACGGCATCAGCATCCTCGGATGCACGGCCAGCGGCGTCGTCAGCGGGCTTTCCCATGAATGATCCGTGGCCCGTGCCAGCGCTCGCGCGTCCGGCTGGCGCGCCAGGCGGGCGGCGGCCATGAGCGGTGCGCGCGCCAGCGTGATTCGCGCCGGCGTGATCGGCGCGGGCCATCTCGGCAGCTTCCACGCGGAGAAGTACGCGGCAATGGCCGGCGTGGAGCTCGTCGGCATCCATGACATCGATGCCGCACGCGCACGGTCGGTCGCGCAGCAGTGCGGCTGTCGCGCCATGGCTTCGCTCCACGAGCTGCTGGCGGACGCCGACTGCGTCAGCATCGCCGTTCCCACCGTCGCGCACCATGAGGTCACGCTCGCCGCTGTGGCCGCCGGCGTGCACGTGCTGGTGGAGAAGCCGCTGGCCGCCAGCGTCGCGCAAGGCGATGAGATCGTCGAAGCTGCCGAGCGCGCGGGCCTGCTCGTGCAGGTCGGACACCTGGAGCGCTTCAATCCCGCCTTCACCGACCTGCCGGCGATCGTCGCGAACCCGCGCTTCATCGAATGCCACCGGCTGTCGCCGTTTGCCGGCCGCGGCACCGACATCGACGTCGTCTTCGACGTCATGATCCACGACCTCGACCTGATCGCCTACATCGTCGGGCGCGAGCTCGAGAGCGTGGAGGCGATCGGCGTGCCCGTGCTCAGCGAGCACGCCGACATCGCCAACGCGCGCCTGCGCTTCCGAGGCGGCTGCATCGCCAACGTCACCGCCAGCCGCGTCTCGCTCAAGCGCGAGCGGCGGCTGCGCATCTTTCAGGAAGACGCCTACGTGGCGGTGGACTTCGATTCGCGCAGCCTGCGCGTCATGCGACGCAGGCAGGAAGGCGGCGCCGTCGATCCGGCTTCGCCGATGCAGGCGCTGTCGCTGGACGAGCGCTCCTTCGACGATGCCGACCCGCTGCGCGCACAGATCGAGGCATTCGTGGCCGCGGTGCGCGGGGAGCGACAGCCCGCGGTCAGCGCGCGCGAAGCCATGACGGCGCTGGAGCTGGCCGATGCGGTGCTGGTCGCGCTCGAGCGCGAGCGGGAGCGGCATGGAGGATGAGCCGGCGCATTCTCATGGTCGCCGGCGAGGCCTCGGGTGACGCGCTCGGAGCACGCCTGGCCGCCGCGCTGCTCGAGTGCGACCCTGCGCTGCATCTCTTCGGAGTCGGCGGGCCGCGCATGCGCGGCGCCGGCGTCGAGATCCTGACCGACATCTCCGAGCTGGGCGTGATGGGCTTTGCCGAGCTCGGTCGCGGCCTGGGCCGTGCGATCGGGCTGCTTCGCCGGCTGCGCCGCGAGCTGAGGTCAGGCGCGGCCGATCTCTTCGTTCCGATCGATTTCCCCGACTTCAACCTGCCGCTGTGCCGCACCGCGCGCCGCGCCGGCGTCAAGGTCGCCTACTACGTCAGCCCACAGGTGTGGGCGTGGCGGCGCGGCCGCATCGCCACCATCGCCGCCACCGTCGACCGAATGATCGTGCTGTTCCCGTTCGAAGAGCAGCTTTATCGCAAGGCCGGAATCGACGCGCACTTCGTCGGGCATCCGCTGGCCGAGGACGTGACGGCTCGTGCGGACCCGGCAACGACGCGCAGGCGCTACGGCCTCACCGGCGACGCGCCGCTGCTGGCGTTGCTGCCGGGCAGCCGCCGCCGGGAGGTCGACATCATGTTGCCGCCTATGCTGGAGGCCGCACGCGCGCTGTCGGCGCGCGTGCAGTGCGCCGCGGCCGAAGCGGTCTCACTGCCGCCGGGCTTTCTCGCATCCAGGCTCGGGAGCGGCGGCCGCCGCATCGCCGTCGTGCGCGACGACACCTACGACCTGCTCGCCGCCAGCGACGTGGCGCTGGTGACGTCGGGAACCGCGACGCTGGAGACGGCGCTGCTCGGCTGCCCCATGGTCGTGGCCTACCGAATGTCGGCCTTCACCTACGCCATCGCGCGGCGCCTGGTGAAGGTCCCGCACATCGCCATGCCCAATCTGCTGCTCGGCAGGACGGTCGTGCCCGAGCTGATCCAGGACGAGGTGACGGGCCCGCGCATGACGCAGGAGGTGGCACGATACCTCGACGAGCCGGACTATCGCGCCCGGACCGTTGCAGCCCTCGGCAAGGTGCGAGGCTCGCTGCGGCGGCCGGGATCGGTGCGTGCAGCGGCCCGGCTGGTGCTGGAGACACTTGCGTGAGAAAGGCGGCTGTCGTGGAGAGCATGCGTTCGCTGCCACCCGCCACCCGGCCCGTCATGGATGCGCTTCCGACCACCGGGCGGCGCCTGCTCGCCTATCTGCGCCCGTATGTGTGGCCGCATTTTGCCGGTGCGTTGCTGTGCATGGTCGTCTACAGCGGCACCGCCGGCGCCGTGCCGTATCTGGTGCGCAGCCTGATCGACGACATCTTTTCCAAGCGCAACCATGAGATGCTGGTGCTGCTGCCGGCACTGATCCTTGCCACTTTCACGATTCGCGCAGCCGTCAACTTCGGTCAGGCCTATCTCGGCGAGTGGGTAGGGGAGAGGATCGTCTACGACCTGCGCGCGCGCTTGCAGGAGAAGGTGCAACATCTGCCCGTCTCCTTCTTCGACCGCACCACGTCGGCCGGCATCGTCTCGCGAGTTACCAGCGACGTCCTGCTGGTGCGCCAGGCGCTGACCGAAGGCGCCGCGGCCATGATCCGCGACGTCACTACGCTGCTGGTGCTGGTGGCGGTGGCGTTCTACCTGGACACGGGCCTTGCCGTCATCGCGTTCATCGTCCTGCCGATCGTCATCGTGCCGCTGCAGGCGCTGTCGCGCCGCATGCGCACGCTCAGCCATCGCGGCCTGGACACGCTCGGCGGCCTGTCCTCGCTGCTGCAGGAGAGCGTGCAGGGCAACCGCGTCGTCAAGGCGTTCGGCATGGAGGACTACGAGTCGCGGCGATTCGAGCGGGAGAACCTGCGCCTTCGACGCCTCCACATGAAGGCCGCGCGCATCGGCGCGTTCACCGCGCCCATGACCGAGGTGCTCTCGGCCGTCGGCATCGCTGCGGTGCTGTGGTACGGCGGCGAGTCCGTGTTCGCCGGCGGGCGCACCGCCGGCGGGTTCCTGGCCTTCATGACGGCGCTGGTCCTGATCTACGAGCCGTTCAAGAAGCTGACGCGCACCAACAACATCGTGCAGGCGGGCCTTGGGGCGGCCGAGCGCGTGTTCGCGCTCCTGGATCAGCCCGAGGAAGGCGGTCGCGGCCAGGACGGCCTCGAGGTCGAACGGTTCACCGACTGCATCCGCTTCGAAGGCGTCTGCTTCGCCTACGGCGACCAGAACGTGCTGAGCGATGTCGATCTGACGATTCGCTGCGGCCAGGTGGTGGCGCTGGTCGGGCCGAGCGGCGGCGGCAAGAGCACGATTGCCGACCTCATCCCGCGCTTCTACGAGGTCCATGACGGCCGCATCACGCTCGACGGCATCGACATCCGGACGATCTCGCTGCGCAGCTTGCGGTCGCTGATCGCGGTGGTGACGCAGCAGACGTTCCTGTTCAACGACAGCGTGCGTGCCAACATCGCCTACGGGAATCCGGGGCGCAACGACGAAGAGATCATCGCGGCGGCGCGCGCCGCCAATGCACACGACTTCATCGAGAAGCTGGCGGCGGGCTACGACACCCAGGTCGGCGAGATGGGCGTGCAGCTTTCCGGCGGCCAGCGCCAGCGCATCGCCATCGCCCGTGCGCTGCTCAAGGACGCGCCCATCCTGATCCTGGATGAGGCCACCAGCGCGCTGGACTCGGAGTCGGAGCGGCTGGTGCAATCGGCCATCGAGCGCCTGATGGCGGGGCGCACCACGCTGGTCATCGCCCACCGGCTCTCGACCGTGCGTCGCGCCGATCAGATCGTGGTGGTGGCCGACGGCCGCATCGTCGAATGCGGCACGCACGCCGAGCTGGTGGCGGGCGGGCGCCTGTACCAGCGGCTGCACGAGTTGCAGCTCCATGAAGACAACGGCCATGGCGACGTCGCCCTTCGTGCCTGAGCGCCGCAGCGGGCTGCTGCGGCGGCTGCGAAACAACGAGCGCTTCGCCAGGCTGGAAATCACCGCGGCGGCGGCGGCCATCGTCGTGGTGCTGCGAGCGGTGCGGCTGACCGTGCGCTTGGAATCACGCAACGCCGAGGCGCTGGAGCGCTGCTGGCGTGAAGGCCAGCCCGTGCTGATGACGTTCTGGCACGGCCGCTCGCTGATGTTGCCGTTCTTCTACCGCGGCCGCGGCGCCTGCATCATGAACAGCGCGCACCGCGACGGCGAGATCGTCACGCGCGCGCTGGAGCGGTTCGGCATCTCGAGCACGCGCGGCTCCTCCACGCGCGGCGGCGTGGCAGGACTGCGCGGACTGTTGCGCGCGCAGCGGCGCGGCCTCGATCTGGCCCTGATCCCGGACGGCCCCCGCGGGCCGGCGGGCGTGGCCAAGGCGGGCGCGGTGGAGCTGGCGATGCTGACCAACGCTCCGATCTTTCCGCTCGCCGTCGGCTGCTCCAGCCCGATGCGTCTGCCGACCTGGGATCGGATGATGCTGCCGCGTCCTTTCTCTCGCGCGGTGCTGTACGTGGGTGATCCGCTGCGCGCCGATCGGCAGCCGGCCGGCGGCGAGAGCGGTGAGAGCGGCGCGCAGCGCCGCGAGCGGCTGCGCGCCGAGCTCGAGCGGCGCCTGCGCGCAGCGTGCGTCGCGGCCGATCGCGCCGCCGGCGCGCCGGCCATCGAGGAGACGTGAGCGCGCTGTCGGCGGCCTATCGCGTCGCGGGCGCCGCGGCGGCGAGCTGGTTGCGAGCCCGCGCCCGCGCCGGGACCGAAGAGGAGCGGGCACGCCGCCGTGAAAGGCTCGGTTTGTGGCAGGGCGGGGCGCCGGCCTCGCCCTGGATCTGGCTCCATGCTGCATCGGTGGGCGAAGTTGCCATCGCGGCAGCGCTGGCTCGCGCTTTGCGGCCGCACGCCGGCCGCCGCAGCCTCGTCGTCACCTGCCAGACGGCAACGGGCCGGCGGCGCCTGACCGAGATCCACGACGGCCCCGCTCATTACTTCCCGCTCGATCACGAGGCGGCGCTGAAGCACGTGCTCGTCCGCGCCCCGGCCCTGTTCGTCTCCATCGAAACCGAGATCTGGCCATGCCTGCTGCGGATGCTCGCGGCCCGCGGCGTGCCGGCGGCGATCGCCAACGCCCGCATTTCGGATGCTGCGATGCCGCGCTATCGATGGATACGGCCGCTGGTGGCGCCGGCACTTTCGAGCCTGGCGCGGGTGTGCGCCCGCGACGCGGTCTCGGCCCAGCGGCTGATCGAGCTCGGCGCCCGAGGCGGCGCCGTCGAAATTACGGGTGACTTGAAGCTGGACATCCTAAGCTCGCAATCTCGTGAGGCTTGCGCGCCATTGTTCATGTGCGACGCGAAGCGGCCGCTGGTCGTCGCCGGCTCCACGCACGACGGCGAGGACGAAATCGTCATGCAGGCATTCCGCATCCTGCGCCGGCAACTGCCGGGCGTGCGCCTGGCTCTCGCACCGCGCCATCCGGCTCGCGCCGCGGCGGTGAAGAGGGCCGTCGAGGCTACGGACGTGCACATGCGGATGTGGAGTCAGGGCGAGGGCCAATGCTCGGGCTGGGACGTGCTGGTGATGGACGAGATCGGCCGCCTGCCTGGCCTGTATGCCTGCGCGGCAGCGGCGTTCGTCGGCGGCAGCCTGGCGCCCGGCCCCGGCGGCCACAACCTCCTCGAGCCCGTGGCCTGCGGAGCGCCGGTGGTGACGGGCCCGCATCTGACGAACGTAAGCGAGCAGCGCGCCCTGCTGGATCGCAGTTCGGCACTTCGTATCGCGCGCGATCCTGCCGAGCTGGCGGCGGCTTGGCTGGACATGCTCACGCATCGCGGTACCTACCAGGCGGGCGTGCGGCGCGCGCAGGCGGCGATCCTGGAAGGACGCGGCGCCATGGCGCGAACGGTCGAATCTTTGGCCGCGCTGCTCAATGGCTGATTGCGACGAGGGGTGGTCGAGGCTGCTCGATGGCTGATGGCCGAGACGGCAGAGGACACGTGATCGAGCAGCTCTGGTACGGCCGCGAGCCGGCCGCCGCCTCCACGCGCGCGCTGCTGTGGCCGCTGGCCGCGGCCTTCGGCGTGACCGCCTCGGCGCGTTCCCTTCTCTACGATCTGGGCATCCTGCGGAGCCGGCAGGCACCGGCGCCGGTCATCAGCGTGGGCGCGCTGACCACGGGCGGCTCCGGCAAGACGCCCTTCGTGCTGTGGCTGACCCGCCGCCTCCAGCAGCGCGGCCTGCGGCCCTGCATCGTCACGCGCGGCTACGGCGGCCGCTCGCGACAGACCCACCTCGTCACGCCCGAGCACGCGCTGACCGAGACGACGGTGGCCGAATGCGGCGATGAAGCGGCGCTGCTGGCGGCGCGCAGTGGGGCGGTGGTGGCCACCTCGCCGATGCGGATCGATGCATGCAATGCGGCGTGGGAGCGCTTCCGTCCCGACGTGTTCGTGCTGGACGACGGCTTCCAGCACCGCGGTCTGGCGCGCGACCTCGACATCGTGCTCGTCGACGGCGCCGAGAAGGAGCAGCGCCTGCTGCCGGCGGGGCCGCTGCGCGAACGGCCCTCGGCGCTGCGACGGGCGCACGTCATCGTCACCAGCGGCGGCATCGCGCCATGGCTGCGCGCCAGCGCTGCGCCCGAATGGCTGCTCGAGTCGCGCACGGTTGCGACGTCGCTGGTCGCGTCTCTCGGCGAGAGCGCCGGCGAGCCCGTGGCCTCGCTCGCGGGTAGACGCGTGGCGGCAGTGGCCGCCGTCGCGAGGCCCGAGCGGTTCGTCGCAATGCTCGGCGCCACCGGCGCCGACGTCACCGCCACCATCCTGCGGCGCGATCATCATCCCTACAGCGCCGCCGACTGGCACCAGATCGAGCAGCTCGCGCGCAGCGTCGATCGTGTGGTGACGACCGAGAAGGACCTGGTCAAGCTGGCGGCATTCGCCCCTGCGGTGCCTTCGTGGCTGCGCGCGCTGCGAATCGACGTCGAGGTGGATGGCGAGGAGCGCCTGCTCGAGCGCGCCGCGCGACAACTTGACCGCTCCTTCGCCCCTGAGCATCATCCGCGGTCTCGCGGAGGCTTCCCCGAATGATTTCGAAGGACGGCATGAGATGAGAGCGCTCGTCACCGGCGCCGCCGGTTTCATCGGCTCGACGCTGAGCGAGGCGCTTCTCGCCGCCGGCCACGAAGTGGTCGGCATCGACTGCTTCCTCGATTACTACCCGCGCGCCGTCAAGGAACGGAACCTGGAGGCCGCGCGTGCCAACGACCGCTACAGGTTCGTCGAAGACGATCTGGTCACTGCGAATCTGGATGCACTGCTGGAGGGCGTGGACTACGTCTTCCACCAGGCCGCGCAGGCCGGCGTGCGGTCGAGCTGGGGCGAAGAGTTTCGCATCTACAGCGACAACAACATCTTCGCCACGCAGCGGCTTCTCGAAGCGTGCCGCAAGCGACCGCTGCGCAAGCTCGTCTACGCCTCCTCTTCCTCGGTCTACGGCGACACCACCGATCTTCCCATGCGCGAGACCGGCATGCCGCGCCCGGTCTCGCCGTATGGCGTAAGCAAGCTGGCGGCCGAGCACCTGGTGTGGCTCTACCACATCAGCTACGGGCTGCCGACGGTCTCGCTGCGGTACTTCACGGTGTACGGGCCGCGCCAGCGCCCGGACATGGCCTTTCACCGCTTCATCAACAGCGTCGCGGCCGACAAGCCCATCGTGCTGTACGGCGACGGCGAGCAGTCCCGCGACTTCACGTTCGTCGAGGACATCGTGCGCGCCAACATCGCGGCGGCCGAGGGCAAGATCGCCGGGGCGGTGCTCAACATCGGCGGCGGAAGCCGAACCACCGTCAACGAAGTCATCGCCACCATCGGCCACATTCTCGGCAAGACGCCGCAGGTGGACCGGCGCGAGGTGCAGCGCGGCGACGTCCGCCACACCGCCGCCGACATGAGCGCCGCCCAGCGCGCCATTGGCTTTGCGCCCCAGGTCCAGCTGGCCGACGGGCTGGCACGTCAGGCCGCTTGGCAAACGGGTGCGCAGGGATTAACGACGCCGTAGAGCGAGCCGCGGCCGCAGCGCAAGATGCGGCCAGGGGATGCGGCTCCGGGAGGAAGATTCGATGCCCGTCAGCAAGGAACTACTCGATGTTCTGGTGTGTCCGGCCTGCAAGGGGGAGCTGCGGCCGACACCAGCGCTGGATGCGCTGGATTGCCCGCGCTGCAAGCTGCGCTTCTCGGTCGTGGACGACATCCCCGTCATGCTCGTCGATCAGGCCACGCCTCTGCCCGCCAACTAGCCCGCTTCGGCAAGACTCCTGTTGATCGGGCTCCCGGAAGGCTACGTCGATCTGGACCGGGGCCGATGGCGCGTGGTCGCCGCCCGCCTCGAGCTGGCCGAGATGGTCAAGCTGCTGGAGGCCGCGCGCAGCGGGACGCTCCAGGGCGATCCCTCACGCAACGGCCGCGGCGGCACCCAGCAGATCGCCCTGCGGGGCGGCAAGAAGGTCTTCGTTCGCAAGTACCTGCGCGGCGGCATGGCCCGCCACCTGGCGCGCGACCTCTACCTGCTGCGGCCGGCGCGTCCGGTGCGCGAGATGCTGGCCACCGAACAGGCGCGCGCCTCCGGCTGCCTGGTTCCGATCGTGCACGCGGTGGCGGTCGAGGAGGTGGGGCCGTTCTATCGCGGCTGGATCGTCACATCGGCCATCCAGGGAGCCACCGCTTTCGTCGATGTGCTGGCAGAAGCCGGCGCTGCCGAGCGGCAGTCGCTGCTGTCGGCGGCAGGCGAGGCGATTCGCGGGCTGCACGAGGCGGGCGTCTACCACGTCGATCTGAACGGCCACAATCTTCTCGTCGATGCCGATGGCCGCGTCGCGGTCATCGACTTCGACCGCGCGGTTCTGTCGTCCGAACGTCGCTACCGGCTCGGCGAGCGCGGGCGCGACCGCTTCTGGCGTTCGCTGCGCAAGCTCTCGAACGCGGGCGGCTGGCCGCTCGACGATGAGGAGCGGCGGTGGTTCGAGCGCGGCTACATGAACGCCGGAAAGTAGGCGGGCGCAGGGCGGACAGGCGCGCCTCAGCCGAGCAGGTGCGTGCCGGATGCCCGCCGCTGCGCCGGGCGTGCTTGGAGTTCGGACACCGCGGCGTCTATGACGGTCGCGCTCGACGCGGTCGCGGCCGCCCATACGCAAGGTGCGCTCCATGCTCATCATCCGGCTCGTTGCGCGTGCCGCCGCCGTGTTCGCACCGGCGTTGCTTGCTGCCTGCACCGCGGCGACATCGATCGAGCCTGCGCCGGCGCCGGCTGACGGCAGCGTCGCGGTCGCGGGCAACGCGGCGTGGACGGACACGAACATCGCGGTCCGTCCGGGCCAGCTCATCGACGTCCGCGCCACCGGACGCATCACGGTCGCCCGATGGTCCTACTTCCATCGTGACGGTCCCCGTCAGGTCGGCCCCGCCGGAACGTACGAATATCCGGCCGATGAGACGTACCGAGATTATCCGCTGGCCGCGGCGGGCCGTGGGCCGCTGCCGCCGTTCGGCCTGATCGGACGGATCGGCGAGAACGGTGCTCCATTTCCCATCGGCAATGGTGGAGTGGTCCGGGCTCCTGCGGCCGGCCGGTTGCAGCTCGGCGTCAACGACTTCGACGTCACCGACAACTCCGGAGCATGGCGGGTCGAGCTCGGTCGCCCTGAGGAGGGCTCGCATCGCGTGCCCGTCGGTCCTGGTGGGACCGACGCGCGCCCGCTGCTGGCCGACGCCGATCCGTCGCCCGCGCCCGTCGGCGATGCACGCGTGCTGGTGCTGTTCATCGACGGGCTCGGCTACGAGACGCTGCGCGAAATGGCGTACGGCGGTTATCTGCCGAACATCCGGTCGCTGTTCTTCGATGGCGGAATCGACATCGGGCCGACGTTCACCGTGGCCCCGTCGAACACCATCGTGGCCACCGCCGCCTCTCTTACCGGCTCCTGGCCCGACCGCACGGGCTTGTTCACGCAGATGGTGTTCGACCGCAGCGACGGCGACATCAACTACCTGGCCACACCCGACGGGCCGGTGAAAGCCGCCGAGCATCTGGAGGCAGCGTGGTGGCAGAGGGCGGTGACGGATGCCGAACGTCCGCCCCTGCTCAAGCGTCGCGTCGAGCAGGCGGCGCAGGTGTTTCGCTCCACCGTCGTTCCGGTGATGCCCGACTATCCGCCCGATCGCTATCCGCAGCGCGTGGCCAACGAGCTTCCGCTGCTCGGTACGCATCGCCTCAAGGACCGCTATTTCGACGCGGCGGAGACGGCGTACGCGCTGAGCGACGTGGTCGAGCACGAGGCGCGCGTCATGTTCGTCTACTACTCCGGTGTCGACGTCGCCTCGCACCGCTCGCCGCGCGGGCTGTGGGGCGAGTCGCGGCGCGACCTGGTTCGCATCGACCGCGACGTCGGCCGCCTGCGCGCGGAGCTCGAGCGCGAAGGCCTAGACGACCGGACGTACTGGCTGTTGTACGCCGATCATGGCTCGCTCGGCGGCCGGGACTTCATCCCGCAGTCCTGGGACGTGGCCAACGAGTTGTTCTACGCCTCGATCCGCGATGCCGACGGCGACCGTGTGCCGGACGCTTCGGGCGGGCTGGGCCTGAACGTTCTGTTCCTGCTCGACGACTTCACCGTCCAGCGCGATCACACCGACATGCCCGCGCGCGACTTCGTCGTCGCGGCAGCTCAGGCCTACGACATCGCCTGGGTTGCGCTGCCCAAGGCCTCCGCCGATTCGCGTGACTGGAGCGTGCCCAACAGCTACGCCGATCTGGTCCGTTACCGCGTCCATGGCGAGTTCGAGCCGGTCGACGTTCTGCAGCGTCTGCTCGACGCGCGCGAACCGCGCAGCGACGCCGCCGGCCCCGATGCCGGCGAGCACCCCGTACGATTCGTCATCCTGCCGCTGGCGCCCGATGCGGTGCTGGTGAGGACGCGGGATTCGCAGGCGCTCATCGAGCGTCGCCGCCGCGCATCGTTGGATCCGCGCGCCTTCGAATACCGCTATCGCGTGATCGGCGGGATCGAAGTCGCCGGCGGAGAGTATCGGATCCTGCCGCCGCGCAGTGGCAGGCACGATCCCTTCGGCTATCTCGAGGAGCCTGCGGCGCGGCCGCTGGTCCAGACGGGCGAGCGCGGCGGATGGTACGACGAGCGCGAATGGCTGCGAGCCACCGCGGATTCGCTCTACCCCGACGCGGTCGTCGCCTACGCGCACATGCTGCTCGATGATCCCGAGCACCCTCGTATCGATGCTCGCGCTCGCTACGACCTCATGGTCGTGGCCGCGCCCGGCTGGAACTTCGCTCCCGGACCTCATGCGCCGGCGCCCGACCACGGCGGCCCGCATCGCGACGAGAAGCGCATCCCGTTCCTCGTGGCCGGGCCGGGCCTGCCGCGCGGCGTTCGGCTGGATCGGCCCTCACGCATAATCGACGTCCTTCCGACGACTCTCGAGCTGGCCCGGATCGCCTACGATCCGTTCTCGATGGATGGGCGTCCGGTGCGCGGGATCTGGCAGGACGCCGGCCGCGCGCGCGACGTTGCTCCGCAGGACGTCCCGCTGCACTGGGACCATGGCCTGACGATGCCGCCGATCAGCACCGCGCGGGTCCACGGGCCGCTCGGCCACGACATCCGCCGCTGGTACGACCTGCACAACCTGGCGGCCACCGCAGCCACGCTGACGAGTCAGGAAGTGCTGCGACTGATCGACCGCAGCTACGATGCGCTGCTGCCGGGACAGGAGATCCGGCCCGTGCAGGCGACGCTGACCGAGATCGCTCACGGCTACGGCCGCCTGCCCGAGAGCAAGCTGAAGCGGCGACCGGCCGAGCTCATCGAGGCGCTGCGCCTGCACAACATCACCGTCGGCGAGCTCATCGATCCGGTCCAGAGCCTGCAGCACGTCGATCGGGTCGCGCTGGTCATCGACTGGGTGCGACGCGTGCTCAACGATCCCTTCGGCGAGCCGTGGCCGGAGCGGTTCACGCCGATGACGCCGGTGGACTGGACGCTGGGCGGGCTCAGCCGCGGCCTGCTCGGCGTTCGTCGCGTGCTTCTCGAGTGGGCGACGCGCGCGGGCGATGCGGCAATCCGCACTTCGGAGACCGGCTATCGAAGCATCGCCGAGGCCATTGCCGGCCGCGCCTGGCAGACGCCGAGGGTGGAGCCGGGGCACGATCCATCGCCGCCGCCCGCGGCGCTCCCATGACGCGAGTCGCTCACGGCGCGGGCACTCTCCAGGCTGGCCGACTTGGCGAGCGCAGCGGCGCAGGCTCTTGGTGTGCTGGCGTCTTTTTTCGACGCCCTGATAGGATGGCCCGATGCGCAGCATGACGGGGTATGGAGCGGCCAGTGGTCAGGCGGGGAGCTGCCGCCTGAGCGTGGAAGTGCGTTCGGTCAACCAGCGGTTCCTCGATCTGAAGATCAACGCGCCGCGCGAGTATGCGCCGTGGGAGGCTGACATCCGGAGAACCGTGGCGTCGGTGATCGATCGCGGCCGCGTCGAAGTGCACGTGTCGCGCACGCTGCCGCCGCGCAGCGCGAGCGTGTCGCTGCAGAAGGACGTGGCGGCCGGTTACGTCAAGGCGTGGAAGCAGCTCCAGCGCGAGTTCCATCTGGCTGGCCAGCTCGACCTGTCACTGTTCGCCAACCGCAGCGACCTGTTCACCTCCGCCGACGGCAGCGGGGACCCGGCCGCCGAGATGAAGGAGCTGGAGAAGCTCCTGGGCAAGGCGCTGGCGGCGCACAAGAAGGAGCGCGAGCGCGAAGGCGCCAACTTGAAGAAGGACATCCAGGGCCGCCTCAAGGCGCTCTTCGCGGTGACCAAGGACCTGGAGAAGATCGCGCCCACGGTCGTGCCGAAGCTGCGCGCGCGCCTGGAGAAGCGGCTGTCGGAGCTGCTCGGCGCCGCCACCCTCGAGCCCGCGCGGGTCGTCCAGGAGGTGGCGCTGCTGGCCGACCGCTCCGACGTGCACGAAGAGCTGGTGCGCCTGCAGAGCCACCTCAAGTCGCTCGAGAGCCTGCTGCGTTCGACCGAGCCCGTGGCCAAGCGCATCGACTTCGTGCTGCAGGAGGTCAATCGCGAGCTGAACACGATCGGCTCGAAGGCCTCCGATCTGTCGATCACCAACCTGGTCGTTTCTGGAAAGGCCGAGGTGGAAAAGCTGCGGGAGCAGATCCAGAACGTCGAGTAGCCACGGATGATTCCACGCCGCGGCATTCTGTTCATCGTCTCGGGCCCCTCCGGAGCCGGCAAGACCACTCTGTCGGACGCGGCGCTTCGTACCTTCGAGGAGGGCCTGGAGCTGTCCGTCTCATGCACGACGCGGTCGCCGCGCACCGGCGAGCGCGACGGCGTCGAGTATCATTTCGTCAGCGATGAGAGCTTCGATCGGATGATCGCCGACGGCGCGCTCGGGGAGTGGGCGGAGGTGCATGGCCATCGCTACGGCACGCCGCGCGCCCCCATCGAGAAGGCCGTGGCCGAAGGTCGCGACATCCTGCTCGACATCGACGTGCAGGGCGCCAGGCAGATCAAGGACGTCTATCCCGACTCGATCTCGGTGTTTCTGCTGCCGCCGGACCGTGGCACGCTCGAAGCGCGCCTGCGCGGCCGCGGCACCGACGACGAAGCGACCGTGCGGCGGCGCCTGCGCAACGCCTGCCGCGAGATCGCCTCGGCGCCCGACTACGATTTCATCGTCGTCAACACCGACCGCGACGATGCGATCCGGCAGTTCGTGGCGATCCTGCGCGGCGAGCGTGCGCGCACCGCGCACATGACCGAGAAGGGGCTGCGCGACCTCGTCGCCAGCTTCGACGAAGCGACGGTGGCGGAGAAGACGTGAACGTCGGCGAGCTCATCGCCCGCATCAAGGAATACGACCCCGGCGCCGACGCCGGTCTGGTCGCCGACGCCTATCAGTACTCGGCCCGCATGCATCAGGGACAGAGGCGCGCTTCGGGCGAAGCCTACGTCACGCACCCGCTGGCCGTGGCGGCGATCATCGCCGAAATGCGCCTGGACGTCCCCACGGTCGTCACCGGGCTCCTGCACGACGCGGTCGAGGACACCTCGGCCACCCTCGAAGACATCCGTACGCTGTTCGGACCCGAGGTGGCTGCCCTTGTCGACGGCGTCACCAAGATCAGCCGCCTGGAGTCGGCGCCCTACGAGCACGCGCAGGCCGAGAACGTGCGCAAGATGCTGGTGGCCAGCGCCAAGGACGTGCGCGTCCTGCTGGTCAAGCTGGCCGACCGAGCCCACAACATCCGCACGATCGGGCACCTCTCGCACGAAAAGCAGCGCCGCATCTGCGAGGAGACGCTCGAGCTGTACGCGCCGCTGGCCAACCGCCTCGGCATCAACTGGCTCAAGCACGAGCTCGAGGAGCTCTCGTTCCGGATCCTGCATCCGGCCGAGTACGAGGACATCCGCGAGCGCCTGTCGCTGCAGAAGCTCGAGCGCGAAGGCTACATCAAGGAAGTCACCGGCCTGCTGTCCAAGCGGATGGAGGCCAGCGGGATCGAGGCCGAAGTCTCGGGACGCACCAAGAGCACCTATTCGATCTGGCGCAAGATGAGCGACCAGGGCCTGCGGCTGGACGACGTCTACGACGTGGTGGCGTTCCGGTGCGTGGTCGGCAGCGACCGCGAGTGCTACGACGCACTCGGCGTCGTGCACATGTACTGGCGCCCGGTGCCGGGCCGCTTTCGCGACTACGTGGCGCTGCCCAAGGCCAACGGCTACCAGTCCCTGCACACCACCGTGATCGGCGCCTACGGCGAACGCCTCGAGGTCCAGCTTCGCACGCACGAGATGCACAAGGTCGCCGAGTACGGCGTGGCCGCCCACTGGAAGTACAAGAGCGCCGACGGCGACAACAGCCAGAGCGAGGTCGAGCGCTACACGTGGCTGCGCCAGATCCTGGAGTGGCAGCAGCACCTGGACGACCCGCGCGAGTTCCTGTCCTCGATCAAGGAGGACCTGTTCGGCGAGGAAGTGTACGTCTTCACGCCCAAGGGCGAGACGCTCACGTTCAACAAGGGCGACACCGTCGTCGACTTCGCCTACCGCATCCATTCCGAGGTCGGCAACCATGCCGCCGGCGCACGCGTCAATGGCCGGCTGGTCCCGCTGCGCTACGCCCTGCAGCAGGGCGATACGGTCGAGGTCATCACGACGGAAGACGCTGCGCCCAACCGCGACTGGCTCAAGTTCGTGCGCTCGCCGCGCGCGCGAGAGCGCATCGTGAGCTGGATCCGCGCCGAGGAGCGCAAGAAGGCCGTCGCTCTGGGGCGCGAGCTTCTCGAGCGCGACCTCGCGCGCTTCCAGCTCGACCTTGCGCGCCTTCATCGCGAAGGCCGCATGAACGAGCTCATCAATCATTTCGGCCGCCGCGACGAGGAGGGCTTCCTCGAAGCCCTCGGCTACGGCCGCATCACCAGCCGCCAGGTGCTGGCGCACCTGCTGCCCGATCAGAACCTGGACGCCGACCGGCCGCGGCGCAGCTTCAAGACGCTCTTCGGTCTGCTCGACCGTTCGCCCAAGCCTCTGGTCATGGCCGAGGATCTCGACGAAGGCATGATCCGCTTCGGCAAGTGCTGCGAGCCGCTGCCGGGCGAGGAGATCGTCGGCTTCCTGACGCGTGGGCGCGGCGTGACGGTGCACGCGAGGGACTGCCCGCGCCTGGCCGAAGGCGAGAGCGAGCGGATGGTCACCGTCAGCTGGCAGCGCGGCGCCACGGTGCCGCGCCGCGTGCGCCTCGAGATCGTCTCGCGCGACCGGCCGGGCCTGCTCGCCAACATGAGCCAGGCGATCGCGTCGGCTGGCGTGAATATCGATCGTGCGCACGTGCGCACGCTCGGCAACCGCGCCATGAACGTGTTCGAAGTGACGCTGCATTCGGCCGACGAGCTGGCGCGCGTGCAGCGCAACCTGCGCCGCGTCAGCGGCGTCAAGGAAGTGCGCCGACTGTTCGGCTGATCGCAGGAGGTTCTGTCGTGAGCAAGGTCATCCGCGCAGAAGGCGCTCCCGCAGCCATCGGTCCCTACTCGCAGGCGCGCATGACGGGCGACACGCTGTACTGCTCGGGCCAGATCGGCCTCGATCCGCAAAGCGGCGACCTCGTTGCCGGCGGCTTCGAAGCCCAAGCCCGGCGCGTCCTGGCCAATCTCGAAGCCGTTCTGCACGAAGCGGGCATGACCTTCGCCGAAGTCGTCAAGCTGACCGTCTACCTGACCGACCTCACCAATTTCCCCGCGCTCAACACCATCTTTGGCGAGCTCCTCCCCGAGCCTCATCCCGCCCGCGCCACCGTCCAGGTCGCCGCCCTGCCCAGAAACGCCCTCGTCGAAATCGACTTGATCGCCGTACGCGAGCGCTGAACCGAAAACACTCGCCGCCTATGCGATGGAATCCAGCCGTGACTGCGCGCGGCCGGGAGCGCGCGAGATGCAAGGCGCCGGGGGAGGAGCGAGCGGAGGCGGGCTGGAGGCCCGCCGTAGGAAACGACGAGCAATGGCAACGCAGCAGATCGTGCGCTATCCGCCGCCGCGCCGTGGCTGGTCGGTCGGTGCGGGTGCGACCCAGAGGAACACCCGCACCGACGGACCAGCGGACCGCCGCCGCGCCGTAACGTCGTCGTCGAGCGCCGGCGTCGGCCGAATCGCAGCTAGGAGTCCCAGGTCACGGCATCGATCACCACGCGCGACTTCAGGTCGTAGAGGACGATGTCGCCGTTGATGAGGCCGTAGGCCTGCCCCGGCGCCGCGTTGGGCAGCTCGCCGATCAGCGCGGCGGGCACCGGGTCGAGCAGGACCGATTCGGCGAGCGGCTTTCCGATGCTCCAGACGCGCTCGCTCTGGCGCGGGCCGCAAAAGCCGTCGTCCTTCTTTTCCATGCCCGCTGTGCATCCGTCCGCGGGTTGCTTGAAGTACTGGCGAACCGCGGTGCGGTGCTGCTCGTTGAAAACCTTGCGGGCGTCGTCATCGCCCGGCTCCAGATCGGCCTTCACGTCGACATCGACATCGGCATCCGCGCGATCGTCGGGATCGCCGGGCGAATACTCGACCGTCTGAACGTCCAAGGCGCCGACGCCGAGCGCGATTCGTTCCGTGGCGCGGACGCCCGTCTCCACGTCGATGATCGGCATGTCCGCGCGTGCGCCCGATGCCAGCGCCAGCAGCGCGAGGATGGCCAGCGCCTGCATCGCCACCAACGTCCCGTTCTGCTGATTCGAGGCCGCGGCGCGCGCTTTTGCCGCACGGAAGGCTGGACCGGTACGCATATTCAGGAGCTCCACACCACGGCATCGATGACGGTGCGCGTGTCCTTGCGGTACAGAACGATGTCGCCGTTGACGAAGCCATAATCGTTGCCGGCGCCGGGAGAGGGCAGCGTCTCCGCGAGCGCGGGCGGCAGCGGGACGATCTGGATCTTCAGTGGCAGCGGCTTGCCGATCAGCCACATTCGTTCGGGCTGGATCGGAGTGCACATGTCATCCCTGCTCTCCATGCCCTCGGGGCAATCGTCGGTGCGTTGGTGCAGGTAACGGCGGACGGTCGCTCTGTGCTCCTGGTTGAACACCTTGCGTGTCGAGACATCGATTCGGGAATCGACATCGACGTCGACGTCGAGATCGAGCGCCGCGGAACCGGCGGGCAGCGCCAGCAGAGAAGCGGCCGCGGCGGCGATGAAAACAGCTTTCGTGGATGTACGTTCGTTCCTGGGTCGTTTGGTCTGCATGACTGCAACTCCCTTTCCCCAACGGCCACTGGCTCTCGTCGCTCCACCGGAAGCGCCCGTGCCTGCGGCCTCCCGCGCGCTGGTCTCCCGTCATGCGGGGTTCCAGCTTCCGGCTTTGTGACGTTGGCGGCGGGCGGCCATTCGGCGCGACAGACCCCGGAGGGAGGGGGACGCGGCGTTTTTTGCGCGGTTGCGTGATCGCAAGCCGGCGCAGGCGGCGGTCGTGCATGATCGCAATGCACGAGCGCGGCTCCAGCGGGTGCGCGAGCTCAGGAAGTTACGGAAAAGAGGGTTGGAAGAAGATCGGGAACGGACTCAGGCGGCCTTGGTGACCTTTCCGCTGCGGATGCAGCGCGTGCACACCGTCAGCGTCACGCTCGCGCCCTTCACCTGCGCGTGGACCTTCTGGAGGTTGGGCTGCCAGGAGCGCTTCGTCTTGTTGTTGGCATGCGAGACGTTGTTGCCGATGCCGCGCCGCTTGCTGCAGATGTCGCACGTACGAGCCACTGGGGAACCTCCGTAAGCGGCGGTCAGTAACATGCGACGTGTGGAGCGTCAACGTCGTGGCGAATCGGAGGCGGACGGCATGGCGCCCGCTCTTGGCGCGATGGTGACCAGGCGCATCGCTTCTTGCGGCCGCCTTCGCTCGCAGACGTCGCGCTGCCGGCGGGCCTGACGGCCCGCCGGAGATGGGCTTCAGAATGCTACCGAGACGGAGTCGGCTACCTCTCGGGTATCGAGCTCGTAGAGGACGATTTCGCCGTTGGTGTAGCCATAGACGAAGCCGGCCGGGGCGGGGGGGAGCAGGGTGACGAGCTCGCGAGGGACCGGCTCGACCGTGACGGAGGCGGGGATGGGCTCGCCGACGCGGATCGTTCGCGCGGTTCGCGCATCGGGCGCGCAGGTGTTGGCGCCATGGGCGAAGCCTGGCGGGCACGTCCCGGTACGCTCGAAGTTGTCACGGTAAAAGGACGTGATCGCCGTCCGTGTCTGATCGGTGAACACCTCGCGCGTCACTTCGGATCCTGGCCGTTCGCGACCCGTGGCGTCGCTGCGGGGATTGGCTGCCGGCGCCACGCGTTCCTCGCGAATCGCGGGCGGGCCGCCAATGGTACCTTCTCCGAGATTGGATGGCGGGTTGCCGAGATCGCCATCGCGCGCCGCGGGCGGCGTGCGCACCGGCGCAGGCACGCCTTCCATATTGAGCGCGGCCGGCGGCGTGCCGCCTTCGCGGCCTCCTGCCGACGACGGTGTGGTCGCGCCAACGGGCGGCGTTGCGGTCTCGCCCATGGCGGGGCTGTTGCTCTGCGCGCTGGCTGCAGGCGCGAGCGCCAGCGCGACACCGAGTGCGACGGACCATGAAATGGGGCTTCTCATCGGGCACCTCCGGATCGTGCCGCTCGGACTCGCGTCCGCACGATCTTTATTGAGACGCAGGCGCAGGCTTCGCAATTCGCCAATTGGCCCCCGCGCGGGATGAGGATCGCGCAAACGGCGCAGCAGCGCTGCCGGAAAAGACGGCACGTCACGCGCCCCGTGGCATGGCGGATACGCGGCGCCACATGCTGGAACCGGCACGGGACGGGTGTTAAGCGCGCCTATGCACGCGAGCGCCACTCGTCCCGTCCGGCTCGACGTCAACGGTTTCTTTTCGCACATGATCGGCAGAGGCGGCATCGCCAGCAGCGATCTCGAGCTCGTCATTCCCCGTCTCGCCACCGTCCTGGAAGGGCTCGAAGTGCGCCGCCGTTCCGGCGAGCTCGCGTTCTACGATCTGCCCTACGACGAACAGGCCATCGCCCAGTGCCGCAGCCTGGCCGGTGACCTGATCGCCGAGTTCGACGATCTGCTGGTGCTCGGCATCGGCGGATCGGCTCTCGGCACCAAAGCCGTTCTGGATGCGATCGCGCCGGCACGGCGCGCACGCGGCCTGCGCGTGCACGTTGCCGACAACGTCGATCCCGACTCGTTCGCAACGCTGCTGGCGTCGCTGAACCCCGAGCGCACCGCCGTCGACGTCATCTCCAAGTCGGGAGGCACGGCCGAAACGCTCGCGCAGCTGCTCATCGTGCGCCAATGGCTGATCGCCGCGGTGGGCGAGCGCGCCTGGCAGCGCCACGTGGTCATCACCACCGATCCCGAGCGTGGTCCGCTTCGCGCTCTCGCGGACAGCGAAGCCCTGCGTTCGCTGCCGGTGCCGCCGGGCGTCGGCGGCCGCTTCTCCGTTCTGACCGCCGTTGGCCTGCTTCCGATCGCCGCCGCGGGTATCGACATCCAAGCCCTGTGCGAGGGAGCGCAGCACGCCGACACCTTCTGCTCGCAGCAGGACCCGTGGCACAACCCTGCCGCCCTGCACGCCGGCCTGCTGTTCCTGGCGCTGCGCGAGCGCGGCTGCAACATTCACGTGCTGATGCCGTACAACGACTCGCTGCTGCGTCTCGCGGAATGGTATGCGCAGCTGTGGGCCGAGAGCCTCGGCAAGGCGCGCGCGCTCGACGGCGCCGTCGTCGAGGTAGGGCAGACGCCGGTACGCGCGCTCGGCGCCACCGATCAGCACTCGCAGGTGCAGCTGTACGTGGAGGGGCCGCGCGACAAGGTCGTCACGTTCGTGCGCGTTGTGCAGCCGCATCAGGACGTGCCCATCCCTGCGTCGCCGTACGGCCTCGAGGAGCTCGACTATCTGTCCGGCCACACGCTCGGCGAGCTGCTGAACATGGAGCAGCGCGCCACCGAGCTGGCCCTGGCCGAAGCCGGCCGGATGACGAGCCTCATCGAGCTCGAGCGCGTCGACGAGGCCGCGCTCGGCTACCTCTTGTACATGTTCGAGGTCCAGACGCTGGTGGCGGGGGCGCTGCTCAACATCGATCCGCTCGACCAGCCCGGCGTCGAGGCCGGCAAGCGGCTGACCTTCGCGATGGCGGGCCGGCAAGGCTACGCGGCCGATGCCGAGCGCGTGCGCGCCATGTTGCAGCGCAAGAAGGACGAGCTCGTCCTTGGCTGACGCCGCCCCTCGCATCGCGCTGCTCGACGATTCGGTCGTGGCGGGCATCGCTGCCGGCGAAGTCGTCGAGCGACCGGCCTCGGTCGTCAAGGAGCTTGTCGAGAACTCAATCGATGCGGGCGCGCGCCGCATCCGCATCGACTACGACGACAAGCCTGCGCTGCGCATACTCGTGGCCGACGACGGCTGCGGCATCGAAGAAGAGCAGATCGAGCTGGCGCTGCGCCGCCATGCCACGAGCAAGATCCGCACGCTCGAGGAGCTGGAGGCGGTGGCCACGTTCGGCTTTCGCGGCGAGGCACTGGCCAGCATCGCCTCGGCCAGCGACGTCGAGATCGTCACCTCCACCCGCGGCGCGAACTCAGCCGTGCGCGTCCTGGCCAGCGGCGGCCGCATCATCGAGCGCAGTGCCGCTGCGGCTCGGCCCGGCACCAGCATCGAAGTGCGCGACCTGTTCGCTTCGGTGCCGGCGCGGCGCAAGTTCCTCAAGTCGCCCGCGGCCGAGGCCGCCATGGTGGGCGATGTCGTTCGGCGCTTCGCGCTGGCGTCTCCGGCCGTGCATTTCACGCTGGTGGTGTCGGGTCGCATCGTGCTCGACGCCGCGCCGGTGGCCGACGGTGCGGCGCGCATGCGGCAGGTGCTCGGCCGCGACGTCGCCGCCAGTCTTCTCGAGGTGGACGCGCGCTACGGCAGCCTCCAGCTCACCGGCTATGTCAGCGCACCCGGCGAGGCGCACGGCTCGTCGCGGCGCATGGCGCTGTTCGTGGGCCGGCGCTGGGTGCGCGATCGTCTGCTGTATCGCGCCGTCCTCGAAGGCTACCAGACCCATCTGCT
Organism: Candidatus Limnocylindrales bacterium; assembly: GCA_035626395.1. Taxonomy (NCBI): domain Bacteria; kingdom Bacillati; phylum Chloroflexota; class Candidatus Limnocylindria; order Candidatus Limnocylindrales; species Candidatus Limnocylindrales bacterium. The sequence continues at coordinate 427,287 of DASPNR010000002.1, read as the reverse complement.
GCGCGGGCGCTTTCCCGCCGTGGCGCTGTTCCTGGATTGCCAGCCGGGATCGGTCGACGTCAACGTGCATCCGGCCAAGCTCGAGGTTCGCTTTGCCGAGCCCGACGCCGTCCATCGGTTCGTTGCCGAAGCCGTGCGCGACACGCTTCGCCGCTCGGCCAGCCCGCTCGGACGCTGGGGACTGAGCGCCGAGGAGGCGCTGCGGCGCCGCGCGGTCCCGCAGCAGCGCACGTGGCAGCGCGAGCAGGGCGGTGGCAGCGCCAGTGGCAGCGCGGCGTACCAACGACACGCCGGGCCAGCGGGAACGCTCGTGCAGCCCGGCGCCTCCGCCTCACGCGACGAGACGACGGCCGCGGCTGCAATGCCCGCGGATGCGACGCCGGTGCCGGAGGCCGTCTACGAGACGGCCATACCCGGGTACGTTTCGGCCGCACCCTCGATGCCGCCGGCGCCCACGCCGCAAGACCAGGTCTCTCTCGACCTCGGCAGCGATACATCGGACGAGGCGCTTGGACGCTTCCAGATCATCGGGCAGGTGCTCGACGGCTACCTCGTCTGCCAGGGCGGAGGCGAGGTGGTGCTGGTGGATCAGCATGCCGCGCACGAGCGCGCGCTGTTCGAACGGCTCATGCAGGCGTTCGGCGAGCGGCAGGTCGCGCGCCAGCCTCTGCTGCTGCCGGTCACCGTGCGCGTGGGCGCCGCCGCCGTGCAGGACCTCCAGCGCGAGCGCGATTCGCTGCTGGCGCTGGGCTGGGAGATCGACGAGTTCGGCGACGACGAGGTGCTGGTGCGCGCGCTGCCGGCCGTGGCGGCCGGCATTGCCGTCGAGCCGCTGGTCGAAGCACTGGCCGCCGACCTGGCACGCTCGCGCGGGATCGCCAGCGCCGAGCGTGTCGCCGAGAAAGTCATGGCGAGCGTCGCATGCCATTCGGCCGTGCGCGTGGGCAAGCACCTGGATCTGGCCGCCGCGCGCGCGCTTCTGCGCGAGATGGCCACCGTCTCCTACCACTCCACCTGTCCGCACGGGCGTCCCGTGGCGCGCACGCTGACGCGCGCGCAGATCGAGCGCATGTTCGGCCGCTGAGGCGCGTGCCAGGCCCGCTGCCACAGCGCGTACTGCTCGTTGCCGGAGCCACCGCCTCGGGAAAGAGCGCGCTGGCCGTGACGCTGGCCGAGAAGCTTGGCGCCGAGATCGTCGGCGCCGACTCGCGCCAGGTCTACCGCTACATGGACATCGGCACCGCCAAGCCCGAGCCCGACCTGCGCGCGCGCGTCGCGCACCACATGATCGACGTGGTCGATCCCGATCAGAGCTTCGACGTGTCGGCATGGCGGGCGCAGGCGATGGAGGCGATCGCCGCCAGCCACTCGCGCGGCCGCCGCGTGATCGTCTGCGGCGGGACCGGGCTCTATCTGCGCAGCCTGACACGCGGGCTGTTCGCCGGCCCCAGCGCGAATCCGGAACTGCGCGCACGGCTCGAAGAGCAGGAACGGCGCCGTCCCGGCGCTCTGCGCGAGCGGCTGGCCATCGTCGATCCGGCCTCGGCCGCGCGCATCCACGGCAACGACGTGGTGCGCCTGGTGCGCGCGCTGGAGGTCTACGAGGCCACCGGCCGTCCTTTGTCCGCGCACCACGCCGAGCACGCGCTGGGCGAGCGACCGTTCGAGACGCTGATGCTGGAGGTGCGCATCGATCGCGGCGAGCTGGCGCAGCGGATCTACGCTCGCGCCGCCGACATGGTCGCGCAGGGGCTGGTCGAGGAGCTGGCGGGCTTGCGCGTGCGCTTCGGTGCCGGCGCGCGCGCCTTCGATGCCATCGGCTACCGCCAGGCCGCGATGGTGCTCGACGGCAAGCTGGCCGCCAGGGACCTGGTCCATGCCGTCGCCAGCGCCACCTCGCAGTACGCCAAGCGCCAGCGCACGTGGCTGCGGGGCCAGGCATCGACCACGCCCGTCGGCGCGCGGGCGGTGCCCGATGCGCTCCATCATGCGGCGCAGTTCTTTTCCGATGCATGAGGAATGGTGGTAAGCAGCAGGACCGCCGCTGGCTGCACTCGCATCGCGCGGCGTTCCGGAGACATCGGTGCCATCACGAAAGAGCCTGACCGAGCTGCGCGCGGCCATCGACAAGATCGACCGGAGGCTGCTGGAGCTGATCGCCGAGCGCGCCCGGCTGTGCGTGGCCGTCGGCGAGGCCAAGAACCAGAGCGACCGCGGCGTCCTCGACGTCGGGCGCGAGAAGCAGGTGCTCACCGGCATCCGCAAGGCCAATCCGGGCCCCCTTCGCGACGACGCCGTCGAGGCGGTGTTTCGCGAGCTCATCTCCGCATGCCGTGCGCTGCAGCGTCAGACGACCGTGGCCTATCTCGGCCCGGCCGGGACCTACACGCACGAAGCGGCGGTCAAGCAGTTCGGCAGCAGCGCCGTGTTCGATCCGTGCGAGACGATCGCCGAGATCTTCGCGGCGGTGGAAACCGAACGAGCCTCATTCGGCATCGTGCCGGTCGAGAACACCACCGAAGGAGCGGTGACGCCGACGCTGGACGCGCTGGCCGAGACGAGCGCGAAGATCCTGGCCGAGGTTGTGCTCAAGATCGACCACTACCTGATGTCCCGTGACGGCGAGCGCAGGAAGCTCCAGCGCATCGCGTCGCATCCGCAAGGGCTGGCGCAGTGCCGCCGCTATCTGGCCGAGAACTTTCCGGGAGTGGAGCTGCTGCCGGTGGCCAGCACGGCCGCGGCCGCCAGGCTGGCTGCCACCGAGCGCGGCACCGGCGCCATCGGAAGCCGCCTGGCATGCGAGCTCAACGGCCTGAAGACGGTTGCGCGGTCGATCCAGGACAACGCCTCCAACGTCACGCGTTTCCTCGTCATAGGCGCGGACCAGAAGACCAAGCCCACCGGCCGCGACCGCACCTCGCTGGTCGTCACCGTCAAGGATCGGGTAGGCATCCTGGAGCGCATCATCCGCCAGTTCGCTCGCAACAAGGTCAACCTGTCGATGATCGAGTCGCGGCCGCTGGTGGGACGCTCCTGGGAGTATCGCTTCTTCGTCGACGTCAGCGGGCACGCAAGCGAGGAGCCGGTGGCCAAGGCGCTCGCGTCGCTGGAGCGCATCGCGCTGTCGGTCAAGGTGCTGGGATCGTATCCGGTGGCGACGTGACGGCTCTGCCGTCGGTGAGGCTCGCCACTGCCGCGACCATGGCCGCTCTTGCATGAACGTTGGGCCACGCCGAGCATGCGCCCTCGTCACGATCATGCTGCTCATCCAATTCCCTGCACGTGCCCAGACGGGCGAGGTCCTCAATGCCGACGCGATCCTTCGGTTTCCTCCTTCCGTACGCGCTTGCGCTTCTGCTCTTCTCGGCCGGCGGGTGCGGCGATGGGTCGGGTGGCTCGTTCGATGACAGCGACGGCGACGATCAGGGTGCCCCTGCATACGAGGTCACGGCCAGCGTCGTCGACGCTGTCGGGCTTGTGGGAGCGCTTCAGTTCGAGATCCGCTACCTCGGGGAATCTGGAGGATGGGCCGGCCGCGGCGCCAGCGTGATTTGCGAGGCGTTGACCGCCGGCCTTGCCGCCACCAATTATCCAGGCGCAAGAAGCGTCAAGGTCGGGCTCGTCAGCCTCGACGGCATTCCGACGCCCAGTGCCGTGGTTCGGTGCGTTTTCCGCTCCCGCGACGTCCTCGACGAAGACAGCTTCGAAGTCGAAGTCGCCGATGCCAGCGATGTGGAGACGATGCCGCTGGAGGAGTTCCCGGCGATGGAGGTGACGCTGGTGGATCCGCTGTAGCGGAAGGGTCAGTCGCCGCCTTCCACACGCGCCTCGAACAGCTCTTCCGACGGCGGTTGCGCCAGCTCACGCAGCAGCGGCAGCACCGTACGCGCAGCGATCATGATCAGCGCGGCTGCGGAAACCCGCCGACTCTGGCGAGGAACTGCGTGCAGATGTTGTTCTGCTCGGTCCATCCCGGGACCAGCACTCCCTGCTTGTCCATGCGCTGGATGATGCGGATGAAGATGATGCTGAAGCGCACGCCGGCCCAGACCTGGTAGTAGTGGAGATCGTGCAGCCGTCGCCCGCTGAGCGACGCGTACAACTCGGCCGTCTCGACCTCGCCGAGAAAGCCGGGCAGGGGAGGAGCGCCGACACCTTCGCTCAGGAAGCGGTTCAGATAGAGGAACCAGGCCACGTCGACTTCGGGCGGGCCGAGCGTGGCCATCTCCCAATCCAGCACCGCTACCGGCTGGAAATCTCGCACGATGATGTTCGAAGGCCGCGCATCGCCCCAGTTCAGCACGACGATGTCGCGGCCGGCGGGGCAATGCCGCTCGAGGTAATCGAGCCCCGCTTCGACCGTCGGCTGCGGCCGGCCCTGCGCCGCCCAGGCAAGGAAGTGCCGGTAGTAGCCGAGCTGCTGCTCGAAACCGGTACGCCCGAACTGCGGCCGATCCAGGAAGTCGAACCCGGCCGTTTTCCAGTCGATGGCGTGCAGGCGCTCGAGCAGACCGATCTCGGCGGTGTACAGCGCGCGCTGCTGCTGCGGCGAGGCGTCGGCGAGAAAGCCGGCAACGGTGTAGGGCGGATTGTCGCTCGGCACCTCCCCGTCGACGTGCTCCATCACGTAGAACGGCTGGCCCAGCACCGACTCGTCGGGCTCCCACCAGCGCACCTTGGGAACCGGCACGCTGCTGACGGCGCCGACGATCTGCATGCAGCGGAACTGCGCGTACAGATCGTAGTCCGGAAACACCGGATGCTCGGTAGGCCGCGTGCGAAGCACGTAGCGCTGCTCGTGCTCGCGGCCGTCGTGGCGCCAGCGAGCGTCGAAAAGCATCGTTTCGCTGGAAAAGCCGGTCGTGCCGGGCGCGCCGATCTCGCCGACGCGAACGTCGCTGGCGTCATCGAGCTCGGCGGCCAGCCAGGCCTGCAGCCGCGCCCGGATCTCGTCGAGGTCATATTGTCCCTGCGCCGGCACGACCACGCTCTTAGGGTCGGAGGAGCGTGGCTTCAAGACGCCGCAACGGCGGCCGTATCTGTAGAATTCTTAAGACTTTTGCCCCGTGACGCGCCGACCTCCGTGTGGGATCATCCGGCATCTGGAGAAGGGGCCGCGACCGGGGTTGTCGCGCGCATCCAGACAAAGGGAGGTCATGCGATCATGAATTTCACCGAGGCCTTCGACGCGACGAGCGACTCGGACCTCGATTCCACGGCCGAGCACCGGCTGATGGCTGCGGTGCTGGAGGAGGCGCTCGCCACCTTCCGGCTCGGCGTCGACTCCGGCAGTCCCGAGCGCCGCAAGCGCTACTTCGAGGTCTCGCGCTGGTTCGCCAGCCGCGACTGCGAGTGGCTGTATTCCTTCGAGAGCATCTGCGCGAGCCTGGGAATCGATTCCGACTACATGCGTGCAGGGCTGCGCAAGCTCGAGCGCGCCACGCGCATGAAGAAGAATCTGGCGCCGTCGCTGGTGCCGGCAGCCGCAATTCGCCGCACCTACCGGGCTCGCGCGTAAGTTCCTCCCCCACGATTACGCGCGGCGCTGGCGGCCGCTCGAGCTCCTCGCAGCTCGCGCGGCCGCACGCGGTTCGACGTCCACTCCCTGACAGTCCGGGCAGAAGTACGTGATCCGCGTGTGTTCGCCTTCTTCGTCGAAGCGCGTCACCTGGCGCTGCTGACGGATCGTGCTGCCGCAGCGCAGGCACGGAAGATTGGTCCTGCGAAACACGTAGTGGCGCGTGCCGTATTCGCGCCCCGCCTGATAGACGAGCCCCGGCTCGCTGCCTAGACGCTGCTTTTCTTCGTCCGAGACGGTGGTTCCGCTGCGCTCGTACGCGCGCCGTGCCAGGAGCGGGATGGTTGCCGAGAGGCATCCGATCTCCGGCTCGCTCAGCGCCGAGACCGTGCGCCAGGGGTTGATGCCGCAGCAGTAGAGGATTTCACAGCGCAGATAGTTGCCGATGCCGGCCACCAGCTGCTGATCCAGGAGCGCCGCGCCGATGGTGTAGCGGCAGTGTGCGGGGGACAGCAGGCGACGGCGGAACACGTCCCGATCGAACGCTGCGATGCCTTCGTAGGGAAGGATGTCGGGGCCGATGCTTCGAAGGTGCTCGACGTTCTCGAAAGGGTCGCCGCTTCCAATCTCGAAGACGGGCGCTGACGACAGGACCGCGGTTCCCGCCTCCGTGACGATGCGCGCCCGCTCTCGGCGGTCGAACTCGGGCTCGCTCGGGTCAACGCGCCATCGTCCCCACATCATGAGGTGCGAGTGGAAGTAGACGTTCCCCTCGATGTAGCCGATCAGGTGCTTGCCGCGCGAGCAGATGGTCGTCAGACGCCGCCCGTCCAGCGACTCGCCGTGCTCATCGAGCCACGAGCGTGCCTGACGCGTACGCGCCGAGACCTTGCGGATGGCGCTGCCGGTGAGCGAGGCCGCCAGCAGGTCGGCGTACCGTCGCACTTCGGGTCCCTCGGGCATGAGATCGCTGCCTTGGCCAAGAGACACCTCGGCCGGCAGGTTCATTCACGCCGGGTCCGCTCAGCAACAGCGCCCCCGGCGCGCCGCAGTCTGTTCCAGGGTACGGCGCGTGCCGCGGGCGTCGAGCTTGGGGTCGCCGGCGGCGGGCGGTGCAATAGTTGCGCCCGCCACGCCGACGAAGCCCTGCACGAACATTCGAAGCGCGGCCGCACCGTGCCGGATCCGCTGCATTGCCCTGGCCGTATGCAGCCGCCGGTTCCTCGCATTCATGCGCGCGCCTCCTCCAGACCGGCGGCCAGGCGCGGCCGCGACAGCGTCTTCCACCACACGCGTGCGGCATCGACGACGACGATGGTGACAAGCGCCATGAACACTGCGGTGACGACGGCATCCAGGCGATTGTTGAAGATCACCGCCTGCGTCTGCGCGAGCTTGTCGGCGGCGACGCTCCCGCTCTCGAGCTGCGCCGACAGGTGCGCGGCCTGCGCGAGAAATCCTATGCGCGTATCCGCCGAAAAGATCTTCTGGAAGCCCGCCGTCATCGTCACCACCAGCAGCCACAGCAGCGGGATCAGCGTCACGAGCGCGTACGCAGGGCGGGACGACTTGATGAAGATCGTTGTGACGGCGGCCAGCGCCGTGGCGGCCAGCAACTGGTTGGCGATGCCGAACAGCGGCCAGAGCGAGTTGATGCCGCCGAGAGGATCGACCACGCCTTGATAGAGGAAGTAGCCCCAGCCGCCCACGATCAGCGCCGAGGAGAAGACGTTGGCCGGCAGCGACGAGGTGCGCCCGAGCGGCTCCCAGAGGTTGCCGAGCGCGTCCTGCATCATGAAGCGGCCGACGCGCGTGCCCGCATCGAGGGTCGTCAGGATGAACAACGCCTCGAACATGATGGCGAAGTGGTACCAGAGGCCCTTGAAAGCGGGACCGCCTAGCGCGCTCGAGAAGATCTCGGCCATTCCCACCGCCAGCGTCGGCGCTCCTCCGGTGCGCGACAGCAGCGTCGACTCGCCGACCTGCCGCGTCAGCTCCTCGAACCCCGCCGGATCGAGCGTGAAGCCCCAGCTGGCGATCCTCGCCGCCGCTTCGGTGGCGGTGCTGCCGAGAAGCGCAGCGGGCGCGTTCATGGCGAAGTAGACGCCCGGGTCCATCACGGTGGCCGCCATCAATGCCATGAGGGCCACGAAGCTCTCCATCAGCATGGCGCCGTAGCCGATGAAGCGGGCATCGCTCTCGCGATCCAGCAGTTTGGGTGTGGTGCCGCTGGCGATGAGCGAGTGGAATCCGGAGATCGCGCCGCAGGCGATGGTGATGAAGCAGAAGGGGAACAGCTTTCCGGCAAAGACGGGGCCGGTGCCGTCGATGAACTGCGTCAGCGCCGGCATGTGAACGTCCGGCCGTACCCACAGCAGCCCGAGCGCCAGCAGCGCCACCGTGCCGATCTTGATGAACGCCGACAGGTAGTCGCGCGGCGCGAGCAGCAGCCACACCGGCAGGACGCTCGCCGTGAACCCGTAGATGATCAGGCTGACGGCAATCTGCGTCTTGGACAGATCGAAGAAGACGCGCAGCGTCTCGTGCTCGTGGATGAAGCGGCCGCCCCAGACCGCCAGCAGCGTCAGCGCCAGCCCGCCGAGCGACGCTTCCAGCACGTGTCCGGGACGGATGCTGGTCATGTACACGCCCATGGCCAGGGCGATCGGAATCGTCATCGCGATCGTGAACGTTCCCCAGGGGCTGCCGAACATCGCGTTGGTGACCACCAGGCCAAGCACGCCGATGAGGATCAGCATGATCGCCAGGACGCCGATCAGCGCTGCCGCGCCGCCGACCGGTCCGATCTCGTCGCGCACGATCTGACCCAGGCTGCGGCCGCCGCGGCGCATCGACCCGACCAGCACGGTGAAGTCCTGCACCGCGCCGCCGAGGACGACTCCGATGACGATGTAGAGCGCGCCGGGCAGGTAGCCGAACTGTGCCGCCAGGATCGGACCGACCAGGGGCCCCGGCCCGGCGATGGCGGCGAAGTGATGCCCGAAGACGACCCAGCGATTGGTGGGAACGAAATCGCGGCCGTCGGCTAGCCGGTGCGCGGGCGTCGGCCGCGAGTCGTCGAGCATCAGCGCGCGCGACGCCAGGAAGGCCGAGTAGTAGCGGTAGCCGATGGCGTAGACGCACAGGCCCGCGATCAGGAACCACAGGCTCGAGACGCTCTCGCCGCGGTGCAGGGCCACGTACGCAAGGCCGCCGGCGCCGAACGCCGCTACCAGCAGCCATCCCAGGGTCGAAGCGATGCGATTCATCGCGCGATTGTTACCGACGCGCTGGCCGTGGTCGAGGCGCGCGCGCACGAAGGTCGGCGGGGCTTGGGAGCATGGCGGCGACGGCGTGCCTCCCGAGCACGCCGCCGCCGCCTTGCGCAGGCGCTGGCTACAAGGCCGGCGCCGGCGCCAGCGTCAGATCGATGCCGAGCACTTGCTCGGCGCGCTCGACCTGCGGCGTCAGGCGCGTGATGCCGACGACGCCGGCATCGACGCCTGCCGTCCCGATGCCGCCCAGATGAACGCCGACGGTGACGAGCACGCCGACGGCGCGGCCGTCCTCGCTGATCACGCCGCTGCCCGAGTCGCCGGGAAGGGCGGCGCCGTCGGCGAACACATGGTCGGAATGAGGCATTCCCGTGGCCACGTGCGTGCGAGCCGGCAGCACGCTGCCGATGGCGAGGCCGTTGCCGAAGTGATGCAGCAACACCGGGTTCGACGTCCGATCGTCGTTGATGCCGGTCGGTCCGCCGAAGTGACACATCTGCGCATTGGCGGCCACGCCTGGATCCAGCAGAACCAGAGCGAAGTCCTTGGGGTCCTCGAGGATCGCGTAGGTGAATTCGCCGATCCGGGCGCCCGTGGAATCACGGGCTTCGGGACCTTCGCCCACCGGCCACGTCTCTTCGCCGACATCGCCGCCAACCGGTGATTCGCCGAGGATGCAGTGGCCGGCGGTGCCCATGTACGTGGCGCCGTCGCTTCCGGTGAAGAGGAAATTGAACGTGCACTGTCCGGTGTCGCTTTCAACGATGGCGCCCGGCCTTACGCCGGCACACGGTCCGGCGCCGACGGGAGCCGCGGCCGGGACTTCGATCAGATGCACACGGTGGCCTCCGAGCGTCCAGTTCAGATCAGGGGCTGCCGAAGTGACGGAGCTCAGCAGTCCCGCCGTTGCGTTCGGAGCCAGTGCGACAGCAGCAAGAGGTGCGCAGGCCGTCACGGCCAGCGCAGCGTTCCACACATGTGTGTGGGAAGGTCGATTCATCGTTGCGAACCTCCTTGGGGAAACCGAAGCGTCCCCGGTCATCGTGAGTCGAGCAGGGTTTGGAAGTTCATCCACGTTGCGATCGGCCGGCTCGGCTCGCAATGCGGTTTCGCGATCCGCGTTCGATGATGACGCTGCTTACGCACAGCGATGAGGGTGCTCGCGGTGTTTGGGAGGCGGTGCACGTCGTCGCATCGACGCCGGCAACCGCATGACGCGGCTTTGCAACAGGAGAAGGTGGCGATTCACCCCCGTTCCCGCTAGCTAGCGCGCGTGCCAGGGCCCGTCATTCCAGAGCGCATCCGTTCGCTGACACCGTACAAGCCGGGCCGTCCCATCGAAGAGGTGGAGCGCGAGCTGGGCATCCACGGATCGATCAAGATCGCGTCCAACGAGAACGCGCTCGGTCCGTCGCCACGTGCGCTGGCGGCGCTGCGCGAGGCGATCGACGATATCCATCGCTATCCCGACGGCGGTGCGGTCGTGCTGACGGAGAAGATGGCGGGCAGGATCGGCGTCGACCCCCGGCGCATCGTTTTCGGCAATGGCTCCAACGAAGTTCTCGAGCTGGTCTGCCGCATGCTCGCCGGCCCGGGCGACGAAGTGGTCTTCTCGGCCGACGCGTTCCTGGTCTATCCGCTGGTGACGATCGCCGTCGGCGCCACTCCGGTTGCGGTGCCGGCGCACGGCTTCGAGCACGACCTCGACGCGATCGCCGGCCGCATCGGCCCTCGCACGCGCGTCGTCTTCCTGGCCAATCCCAACAATCCGACCGGCACGATCTTTCGCCGCAGCCAGTGGGAACGCTTCCTTGCATCGGTCCCCGAGACCGTGGCGGTCGTGCTGGACGAAGCGTACTTCGAATTCGTCGAGGACCCCGAATACCCGGACGGCCTGCGCTACATCGATGCGCATCCTGGTCTGGTCGTTTCGCGCACCTTCTCCAAAATCTACGGGCTGGCGGGTCTGCGGATCGGCTACGGCGTCGGATCGCTGGAGATGATGGACGGGCTCTCGCGGCTGCGTCAGCCGTTCAACGTCAATCTGCTGGCACAGGTCGCGGCCACGGCCGCGCTCGACGACGAGGAACACGTGCAGGCCTCGCGCGCTCTCGTGCACGAGAGCCGCCGGCGCTGGTACGCGGCGCTTGCCGCGATGGACGTCGAATACGTTCCGAGCCAGGCCAACTTCCTGCTGGTCAGGGTCGGCGCCGGTGCGGCAATGACGGACGCACTGGTGCGACGCGGCATCATCGTCCGTCCGATGGACGCCTACGGCTTTCCCGATCACGTCCGCATCACGCTCGGAACCCGTGAAGAGGACGAGCGAGCCATCGACGGAATCGGCGCCGTGATGGCGGAGCGCAGCCGATGACCGCCCAGTGGTCCCACTGTGTCGTGGTCGGCACGGGTCTTCTCGGTGCCTCCCTTGCCGGTGCCGGCAAGGCACGCGGCCTGTTCGCACGCACGACCGGCGTGGGCCGCAGCACGACCAACCTGGAGACAGCGCGAGCGCGGCGTCTGGTCGACGACACGACCAGCCACCTTGCCAGCGCGGTGGCCGATGCGGATCTGGTCGTGCTGGCCACGCCCGTGCAGACGGCGCTGCGCCAGCTCGGCGAGCTCACCGACCTGCTTCCCGCACACTGCGCCGTCACCGACGTCGGCAGCGTCAAGGCGCCCATCGTCGCCGAAGCGGCGCGCCTCGGCCTTTCCTCCCGCTTTCTTGGCGCGCATCCGATGGCGGGCAAGGCCGAAAGCGGCGCAGGCGCGGCCGACGTCGATCTGTTTCGCGGCGCGCGTGTCGTGCTGACGCCGGATTCGGCGACGCCCGAATCCCTGACCGCCGCCATTCGCGCGATGTGGACCGCGCTCGACGCCGAAGTGGTGGTGATGAACGCGGCCGAGCACGACGAGGCGGTGGCGATGTGCAGCCATCTGCCGCAGATGGTCGCGTACGCGTTGGCCGCGGCCGCCGATGACGCAGCCAATCGCGATCGCGTGCTGCAGCTCGCCGCCGGCGGCTTTCGCGACATGACCCGTCTGGCCGCCAGCGATGCGGACATGTGGCTGGACATCATCACGGCCAACCGCGAGCCGATCCTGGAGGCGCTGAGCGAGATGGAGCTTGCGCTGGGAGGGCTGCAGGCGGCCATCGAGGAAGGCGACGAGACGTGGCTTCGCGCCGTCTTCGCGAAGGCGCAGAAGCTGCGCGGGGACCTGCCGCGATGACCGGTTCGCACCTGGCAGGCGCCGCGCGTGGACCGCTGCGCGGGCGCGTGCGCGTGCCGGGCGACAAGTCGATCGGGCATCGCGCGCTCATGTTCAATGCCGTCGCCGAGGGCGAGGCGCTCGTGCGCGGACTGCCGCGCGGCCAGGACGTGCTGTCGACGATGGCGGCCATGCAGCGTCTCGGGGCCGCCATCGAGCGCATCGACGCCGACGCCGTGCGTGTACGAGGCCGCGCCATGAAGCTGGCGCGCGGCAGTATCGAGATCGATTGTCAGAACTCGGGCACCACCATGCGGCTTCTGTGCGGGCTGCTGGCGGGACAGGAAGGGCTGACGGCCAGGCTGTCGGGCGATGGGTCGCTGTCGCGAAGGCCGATGCGTCGCGTGGCCGAGCCGCTGGCCCGCCTGGGCGGCCTCGTCGAGACGACCGACGGCCATGCGCCGCTGACGGTGCAGGGCCGTGCGCTCCGCGGCGCCGACGTGGTGCTGCCCGTGGCCAGCGCACAGCTCAAGAGCGCGGTGTTGCTGGCCGGCCTGCAGGCCGCCGGCACGACCGGCGTCACGGAGCCCGAGAAGACGCGCGACCACACCGAGAACATGCTCGCGGCCATGGGCGTTGCCGTGCGCACCAGCGGCGTTCGCGTCAGCGTCGACGGGCCCGTGGTGCCGTCGGCGTGCGACGTGACGGTTGCGGGCGATCCGTCCTCGGCCGCCTTCCTGCTCGCGGCCGCGGTGCTCATCGCCGGAAGCGAAGTGACGGTCGAGGAGGTGTGCCTCAACCCGACGCGCACCGGATTCCTGGACGTGCTGCAGCGCATGGGCGCCGACATCACCGCAACGGTCACGGGAACGCAGGGCGGCGAGAGCGTGGGCACGCTGCGCGCGCGCGCATCGGCGCTGCGACCGTTCCAGATCACGGCGCCGGAGGTGCCGGCGTGCATCGATGAGCTTCCGCTGCTGTGCGTTGCCGCAGCCTTCGCCGACGGCACCTCCGTGCTTTCGGGCGCATCCGAGCTTCGCGTCAAGGAAAGCGATCGGATCGCCACGACGGCGGCGCTGCTGAGGACGCTGGGCGTGCAGGTGGAGGAGCGCGAAGACGGAATGATCATCCACGGTCAGCCGGCGCATCTGCGCGTGCAAAGCGAAGGCGGCGCGATTGCCACCCGCGGCGATCATCGCATCGCGATGGCCGCCACCGTGGGCGCGGCGGCCGCCGGATGTCCGCTCATGCTCGACGACGCGGGCGCGGTTGCCGTATCGTTTCCGGAGTTCTTCTCGTCGCTGGAGAGGTTGGGAGCATGAGCGAACCATCATCGCACGAGGCGCAGCGCGGGTTCCTGATCGCACTGGACGGCCCGGCCGGTGCGGGCAAGTCGACGACCGCCCAGCGCGTGGCGGACGCGCTCGGCTTCGGCTACCTCGACTCGGGCGCTCTGTATCGCTGCGTGGCCGTGGCGGCGCTCGAAGACGGTGTGGCGCTCGACGACGACGCTGCGCTCGGCGAGCTCGTCGCGCGCATCAAGGTGGAATCGATCGAGCGCGGCCGCCGCTTTCTTCTCAACGGACGCGACGTCACCGACAGAATCCGTGCCCCCGAAATCAGCCAGGCGGCGTCCAAGAGCTCGGCGTGCCCCACGGTGCGCCGGCTGCTTGTGGAATGGCAAAGGAATGCGGCGCATCCTCCGGGCACGGTCGTCGAGGGCCGCGACATCGGCACCGTCATCTTTCCCGATGCCGACCTGAAGGTTTTCCTCGATGCCGATCCCGAGGAAAGGGCGCGCCGGCGCAGCCTCGAGCTGGCCGCGAAGCAGTCGGGTGACGCCGCCGCGGCCACCGTGGCGCGCGAAATGGCAGAAAGGGACCGGCGTGACAGCACCAGGCCCGTCGCTCCACTTGCAGCCGCGCCCGATGCGGTCGTTCTCGACACCACCAGGCTCGAGATCGATCAGGTCGTGTCCAAAATTCTCGCCGAGGTCGCGCTGCGCCGCTCGTCGTCGAAGTAGGCGTAAATCCTGCCGTTCCCTTGAACTGGCAGCCGCAGCGCGTTATGCAGGTGGTTGCCCGTTCGGGCGTCAATCAACCGGAGGATTCCTTTTTGATGCAGCAGGAGAAGGCCCAGCATGAGATGACCCAGCGCGACGCAGCGTCGGAGAGCTTCTCAGACATGTTCGAAGCCTCGGTCCGTCCCGTTCAGCAGGGCGAGATCGTCAAAGGCCATATCGTGTCGATCGACAACGAGATGGTCACCGTCGACATCGGATACAAGTCCGAAGGGATGATCCCGATCTCGGAGTTCCAGGACCGCCAGGGCAACCTGCTCGTCAAGGAAGGTCAGGAGGTCGATGTCTACGTGGAGTCCACCGGCGGCGACGGCGGTGAGATGCACCTGTCCTTCCAGCGCGCCCGCCAGAACGTCGTGTGGAAGGCCATCGAGGAAGCCTACAATTCCGGCGGCTCGGTCACAGGCACCGTAGTCGGCCGCGTCAAGGGCGGCCTCAAAGTGGATGTGGGAGTGTTCGCGTTTCTGCCCGGCTCCCATGTCGATACCCGTCCCACCCGCAGCCTGGATCGCTACATCGGAGAGACCACCCAGTTCTCCATTCTCAAGTTCAACCGCGCCCGCGGCAACGTCGTCGTCTCCCGCAAGGCCCTGCTCGAGAAGGAGCAGGAGGTCATGCGCGCGGAGACCCTCAAGGTTCTCGAAGAAGGCGTCATCCTCGAAGGCACCGTCAAGAACGTCACCGACTACGGCGCCTTCGTCGACCTCGGCGGCATCGACGGCCTGCTGCACGTCACCGACATGAGCTGGGGACGCGTCAGCCATCCTTCCAAAGTCGTCAAGCCGGGCGAAGTCATCCGCGTGGTCGTTCTCAAGTACGACCCGACCTCGCATCGCATCTCGCTCGGGCTCAAGCAGCTCAGCGAGGATCCTTGGCTGACGGTTGCCGACCGTCTCTTCCCGGGCAGCCGCGTGCACGGCAAGGTCGTCAGCCTGACCGACTACGGCGCGTTCGTCGAAATCGAAGACGGAATCGAGGGCCTCGTGCACGTCTCGGAGATGAGCTGGACCAAACGCGTCACGCATCCTTCGCAGGTGCTCAGCGTCGGCGACGAAGTCGACGTGGTCGTGCTGTCGCTGGATCCCGAGAACCGGCGCATCTCGCTGGGCCTGAAGCAGGTGACGCCCAATCCCTGGGAGATGCTGCCGATCGAGCATCCGGTGGGAACGCGCGTCAAGGGCAAGGTCACCTCGGTCACCGACTTCGGCGTGTTCGTCAACGTCAAGGAAGGCATCGACGGGCTGGTGCACATCTCCGACATGCACTGGACCAAGAAGGTCCATCATCCTTCGGAGATGGTGAAGAAGGGCGACGAGCTCGAGTGCGTCGTCCTCGGCATCGACATCCCGAACGAACGCCTCTCGCTCGGCCTCAAGCAGTTGACCGAAGACCCGTGGCGCCGCATGAACGAGCGCTATCCGGTCGGCACGCGCATCCACGGCAAGGTCACCAACATCGCCGACTTCGGCGTGTTCGTGGAGCTGGAGGAGGGCGTCGAGGGCCTGGTCCACGTTTCCCAGATCGGCCGCGAGCGGGTCGAGAACCCGCGCGACCTCTTCCAGCCCGGCCAGCAGATCGAGGCCGAGGTGACCCAGGTCGATATCCGCGAGCGCCGCATCTCGCTGTCCATCCGGTCGCTGATGCAGTCGGCCGAGAAGGAGGAGATGCGGGCCTACATGTCCTCGGAGGCCTCGGGCAGTGGCCGCGGGGGTAGCGTCACCTTGGGCGATATGATCCAAGAAAAGCTGGCGCGGCGCGGTAGTCGCGAGGAAACCGGCAAGGGAGAGTAGGCCGGCTGGAGGGCCCGATCAGATGACCAAGAGAGACCTGATCGACGAGATTGTCCGGCTGTATCCCGCTTATTCGCGGCGCGATGCCGAAGTCATCGTCAACTCCGTGTTCGAAAGCATGACCGAGGCGCTCTGCAAGGGAGACCGCATCGAGATTCGCGGCTTCGGCAGCTTCGTGGTCAAGCAGCGACAGGCGCGCGAGGGACGCAATCCCAAGACCGGAGACCTGGTCGCCGTCGCCTCCAAGCGCGTGCCGTTCTTCAAGGTCGGCAAGGAGCTCAAGCAGCGCGTCGACGACGGCTACGAGAACGAGCAGAACGAGCTGGCCGCTTCCGCTCCCGAGGCAGGCCTCAGCTCGGTGCGCTCCTGACGTCGAGACGGATGCGCTGACGCGTGCGTGTTCTGTGGGCGCCCTGGCGCCTGTCGTACATCGAGAAGGGCGACTCGAAGCCGGGCTGCATCTTCTGTGACAAGCCGAGGCTGGTGTCGCAGGAGGAGCGGGCAAGCGGCCTCGTGCTCCGCGTCGGCGAGCATTCGAGCGTGCTGATGAACCTCTATCCGTACGCCAACGCGCATCTGATGGTGGCCCCGCGAACGCACACTGCAGACTTCGCGGCGCTGGAGCCTGCGGTCGCCGCCGCCGTCCACGCCGACCTGCAGCGCTCGGTGCGAGTGCTCCAGAAGGCGTTTTCGCCCGCCGGCTTCAACATCGGAATGAATCTCGGCCGCTGCGGTGGGGCCGGCATCGCCGACCACCTCCACTGGCACATCGTTCCCCGGTGGGAAGGCGACACGAATTTCATGCCCATGCTCGCTGATACGCGCGTGATCCCGCAACATCTGCAGGATACCTACGAGCGTCTGTTGCCGCTCTTTACGGAGGAAGCGTGAAGATCCTGCGCACCATCCTGCTGCTCATCCTCATCGTGGCCGGCATCGCTCTGGCCAGCGTCAACATGGCGCCGGTCAAATTCTTCTATCTGCCGCCGTTCCAGTTCATGCCGCGGCCCGAGGGCGCGGCCATCGACATTCCGCTCGCGCTGCTGCTTCTGGCGGCGCTGGTGGCCGGCGCGCTGATTGCCGGCACCGGCACGTTCGTCGAGCACGCCAGACTGCGTTTTGCCGTGCGGCGCCAGGCCAAGGTCAACGGCAAGCTGCGCGCCGACGTCGAGCGGCTCACGAGCGAGCTCGATCAGGCCAGGTCCGCGCTCGAGGCCAAGCAGGTCGAGCTGGCGGCGGCACAGACCCGAGCGGACCGCGCCGAAGAGGAAGCCACCAAGGCGCAGCTCGAAGCGGCGCGCCATCGCGCGCGGGCCGAGGAGCTGGCGGCGCAGGCCGAAGCGGCCGCCGCCGCTGCCGACGCGGACATTCCGGCGCTGCCCGACATCACGCCGGCGCAGTAGCCCTCGACCGGCACTCCAGTCGCGGCAGCGCGCCACGATCGGCACGCGCGCTCTTTTTTCTCCTCCGGCCCATCCGAAACACGCTGTTCGATCGTTGTACGGTCGAGGAGTCGTTTCTGGAATGACGCCAACCGGTTCGTCCAGACCCGACTCCCGGCGTGGAGAAAGAAACATGAACGACGATCCTTCATGGCTGGACCGCCGCGACTATCCCTTCCTCAGCCGTTTCGTCCCGCTGGACGGCCACGTCGTCCACTACGTCGATGAAGGGGAGGGGCCGGCCATCCTGTTCCTGCACGGCAACCCGACGTGGTCCTTCGTGTACCGGAGGCTGGTCCGCGAGCTGCGCGGAAGCTTTCGCTGCATTGCGCTGGACTATCCCGGCTTCGGCCTGTCGCGCGCCGCGGCCGGCTACGACTTCCGCCCCGCCAGCCACAGCGCCGTCGTTGAGAAGCTGGTGCAACGGCTCGAGCTCCGCGAGTTGACGCTGTTCGCGCACGATTGGGGCGGCCCCATCGGCCTGGGCGCGGCCTCGCGCATGCCCGATCGCTTCCATGCGCTCGTGCTCGGCAACACGTGGGCATGGCCGATCGACGGCGACCCGCACTTCGAGCGCTTCTCGAGCTTCATGGGCGGGCCGTTCGGTGGCTGGCTCATCCGCAACTTCAATTTCTTCGTCAACGTCATGATTCCCATGGGACTGCGGCGCGGCAGGCTTCCCGCCGGCGTCATGCGCGCGTATCGCGGCCCCTTTCCCACCGCGCAGTCGCGTCTTCCCACGCACGTCTTCCCGCGCGAGATCCGCGCCAGCAGCGCGTTCCTGCGCGAGGTGGAGTCGGGCCTGGCGCGGCTGCGTCACCTGCCGCTGCTGCTGCTGTGGCCGGACGGCGACATCGCGTTCCGGGCGAGCGAGCGCCAGCGGCTGGAGGCGGTCTTCCCGCGCCATCGCACGCACGTGCTCGCCAACGCCGGGCACTACTTCCAGGAAGAGGCATTCGAGGAATGCCTCGCGCATTTCGTGGCGTGGTGGCAAGAGGTCGGGCTGGGCGGCAAGGACAGGATCGTGGAGATGTGCGCATGAGCGAGCCGAGCCGAGCCGAGGCGCTGGCGGCCGCCTACGAGGCGGCGCGCCCGGAGCTGACGGCGTACCTGACGCGGCTGGTGCTGCGCGAGGACGTCGCCGAAGAGATCGCGCAGCAGGCCGCCGTGCGCATGCTCGAAGCGGAGAACGTTCCGAGCACGGCATCGGAGCTGCGCGCGTGGCTCTTTCGCGTTGCCACCAACCTCGGCATCGACCACCGCCGCCGCCACGCGACCCGGCACGAGTCGGTGCTCGGGGAATGCCGAAAGCGCGCGGAGAACACGCCATCGTTCATCGAATCCTCGCGCGCGCTCCACGGCTCGCCGGAAACGCGCTCGATCGCCGTCGAGCATCTGACGGTCTGCTTCGCCTGCACGCTGCAGAATGTGGGCCCTGAGCAGTCGGCGGCCCTGCTGATGAAGGAGGTGTACGGCTTCACGGTCGAGGAAGTGGCCGACGCGATGGGGGCGACGTTCGGGCAGGCCAAGGGCTGGATCCAGTCGGCACGGGCGCGCCTGACGGCCATCTACTCCGAGTCCTGCGCGCTGGTGGCCAGGAAGGGCGCCTGTCACCAGTGCGTCGAGCTCGATCGCTTCTTCGGCGCCGGCGCCGGTGATCCGCTGCAGCATTCCGCCCGTGACGTGGACGCGCGACTGGATCTGGTCCGGGAGAGGCGCAGCGCTCCACTCGGTCGCTGGCACAAGGAGATGATGCGGCTGATCGTGGATTCGATCTGAGGCCCTCCGCCTGCGCACCAGCCTCGTTGCCGGTGCCCGGGGCCGCGCCTATAGTCCGCCCCGATGCAGCGCCCTGCCACCCTCGCCGAGCTCCAGGCCAGCGGCTACCGGACGCGCAGCGTTCGCGACGAGATGCGCGAGAACCTCCTGGCGCTGCTGGCAAGCGAAGAGGGCGCGCGCGCGGTCTTCGGCGGCATCGTCGGCTACGAAGAGACGGTCATCCCCGAGATCGAGAACGCGGTTCTGTCGGGCCATCACATGGTGCTGCTCGGAGAGCGCGGTCAGGCCAAGACCCGTCTGATTCGCGCCCTCATCAACCTGCTCGACGAGCAGGTTCCCGCCATCGCCGGCTGCGAGATTCACGATGATCCTTTCGCTCCGGTGTGCGCCGTGTGCCGGCGCCGCGCCGCCGCCGAGGGCGGCGAACTGCCCGTGGTCTGGATCGCGCGCGATGCGCGCTACGGCGAGAAGCTGGCGACGCCCGACGTGACGGTTGCCGACCTCATCGGCGAGATCGATCCGATCAAGATCGCCGAGGGCCGCTACCTGTCCGACGAGGAGGCGATTCACTTCGGCATCATCGCGCGCACCCACCGTGGCATCTTCGCCATCAACGAGCTGCCCGACCTGACCGAGAAGGTGCAGGTGGGCCTGTTCAACCTGATGGAAGAGCGCGACCTGCAGATCAAGGGGCACAAGATCCGGCTGCCGCTGGACGTCGTGGTCGTGGCCACCGCCAATCCCGAGGACTACACCAGCCGCGGCCGCATCGTCACGCCGCTCAAGGACCGCTTCGACGTCCAGATCCGGACGCACTACCCGCGCACCGTCGCCGAAGAGATCGCGATCATGGAACAGGAGGTGGCCGGCTCCGATCGCAGCGGCCGGCCCGTGCGCGTCCCCGACTTCATGAAGGAAGTCATCGCGCGCATGACGATGGAAGCGCGCAAGGCGCCCGAGGTGAACCAGTCTTCGGGCGTGAGCGTGCGCGTGAGCATCAACAACTACGAGACGATTTTGGCCAACGCCGAAAAGCGCGCGGTCCGCTGCGGCGAGAGCGAGATCGTCCCGCGCATCAGCGACCTGCACGCGCTCTTCGCCTCCACCAACGGCAAGCTCGAACTCGAATACGGTCTGGACTCCGCCAAGGAGGCCGCGGTCGTCGATCGTCTGCTGTCGGTGGCGGTCAAGACGGTCTTCGATTCGCGCCTGAGCGTGGCGCAGCTCCAGCCCGTGCTCGAGTACATGGGGCAGGGTTGGGGCGTGGCCGTCTCCGACAGCATGCCGGCCGCCGACTACCTCGAAGGCCTCTCCTCGATTCCCGGCCTTCGCGAAGTCATCGAGCATCTCGGCCCCTTCGAGAGCCCGGGGCTGACCGCGGCGGCCATCGAGTTCGTGTTCGAGGGGCTGCATCTTCTCAAGAAGCTCAACCGAGAGCGCCAGGGAGGGCGCCTCTCCTACGCGGCCTAGCCTCGATGCGGCTGCGCTACACCATCTGGGACGGCACCCAGCGCGTCCGTCTCGATCCGGATGCGGTCTTCGACCGCCTCGCCGAGCATCTCGGCTACAGCGACGACCTCGCCGAGGCCTTCGACCGTCTGCTGCGCGAAGGAATGGCCGGAGAGGAGTTCGAGGTCGCCGGCATCGACGAGCTGGCGGCCAAGGTGCGCGAGGCGATCGAGGAGTTCCACAACAAGTACAACCTGGAGCGATCGCTGGCGCAGCCGTGGAACGATCTCGACGAGATCACCGGGATGGAGCAGGAGGCGACCGAGCGGATGCCGCCGGGCGAGAAGAAGCGCCGGCGCCAGCAGGACCTGGAGGGCCTCTCGCGCATCCTCGAAGAGGCGCTCATGCAGATGTCGCGTTGGCCCTTCGACGACCGCGACGCGCGCGCGGCGTTCGAGGACCTCTCCGAGCGCGGCGACGACATCCGGCGGGTCGAGCGCTTCCAGCGCCGCTACCGCGATCAGTTCCATGGCCCCGACAGCCTCGACTTCGAGCAGACCCTGGAGATGCTCGAGTTCTACGAGCGCCTGCGCGAGCTGGAGCGCGCGCTGCTCGAGCGCGACTTCGATTCGATCGATCCCGATGCGGTGCGCGAGATGCTCGGCCAGGAGATCGCCGAGCAGATCCTGCGCCTCCAGCAGCTCGCCCGCGCGCTGACCGACGCTGGCTATGTCGTGACCAAGGGCGGCCGCTACGTTCTCTCGCCCAAGGGCGCGCGGCGTCTGGGGCAGATCGCGCTGCGCGAAATCCTGCACGATCTGCTCGCCGACGCCTCGGGCCGCCACGACACGCGCAAGCGCGGCGCCAGCGAGATGCACACCGAGGACGCGAAGCCGTACGAGTTCGGCGATCCTTTCGTCCTGGACGTGGCCGCCACCGTCCGTGCGGCGCTGTCCCGCGGCACCGGCACGCCGGTTGCCGTGCAGGCGGCCGACGTCCACGTCAAGGAAAGCCACCGCCTGACGCGCACCGCCACCGTGCTGCTGCTCGACATGAGCTGGTCGATGAGCTGGGAAGGACGCTTCGCCGCGGCCAAGAAGGTCGCGCTGGCGATGGAAACGCTGATGCGCACGCGCTTCCCGCGCGACTACTTCGGCCTGGTCGGCTTCTACACGCGCGCGGTCGAGCTGCGGCCCGCCGATCTGGCCGAGGTCACCTGGAACATGGGCGACCCGTTCACCAACCTGCAGGACGGGCTGCGCCTGGGCGCCGACCTGCTTTCGCGCCATCCGGCGGCCACGCAACAGATGATCGTCATCACCGACGGCCAACCCACCGCCTACTTCCACGAGGGCCGCCTGTTCTGCGAGTGGCCGATGAGCATCGGCGGCCTGTCGACGCGCGCGACCGTGGAAACGCTCAAGGAAGTCGAACGCGTCACGCGGCGCGGCGTTCGCATCAACACGTTCATGCTCGACGACAGCCCGCCGCTGCGCTCGTTCGTGCAGCGCATGACGGCGATCAACAAGGGACGGGCCTTCTACACCACGCCCGACCAGCTCGGCCGTTTCGTGCTCGTCGACCACGTGGCCAAGCGCAAGAAGGTCGTATGAGCGCGGCGTCCGGGAACGTGACGCCGGCGCGCGCCGGCCAGCGCTCGGGCGTGGGAGGGGCAGCCCCCGCCGCGCCGGAGCCGGCCCCGACGCCGTCCAAAGCCGGCCGGGCGTTGTGGCAGGGCAAGCTGACGCCGGCCATGCAGCAGTACCTCGACGTCAAGCGGCAGCACGAGGACGCGCTCGTCTTCTTCCGCATGGGCGACTTCTACGAGATGTTCTTCGAGGATGCCGAGCAGGCGGCCGAGCTGCTGGACCTGACGCTGACCTCGCGCAACCGCAACGACGAGCACCCCATCCCGATGTGCGGCGTGCCGTATCATTCGGTGCGTCCCTACGTGGCCCGCCTCCTCGAGGCGGGACGCAAGGTCGCGATCTGCGAGCAGCTCGATCCGCCCGAGAAGGGCGCGCTGGTGCGGCGAGAGGTCACGCGCATCATCTCGCCCGGCACCAATCTGGACGAAGAGAGCCTGGCGCCCGAGCGCGCCAACTTCCTTGCCGCGCTGGTGTCGCACGGCGCGGGGTTCGGCCTGGCCATCACCGACTTCTCCACCGGCGAGGTGCGGGCCACCGAGTTGTCCTCGGTCGAGGCGGTGGTCGAGGAGCTGGCGGCGCTGTCGCCGACCGAGCTGGTCATGCGCGAGCGTGAAGACGCTGCGCTCATCGAGCGCCTGCGCACGGCGCTGCCGCGCTGTCTGATCGGCGATTTCGCGGCTGCGGACGTCGAAGCCGGCGCTGCGGCCGCAGTCGATCGCGTCGCACGAGGAAGCGAGGCCGCGCGCGGAGCCGAACGTGCCGCCTGCCAGCTGCTGCGCGCGTACGTGGCCGCCACGCAGGGCGGAAACGTCTCGCACCTTCGCGAGCCGGTGCGTTATGACCCGCGCGGCTTTCTGCATCTGGACGCGGCCACGCGCCGCAACCTGGAGATCCTCGAAGCGTACGACGGCAGCGCCCGCGGCGCGCTGGTGTCGGTGCTCGACCGCTGCTCCACCGGCATGGGCAGGCGCGCGCTGCGTTCCTACCTGCTGCGCCCGCTTGCCGACCTCGACGCCATCGGCGCGCGCTTGTCGGTGGTGGAGGCGCTGGTGGAAGACTACGCGCTCCGCAGCGACCTGCGCGACTCGCTGCGGCGCATCGGAGATCTGGAGCGCCTGATCGGCCGCATCGGCGCCGGCACCGGCGGCCCGCGCGACGTGGCACGCCTGGCCGACGCGCTCGCTCTGGTCGATCTGGTGCGCCAGCGACTGCAGGGGGCCGAGCGCGCCGAAGCGCTCGCGCCCTACGCCGGCGAGCTGGATCCGCTGCCGCAGGTTGCCGAGCGTATTCGCGCCACGCTCGTCGACGAGCCGGCCGCGATGGTGGGCAAGGGCGAAGTCATTCGCGGCGGCTTCCATGAGGAAGTCGACCGTCTGCGCTCGATCAGCCGCGACGGCAAGGGGTGGATCCTCGCGTTCGAAGCCGAGGAGCGTGCAAGGACCGGCATCGGCTCGCTCAAGGTCGGCTTCAACAAGGTGTTCGGCTACTACATCGAGATCACACGGGCCAACCAGCACCTGGCGCCGGCCTCCTACACACGCAAGCAGACGGTGGCCAACGCCGAGCGCTACATCACGCCCGAGCTCAAGGCGCGCGAGAACGAGGTGCTCGGGGCCGAGGAGCGGCTGAATGCGCTCGAGGCGCACCTGCTGCGCGATCTGATGACCGAGCTTGCGCCGGTGCAGCCGAGCCTTGGCCGCACCGCCGCCGCGCTGGCGGCGCTGGACGCGCTCGCTGGTCTGGCCGAGGTCGCGCATCAGCGCGGCTACGTGCGTCCGCAGCTCCACGAGAGCGGCGAGCTCGACATCGTCGGCGGGCGGCATCCGGTGGTGGAGGCCCGGCTAGGCGCGACGTTCGTGCCCAACGACTGCCGGCTCGGCGCCGACTCACGCCTGCTGATGGTGATCACCGGCCCCAACATGGCCGGCAAGTCGACCTACCTGCGGCAGGTCGCGCTCATCGTGCTGCTCGCGCACTGCGGCTCCTTCGTCCCGGCCACGGCGGCGCGCATTCCTCTGGTCGACCGCATCTTCACGCGCATCGGTGCCAGCGACAATCTGGCCGCGGGCCAGTCGACGTTCATGGTCGAGATGAGCGAGACTGCGGCGATCCTCCGGGACATGACCGAGCGCAGCCTGGTCGTCCTCGACGAGATCGGCCGCGGAACCTCCACCTTCGACGGCATCTCGATTGCCTGGGCCGTGGCCGAGGCCATGGGCAAGGCGCGCGCCAAGACCCTGTTCGCCACGCACTACCACGAGCTGGCGGCGCTGGAGGCCGAGCACGACCACGTCGAGAACTTCTCGGTCGCGGTGCGGCGCTACAAGCGCGGCGTGATCTTCCTGTACCGCATCGTTCCGGGGCCGACCAGTGGCAGCTTCGGCATCGAGGTCGCCCGTCTTGCGGGCGTGCCCGAGCCGGTGATCGAGAAGGCCCGTACAATTCTGGCCAGGTTCGAGAGCGGCCAGGGAATCGGCCCTGCAAGCAGCAGCCAGCTCAGTCTTTTCTCCAGCGCCAGGTCTTCCGCCACGGCCGCCGGCGCCGAGGCGGCCGAGG
Source organism: Candidatus Limnocylindrales bacterium (assembly GCA_035626395.1). Classification (NCBI taxonomy): domain Bacteria; kingdom Bacillati; phylum Chloroflexota; class Candidatus Limnocylindria; order Candidatus Limnocylindrales; species Candidatus Limnocylindrales bacterium. Next base: position 402,539 of record DASPNR010000002.1, on the reverse strand, counting down.
CGTTTGCCGCACGCGTGGCGGCGCTGGATGCCAACGCGATGACGCCGCTCGAAGCGCTCAACCTGCTGGCACGGCTGGTCGAGGAGGCCAAGGCGGCGCAGTAAAGCCGCGCCTTCCGACTGGACCGAGTCGCGGTTCGCCAGCCGCATCGATCGGGCGCGCCATGACTCGATCCGATCAAGGAGCGGCGCACGGAGGGCCGCAGCCTTGTGCCGGAGCGCGCCCCGGCGCCATAATCGCGAGGTTGCGGTGGAGGTGGAGGTGCGGCGGCGTTTCCTTCCCGCGCTCCCGGCCTTCGCGCGTGGGAGCGTTCTTCTTCTCTCTCTGACGGCGGTTACCAGCGAGGCGGCGCTCGTGCGCTCGGTCGCGGTCGATCGCACGGCCGCGGGCACCGCCGTCGTCGTCGTGTGCGACGGCGAGGTCGCCTATCGCGCCGGCGCCGCCGACGGCGGCTACCTGCTCGAGCTGCAGGATTCCGAGCTCGATGCGCGAACGCCGCGGCTGGTGCCGGTGGCCGACTCGCTGGTCGACGGTGTTTCCATCATCGCGGTGCCGGAGCGGCGCCTCGTTCGCATCCGCATCCATCATCCCGACCATGTCGATGCGTCCGTCGAGCCGGGCTCGCGCGCCGGACAGCTGCTCGTGCGTCTGACGCGCACGATGCCCGGAGCGCCCCGGCCGTCGATCGAGCCGGCGCCGGCTCGGCGCAAGCCGCACGAGGCCGTTCCCGCCGGCCTGTCGGCGCGCCCGCTCATCGTCATCGATCCCGGGCATGGCGGGAAGGACCCGGGAGCCAGGGTATGGGCGGGCGAGTACGAGAAGGACATCGTGCTGGCCATCGCCAACATGGTGGCCGAGCGGCTGCGCAAGCGCCTGGACGTCGACGTCGTCATGACGCGCACGACCGATGTCTTCGTTCCGCTGAAGGAGCGGCGCGCGATGGTACGCAAGTGGAATGCCGATCTGTTCGTGTCGATCCACGCCAACGCCAGCGGCAATGCGGGCGCGAGCGGGGTGGAGACGTACTACGCGCGCGCGGGCCGGTCCGCGCCGAAGGCGGAGCGGGGTGGAGCAGGGGTGCGATCTGCGCGCGCGGGCAGGAATGCGGCCAGTCCCCGGCTGGCCCGCAGCATTCAAGAGGAATTGGTGCGACATCTGGGGATGCGCTACAAGGCCGTGCGCGACCTCGGCGTCAAGGAAGGACGCTTCTACGTTCTGACGGACAATGACGTCCCGAGCGTGCTCGTCGAGGCGGCGTTTCTGACGCATCGTGAAGAAGGTCTGCGCATCCGTTCCGAAAGCTATCGCGACATGGCCGCCGAAGGCATCGTCGGCGGCATCGCCAACTTCCTGTCCACCAGCGTCGCCTCGCCGCTGTGAGGTGAGCTGCTGATGGCGATCACGGACGCAGGCGGTACGCGTGCGATGCTGCTGCCCGCGCCCGGCAGCGTCGGCGGCAAGCTCTCCGACGTCGCTCGCGAGTACGTCCAAGCGGTGCGTGCCGAGCTCGAGGCCGCGCACTGGGCCGGCGCCAACGGCATCGACACCGTCACGCGGCTGGCCTCCAGCCTCGACCATCTCATCCGTTTTCTTTTCGACGCCTCGATCGAGCGCTACGCGCGCCGCTACGCGCGCACCCGCCAGCACTGCGCCGTCTTCGCGCTCGGCGGCTACGGCCGCCGCGAGCAGTGCCCCTACTCGGACGTGGACCTGCTGGTGCTGCACTCGGGCGGCGTCACGCCGTTCGTGGAGACCGTCACCGAATCGTTGCTGTACACGCTGTGGGATGCGCGCCTGCAGGTCGGCCATGCCGTGCGCGATGCGGCCGAATGCGTCAGCCTCGGCCAGAGCGATCTGACCATCAAGACGGCGCTTCTGGACGGCCGCTTCCTGTGCGGCAGTCCGGAGCTGGCCGGCGACTACGAGACGGCGGTGCGCCGAAAGCTGGCGTCGACCGACGTCGAGGGCTTCACCGCCGCCAAGATGGAGGAGTCCCGCAGCCGGCGGTCGCGCTACGGGGGCTCGGTTTTCATCCTGGAGCCGAACGTCAAGGAAGGGCACGGCGGCGTTCGCGACCTGAACGCGGCGCTGTGGATCGCGCGCGTCATCCGCGACGTCGGCGACCTCGAGGGGCTTCGCGAGCAGGACATCGTCACGAGCAAGGAGTACGAGGAGCTGTCGGCGTCGCGCGAGTTCCTCCTGCGCACGCGCAACTCGCTGCACTTCCTGACCAGCAACAAGAACGATCATCTGACGTTCGAGCGCCAGCTGGCGGTGGGGCAGCGGTTCGGCTACCAGGCCGAGGGCAACAACTCCATCGGCGACATGTTCATGCGCGACTACTACCATCACGCGGCGGTGATGGCGCGCATCACCGACGACATCGTCGACCGGTTGCTGAGCGCACCGGAGCGGCGGACGGGCCTGCTGCGGCGCCTGGTCAGCCAGCGCAACCTGCGCAGCGGCGTCAGCATACTGAACGACCGACTCGTCGTCGACGAGAAGGTGCTGGATGCGGACCCGGTGAACCTCATCGCGATCTTCCGCGACTGCCAGCGCCACGACGTGCGCCTGGCATCGCGCACGCGCGAGCTGGTGCGACAGAAGGCGGCGACGCTGACGCCCGAAGTGGCGCAGTCCAAGGCCGCCGTCGACATCTTCTTCGACATCCTGAGGGCCAAGGAAGGCGTCTACGACACGCTGGCGCAGATGAACCGGCTGGGCGTGCTCGGAAAGCTCATTCCCGAGTTCGGGCGCCTCTTCTGCATGGTCCAGCACGACTACTACCACGTCTACACCGTGGACGAGCATTCGCTGATCGGCATCCGCGAGCTGGAGGCGCTGCGAAACGGCGAGCTTGCGCACAAGAGCCCGTTCCTGACGCAGACCATGCGTGACTGCGACCGGCCCGAGCTGCTCTTCCTGGCCATGATGTTCCACGACCTAGGCAAGGGCTACGGCGGCGACCACGATGAGCGCGGCGCGCTGATGGTGCGCGACATCGCCGACCGCCTCTCCATGCACGAGGACGACCGCGGCACGCTCGAATTCCTGGTGCGCAACCACCTGACGATGTCGATGCTCGCGCAGACGCGCGACATCGAGGATCCGGCGCTCGTCATGGACTTCGCCGCGCAGGTCGGCACCGCCGAGAACCTGAGCCTGCTCTACCTGCTGACGTTCGCCGACATGCGTGCGGTGGGCCCGCAGATCTGGAACGGCTGGAAGGACCATCTTCTGGCCGAGCTGTACCGGCGCACAGTCGAGGTGTTCGAGAAGGGGCAGATCACCGAAGCCGACATGGAAAGCCGCGCCGAGCGCACGCGGCGCCGCCTGATCGAACGCGCGGCCGGCCAGGCCGAGAGCGCGCGTCTGTCCTCGTTCCTGCAGACGCTTCCCACGTCCTACTTCCTCGGCAATCCCGACGAGAGGATCATCGACCACTGGCGGCTCTACGAATCGGTCGGCAACGCGCTCTTCCGCTACGGCGTCGAGCACTTCCCCGAACGCGGCTTCACCGAGTTCACGATCTGCGCGCACGACCGCCGCGGCCTGTTCAAGGACATGGTCGGAGCGCTTTCGGCGCACGGCCTCAACATCCTCAATGCGCGGCTGGTCACCACCTCCGAGGGCTGGGCGCTGGACGTCTTTCGCATCGAGCATCTGGCCACCGGCGCCGACGCCACCTCGCCGGAGCTGTGGGAGCAGGTCGGCGAGACGCTCGAGGGCGTCTTCGCCGGAGTGGTCGACGTCGAGGAGATGGTGCGCAAGGCCTTGATGGGGCGCACGCGCCGCGTCGGCGAGAAGGCGGCGCGGCGCACGTATGCACGCGTGGAGATCGACAACCGGCTCTCCAAGGATTTCACCGTCATCGACGTCTATGCCGCCGACCGTCCGGCGCTCCTGTTCCTGGTGTCGAACGAGATGTTCCGCGTGGGCCTGGACATCCACATGGCCAAGATCTCGACACATCTGACCGAGGTGCTCGATGTCTTCTACGTCACCGATTCGCACGGACGAAAGGTCGAGGACCAGGATCGGCTCAATGCGATCGGAGACTCGATCATTGCCGCGCTGACCACGGACGCGGCGACGCCGCGCCCGCAGGCGGCGCCCTATCAGGTCAGCATCTGAGCCATGGCCGACTCGCCGCTGAACGCCGCAGCCGACGAGTACATGGATCATCTGGCGTCCGAGAAGGGACTGGCGCGCAACTCGCTCGACGCCTACGCCAACGACCTCAGGCGGTTCCTCGCCGCCATGACGAAGGCGGGGCGCACGCAGGCCGATCAGGTCGAGCGCGACGATCTGGTGATGTTTCTCGAATCGCTGGCCGAAGAAGGCCTGGCGCCGTCCTCACGCGCACGATGCCTGTCGGCCGTGCGCGGCCTGTTCAAGTTCCTGGTTCGCGAAGGCAGGCTCGCGGTCAGCCCGGTGCGCGACCTGCGGCCGGGCCGGCGCAGCCGTCCGATGCCGAAGTATCTTTCGCTCGAGCAGATCCTCGAGCTGCTCGCAGCGGCGGCCGGCAACGACGCGCTGGCTCTGCGCGACCGTGCCATGCTCGAGCTCGTCTACGGCTGCGGCCTGCGCGTCTCGGAGCTGGTGGGATTGACGGCCGCGGCGCTGCATCTGAGCGACGGCTATCTGACGGTCATCGGCAAGGGCTCGAAGCAGCGGGCGGTGCCGATCGGATCGGCCGCACTCGCCGCGCTCGAGGAGTATCTGGAGCGCGGGCGCCCCGAGCTCGATCCGCTCGGACGCTCGCACGCGCTGTTTTTGGGGCGCGGCGGAAGGAAGCTGACGCGTCAGGGCTTCTGGAAGCGGCTGACCACGCTCGCCGCGCGCGCCGGCGTGGAGCGGGTCTCGCCGCACGTGCTGCGACATTCCTTCGCCACGCACATGCTCGAAGGCGGGGCCGATCTGCGCTCGGTGCAGCTCCTGCTCGGACACGCCGACATCACCACGACGCAGATCTACACCCACGTCGCCACGGCACGGCTGCAGGAAGTGCACAAGGAGCATCATCCGCGCTCGCGGATGAAGCTGCGTTAGCCTTCAGCCGCGCGCTCCTGCACGTCGCTCAGGATCTGCTCGAGGCGGGCGAAATCGACGGGCTTGGCGAGGTGGTCGTCGAAGCCGGCGCTGCGCGCCTGCCGCCGATCGGATTCCTGTGCATAGCCGGACACGGCCACGATGCGGGCCGTGGAGAGCTCGGGCTGTCGGCGCAGGCGCTGCGCAACCTCGTACCCGCTCATGCCGGGAAGACCGATGTCGAGGAGCACGAGCTGGGGCGCGAACTCGCGCGCGACTTCCAGTGCCGCAGGCCCCGAGTCGGCAGTTCGCACCTCGTGCCCCAGCGTCCACAGCAGCTCGCAGAACGTCCCGGTGATGTCGGCGTTGTCGTCGACCACCAGCACGCGCAGCCGCCGGCGCGGCGCCGGCCGCTGTGCGTCCGGCGCCGCGGCGGCCGGCGCCATGACGGCCCTGGCCAACGGCAGACGCACGACGAACGTGCTGCCGGTGCCGGGGCCGTCGCTGTGCGCATCGACGCGGCCATCGTGCAGCTCGACCAGGCGTCGCACCAGCGTCAGCCCGATGCCGAGGCCGCCGGCGGCCCGGTCCAGAGTCCGGTCCGCCTGAACGAAGAGGTCGAACATGTGGGGCAGGCTCGCACGCGGAATGCCGATGCCCGTGTCGCGTACCTCCACGACCGCCTGGCTCTCTTCGTCCCGCACGTTGATCGTGATCTGCCCGCCAGACTCGGTGTACTTGGCGGCGTTGTCGAGAAGGTTGGTCAGAACCTGCTCGAGCCGAACCGGATCCGCCAGGACCAGGACCGGCTTCGGCGACAGGTTCGCATCGATCCGGTGCCGCCGCGACGTGACCACGCTGCGCGTAGCTTCGACCGCGCGCTCGGCAATGGTGCGCAGATCGACCACTTCCCGCCGTAGCTGAATCTTGCCTCTGGTGATGCGCGAAACGTCGAGCAGGTCGTCCACCAGGCGCACCATACGGTGGACCTGCCGATCGATGACGCTGCGCGCGTGCGCTCGCGCCTCCGCGTCGCCTTCCTTGAGCTTCATCACCTGCAGCGAGTTGACGATGGGCGCCAGTGGGTTGCGCAACTCGTGCGCCAGCATCGCCAGGAACTCGTCCTTTCGTCGGTCGGCCTCCTTGGCAGCCTCGTACAGACGCGCGTTGTCCAGTGCGATGGATGCCTGGCCCGCGATGCCGACGACGATGCGCTCGTGCTCTTCGGTGAACTTTCCCGGCTCGGCGTGGCCGAAGAACAAGCCGCCAAACACCTCTCCGGTCGAGGAGACGACGGGCACCGCAAGATAACTGACCACCGGAAGATGCCCCTCGGGAAGGCCGAAGTATGGAGCGTTGCGTCCGAAGCGGGGATCCTTGCGCACATCGTCGAGTCGCACGGGCGCGGCGCCGGCGAAGGTCGGCGCGAAAATCGCCGTCGCCCGAGGAGGAGGCAGGTGGTCGAAGCGGTCGCGCATCGCGCCGGACAGCGTGTGCAGCAGGTAGTGGCCGCCCTGCGCGTCCACCGCGTTGCGAAAGAAAGCGCCGAACTGGGCTCCTGTGATGCGCGTGCTCTCGTCCGTGATGATCTGGACCAGCTTCTCGGTCTCGAGCTCGGCGGCGAGGCTGCGGCCGATCCGGTTGAGGGTCTCGGCCTCGTTGCGTGCCGCGCGTTCCCGCGCCAGCAGCTCCATGCGCTCTCGCGCGGCTTGGGCGGCTTCGGTGACGTCGCTGACGTGGCTGACGACGCCGACGACGGCATCATTCTCTCGGTGCGGAACGTACTCGACGCGCACGTGGCGCTTGCCGGTGCGGTAGGGCAGTTCGACGGTGAAGGCCTGCATGTCGCCGGCGAGCGCAGCCTTCATTCGTGGCGCGACGATCGCGTAGGCATCCGGACCGAGAACCTCGGCAAGAGTCCTGCCTTCGATCTCATGCGGCTCCAGGTCGAGCCAGGAGCGATAGGTGCCGTTGGCGAAAATGTAACGTTCGGCCGCGTCCACATACGCGACCAGCACCGGCAGCGTGTCGGTGATCATGCGCAGCCGGTCCTCGCTGCGCTTGCGCGTAGCGGCAACGTCTTCGGCATAGCGTCGGCGGTGCTCCTGAGCGCGCGCCAGGCCGAACAGCAGCAGGCCGATGCCCGTGCCGCCGATGCCTACGAGCCAGGCCAGAGGCCGTCCCGACACCTGGTCGAAGGCAGGGAGAGAAGAGAACTCGAGCGTCCAGGGCGCCCCGGCGATCGTCAGAGTGGTCGTTGCGCGGTAGAGCGAATGCTCGTCCTGCCATTGCGCCGGCTCTTCTCGCGCCAGCAGACTCTCGGCCATGGGGGCGTCGCCTGCGTAGACGCGGAAGGCGACCCGCGGCTCGCGCTCGCGTCCGAAGATGCCGCGCAGCAGGTCGCCGGCCCGGAAGGGAGCATAGACATACCCGCGCAGCTCGCGCCGGCGCTCCTCGACGGTGGTTGGCACCGAGGCGGTGCGGTAGACGGGAACGTAGATCAGGAAGCCGGCCTGCTTCGCCTGATCGATCTCCTGGACGAGCATCACCCGGCCGGACATCGCCGGGGAGGCGGTGTCGCGGGCGCGATCCATCGCTTCACGGCGCACCGGCTCCGTCGACATGTCGTAGCCGATGGCCGCCCTGTTGCGGCGGTCGAGCGGCTCCAGCAGGACGATGGCCGTGTACCGGTCGCGCGGCGTGTCGGGCCATACGCGGAAGGTCGGAAATCCCCCCGCTCGCATCTCGGCCGTGCGCTCGGCCAGCCGCTCCGGCTCGATCCGCTCGGCGAAGCCGAGCCCTTGCACGCCCGGATAGCGTCTGTGGACGCCGAGGCGTTTGAGGAAGGCCGACAGCCCCTCGACGCCGGCATCGGGATTGGCATCGACGTAGGCCGCTGCGGCGGTCAGCGCATCGATGTATACCTGAACGCGTCCTTCCAGGCGGTCCTTGGTGCTGCTGATGGCATTCTCGAAGCGCGCCTGGTCGCGCACGGAAGCCGCCGTCCACGTCAGTCGCGCGGCGACCAGCGAGAACGCGGCCACGGCGAAGAGAATGGCGAAGGGGATCGCGCTGCGGCGGATCGCCGGGGTCACGGCCGCGCAACAATCACGGTGAGGGTGACGCCGCAACTTGCGCCACCGGCGTCGGTTTTGCGCAGATTTGCCGAGTTGCCGCCCCGTAGAGCCGCTGGTATGGCTCGGCACACGGTCTGCCGGCGGCAAGACCTGCACCTCATGCACTTCGATCCAGCGATGCTCGCCCTTTGGGTCGTGCCCTTTCTCATGGCCGTGGTGTTCCACGAATGGGCGCACGGCTTCGTGGCCAATCGTCTGGGCGACGACACCGCGGCGGTCGAAGGACGCCTGACGCTGAATCCGCTCGTGCACATCGATCCGCTAGGCACGATCCTGCTGCCGGGGCTGCTGCTGCTCAGCGGCGCCGGCTTCCTGTTCGGGTGGGCAAAACCGGTGCCGGTGGCCTTCCATCGCCTCAACAATCCGCTGCGCGACATGATCTATGTGGCCGCGGCGGGCCCCGGCATGAATCTGGCGCTGGCGTTCCTCAGCGCCGGCCTCCTGACGGCGGTGGCGTCGCTGTCCACGGGCGGCGCCGACGGCGGCGAGGGCAGCTTTCAGGTGGCCGAGCCGGTGGCGCTCATGTGCAAGATGAGCGTGCAGCTGAACGTCCTGCTGGCGGTTTTCAACATGCTGCCGATCCCGCCGCTGGACGGCGGGCGGGTGGCGGTCGGCCTGCTGCCGCGCCAGCTCGGCGAGTCGCTCGCGCAGGTTGAGCCGTACGGCTTCCTCATCGTTCTGACGCTGCTGCTGACCAACGTCCTGCATCGCGTGATCGATCCGGTCATGGGCCTCGTTTTCGGCGCCATCGGCCTCGTCTTCGGAACGTCGTGAACGGTCAGCCAGACAGCACGCAGGCAGCGGTCGCTCCGGCGGTCGTCGTCTCCGGCACCCGCCCGACCGGCGCGCTTCATCTGGGACACCTCAATGGTGCGCTCAAGAACTGGGTGGCGCTGCAGCAGAGGTCACGCTGCTTCTTCTTCGTTGCCGACTGGCACGCACTGACCACCGACTACGCCGATCCGAAGAATATCCGCCACAGCACCGGCGAGATGGTGCTGGACTGGCTGGCCGTGGGCCTGGACCCGCAGCGGTGCGTGATCTTCCGGCAGTCGCACGTGCGCGAGCACGCCGAGCTGCACCTGCTGTTCTCGATGATCATCCCGGTTCCGTGGCTGGAGCGCGTGCCCACCTACAAGGAGCAGCAGCAGCAGCTCGAAGGCCGCGACCTCTCCACCTACGGCTTTCTCGGCTATCCGTTGCTGCAATCGGCGGACATTCTGCTCTACAAGGCCGATGCCGTGCCGGTGGGCGAGGACCAGCTCCCGCACATCGAGCTTACGCGAGAGGTCGCGCGCCGCTTCAATCATCTCTACGGCAACGTCTTCCCCGAGCCCGCCGGCATGGTCGTGCAGGCGGCGCGCGTGCCCGGCACGGACGGGCGCAAGATGAGCAAGAGCTACGGCAACGCCGTCTCGCTCGGCGACGACGCCGACACGGTCTACAACAAGCTCGTCCGCATGATGACCGATCCGCGCCGCGTGCGGCGCACCGACGCCGGCGACCCGAAGGACTGTCCCGCGTTCCGCCTGCACGAGATCTATTGCACCGAGGAAGAGAAGGCCGAGCTGACCGTGGGCTGCCGCACCGCCTCCATCGGCTGCGTGGACTGCAAGAAGGTGATGATCAAGCACGTGATCGCCGAGCTGACGCCGATCCAGGAGCGACGCCGCCGGTTCGGTGAAAAACCGGGCACGGCCGAGGACGTGCTCGCCGACGGCTGCGCGCGCGCCACGCAGGTCGCCAAGGAGACGATGGCACAGGTGCGCGAGGCGATGGGGCTTTGATGGTCGCGCCTACCTACACGGTCAGGCTCAATGCCTTCGAAGGCCCGCTGGACCTGCTGCTGCACCTCGTGCGCACCAACGAGCTCGACATCTACAACCTGCCCATCGCGCAGATCACGGATCAGTACCTGGCCTACCTCGGCATGTTCGAGGAACTCAACCTCGACGTCGCGGGCGAATATCTCGTCATGGCCGCCTCGCTCATGTACATGAAGTCGCGTCTGCTGCTTCCACGCGACGACGAAGACGAGGAGGAGCAGGACGAGGAGGTCGCGGACCTGGTCCGCCAGCTCGCCGAATATCAGCGCTACCGCGAGGTGGCCGAAGAGCTGCGCGACCGCCTGCTCCTGGACCGCGACGTGTTCCGGCGCGCGCCCACGCCGCCCGAGCCCTCGGCCGACGATCAGCCGGCGCCGCTGCGCCGCCTCGAGCTGGCCGACCTGTTCGAGGCCCTGCGCCGCGTCCTGGCCAAGGCGGCCGCCCGCCGCCCGCACACGATCTCGGCCGAGCAGTACAGCGTTTCCGACGCTGTCCGCACGATGGTCGCACGGCTGCGCGAGAGCGGCCGTCTGGAGTTCCACGACCTGTTCGTGCACGAGGCGCCGCGCGGGCTGATCATCGCGACGTTCCTGGGCGTGCTCGAGCTGGCCAAGCTCGGCGTGCTGGTCGCGGAGCAGGAAGGCCGCTTCGGCCCCATCTACGTCACGCTGGTCGGCGACGACATCGATGAGACCATCGCCGATCTCACCGAGATGTACGGACCTGCCAGCGCGGCCATGCAGGGGCTGATCGCCGCCGGCAACGGCGAGGACGAGCAACCACCGAGCGAGCAGATGACGTGAGCGACGAGCAGGAAGTGCAGGAAGACGAGCTTTCCGGCCAGGAGCAGGGGACCGGCGGGTTGTGGCCGGTGGACCGGCTGCGTCCGGTGCTGGAGGCGCTGCTGTTCGCGTCCGGCGATCCGCTTCCGGCCAAGAGGGTCTGCGACATCGTCGAAGGCACCACCGTCGAAGAGGTCAAGGCCACCCTGCAGGATCTCTCGGTCGACCTGCTGACGCGCGGCATCCGTCTGGTCGAGGTGGCCGGCGGTTGGCAGCTTCGCACCGCGCCCGAGCACCAGCGCTACGTTCGCAAGCTGTTTCGCGAGCGGCCCCAGCGCCTGACGCGCGCAGCGACCGAGACCGTCGCCATCGTGGCCTACAAGCAGCCGGTGACGCGGATGGAGATCGAGACGGTGCGCGGCGTCGACAGCGGGGCGGTGCTGGAATCTCTCGTGGAGCGGCGCCTGGTCAAGGTGATCGGCCGAAAGGACGTTCCGGGCCGTCCGCTCGTCTACGCCACCACCAAGGAGTTCCTCGAGCTGTTCGGCCTGCGCAGCCTGCGCGACATGCCGACGCTGCCCGAGCTCGGCAGCGACTTCGAGCGGATGTCGGAGCAGGGCGGTTTCACCGAGGCAGAAAGCGCGCGTATCCTGCCGCTGGAGAACGACGATGCCGCAGCGGCCACCGGACAGGAAGGGAGCCAGCCCGCCGAAGGGACGCGCGAAGACATCGCCGCCGCAGAAGGCGAGGGCGACGAAGAGCGCGACGGTCAACAAGCCGGCGGCGGGCCAGGCCGCGCCGAAGAAGAAGAGGCCTGACCGCGGGCGCGCGCAGGCCGCTCCTGCCAGAAAGAAAACGACGGGTCGCGCCGGTGCTCCGCCGCGGTCGCGACCGAAGCCGTCTCGCACCGAGACTGCCGAGGCGGCCGCCGAGGGCGTCCGCGTTCACGTGCTGATCGCGCGCGCCGGTCTCGCGTCGCGGCGGCAGGCCGAGCAGCTCATCGAGGACGGCGAGGTCACGGTCAACGGACGCGTGATCACCGAGCCGGGCGCGCGCGCCGTTCCGGGGCGGGACCACGTCAAGGTGCGCGGCCGACTGCTTGGCAGTGAGCGTCCGCGCGAGTACTGGGCCTACCACAAGCCCGTCAACTGCGTGACGACGATGAAAGACCCGGAGGGCCGCTTCTGCATCGGCGACGTCGTCGAAGCCATCGGCGGACACGGGCTATTTCCAGTGGGTCGGCTCGATTACGCGAGCTCGGGGCTGCTGCTTCTGACCAACGACGGCGAGCTGGCGCAGCGTCTGACCCATCCCAGCTTCCACATCGAGAAGGCGTATGCGGTCAAGGTGAGCCCGGCACCCTCGCGCGAAATCATCGATCACCTGCGCTCGGGCGTTCGTCTGCGCGACGGTTACACCGGCCCGGCCTACGTGCGCGAAGTGGAGCGGCGCGGCTCGCAGACGGCATGGGTCGATGTGCGCATCCGCGAGGGCCGCAATCAGCAGGTGCGGCGAATGTTCGAGGCCTTCGGAATCCGCGTCGAAAAGCTGCGGCGCGAGGCGCTCGGTCCGCTCACGCTCGGCTCGCTGCCCACAGGCGACGCGCGCCGCTTGCGGCAGAGCGAGGTGGCCGCGCTCAAGGCCGCCGTCGGCATGGACGACGCAAGACGCTCCCGCGCGGTGCGCTGAGGCGATGGCCGGCGCCGATAAATTCGAGCTGACGCCCGAGAAGCCGCATCGCGATCCGGTCTGCGGCATGAGCGTGGCAGCCGATTCTCCGCGCCGACTCGAGCACGGCGGCACAACGTACTTCTTCTGCTCGGACAAATGCGCGGAGCGCTTTGGCGCCGATCCCGGCGCGTTCCTGGATCCGGAGCGCGTGGCGCGCGCGCAGCAGGAGCAGGCTGCGGCCGCTGCGGCAGGCGCCAGCTTCACCTGCCCCATGCATCCGGAAATCATCCAGGACGGCCCGGGCCCGTGCCCTCTGTGCGGCATGGCGCTGGAGCCGATGATGCCGAGCGCCGACGAAGACGACAGCGAGCTGCGCGACATGACCCGCCGCTTCGCGATCTCCGGCGTGCTCGCCGCGGCCGTGCTCGTGCTGGCGATGGGGCACATGCTGCCGCTCGGCTCTCTCGCGCATGCGCTGGCGGGGCGCTGGCGCGTGTGGACCGAGGCCGTGCTGGCCACGCCGGTGTGCGTGTGGGCCGCGTGGCCTTTCTATCAGCGCGCGGTGGCATCGGTGAGGGCGCGCAGCCTCAACATGTTCACGCTGATCGGCATCGGCGTTGCCGTGGCCTACGTCTACAGCCTCGTCGCCACCGCCGCTCCGGCGATCTTTCCGCGCGCGTTCCGCGACGAGCACGGCGAGGTCGGCGTCTACTTCGAGGCCGCCGCCGTCATCGTCGCGCTGGTGCTGCTCGGACAGGTGCTCGAGCTGCGCGCGCGCAGCCGCACCGGCGAGGCGATCCGCGCACTGCTTCGTCTGGCGCCGCAGACGGCGCGGCGGGTGTCCGGCGACGGCCAGGAAGAAGACGTGCCGCTTGCGCAGGTGAAGGAGGGCGACGTGCTGCGCATCCGTCCGGGCGAGAAGGTGCCGGTGGACGGCGTCGTCCTGGAGGGCTCCAGCTTCGTCGACGAGTCGATGATCAGCGGCGAGCCCGAGCCGGTGGAGAAGAAGGCGCAGGATCGCGTCGTCGGTGCCACCGTCAATGGCCGCGGCACGCTCCTCATGCGCGCCGAGAAGGTCGGCGGCGCGACGCTGCTCGCCCGCATCATCGACATGGTGGCGCAGGCGCAGAGAAGCCGCGCGCCCATTCAGCGTCTGGCGGACCAGGTGGCGGCATGGTTCGTTCCCGCCGTGCTGGTCGCCTCAGCCTTGGCCTTTGCCGCATGGGCGCTCTTCGGCCCGCCGCCGGCGATGGCGCATGCGCTGCTGAGCGCGGTCTCGGTGCTCATCATCGCCTGCCCGTGCGCGCTCGGTCTGGCCACGCCGCTGTCGATCATGGTGGCGATGGGACGAGGTGCCTCGGCCGGCATCCTGTTTCGCAACGCCGAAGCGATCGAGGCGCTGCGTACGGTGGACACGGTGGTCGTCGACAAGACCGGCACGCTCACTGCCGGCAAGCCGACGCTGGTGGCGGCCGAGCCGGCGCCGCCTCTGAGCGACAGTGATCTGATCGCGATGGCTGCGGCCGTCGAGCGCGGCAGCGAGCATCCGATCGCCGCCGCCGTCGTTGCTGCCGCGCGCGAGCGCGGCCTGGCGGTTCCGACGGCAGCGAACTTCGAGGCGATCGCCGGAAAGGGCGTGCGCGCGGATGTCGAGGGCGCCGAGCTGCTGCTCGGCAGTGCCGCGCTGCTCGCGGAGCGCGCGATCACGGTGCCTGCGCGCGTGCTCGAGCGCGCGAGCGAGCGGCGAGCTCGCGGCGAGACGGTGCTGTTCGTCGCGCGCCGAACGGAGCTCGTCGGCCTCATTGCCGTTGCCGATCCAGTCAAGACCGGCAGCGCCGAGGCCGTCGCCGCGCTTCGCGACCAGGGCGTGCACGTGGTCATGCTGACCGGCGACAACCGCACGACGGCCGAGGCCGTCGCGCGCGAGGTGGGAATCGACGACGTCGTGGCCGAGGTGCTGCCCGAAGAGAAACGCGATCACGTCGTGCGGCTGCAGGAGCAGGGCAGGCGCGTGGCCATGGCAGGCGACGGCATCAACGACGCGCCGGCACTGGCGCAGGCTCAGGTAGGCATCGCGATGGGCACGGGGACCGACGTGGCGATGGAGAGCGCCGATGTCACTCTGGTCAAGGGCGATCTTCGCGGCATCGCGCGCGCCCGGCGACTGAGCGCGGCGACCGTGGCCAACATCCGCCAGAACCTCTTCTTCGCGTTCGCGTACAACGCGCTGGGCATACCGGTGGCGGCGGGAGCTCTGTACCCGCTTTTCGGGTGGCTGCTCAGCCCCATGATCGCGGCTGCAGCAATGAGCTTGAGCTCGGTCTCCGTCATCGCCAACGCGCTGAGGCTGTCGCGCGTTCGGATCTGACCGCGAATCTGCCGCCTGTTTGCGCCGCCGTAAAGTTGACAACCTGTACCGCTGCACCTAATAGGCCTTCGCGGGGTGGAGCAGTCTGGTAGCTCGGCGGGCTCATAACCCGCAGGTCGAGGGTTCAAATCCCTCCCCCGCACCCAATCTTCTCCCTTGCTCGATGGCGAACGCAGCGGCCCGATGGGCTGGACCCGGCAGCGCAATCAGGCATAATTTCCAGGCTCGACGTTGCGGCCAGGCTGGTGTTGTCGAATGCGTGCTCGCTTGCGCGGCCTGCTTCGGCCATGTCTCCTATCGCGCCTCGGGCTTCACTTGGCCCGCTTAGCTTACGAGGAGGACCTGGCATGAAATCAACTTCGGCGGCCGCTCTCTCGCTTGGATTGATCGTCTCGGCACTCGCCGCTCCAGCCGTAGCTGCCGAAAATCCTGCGCCCGGCACCGTCATCGACCGCACCAACGTCGACAAGTACAAGGACTTCTTCGGCCCCGCGATGCTGTGGTCCATCGACCGCGGCGTCAAAGTCCGCGTCGGGCCGTACAAGAAGATCGAGCTTCCGCCGCCGGTGGCCGAGGCGACCGAAAAGTATTCGG
Organism: Candidatus Limnocylindrales bacterium; assembly: GCA_035626395.1. Lineage (NCBI taxonomy): Bacteria > Bacillati > Chloroflexota > Candidatus Limnocylindria > Candidatus Limnocylindrales > Candidatus Limnocylindrales bacterium. The sequence continues at coordinate 387,130 of DASPNR010000002.1, read as the reverse complement.
CGCAGGTCAAGCTGTCCGCCGACGGCACGCACACCGAAAACTACGTGGCGGGCCTGCCTTTCCCCACCATCGCTCCGGACGACCCGCACAAGGCCGTCAAGCACATGTTCAACTACGAGGGCGCCATCGAGGTGGACGACCTCGACCTTCGCAACTTCGACTGCGACACGGGCGCCGTGGGCAGCGGCGGCGATCCGGTGCGCGTGGAGCGGCACTTCCTGATCGACCACTTCCGGCGTCTGTACTTCACCGGTCGTCTCGAAGTCGATCCCAAGCCGCGCCTCGAACCGAACCGTGACCAGGTTCGTTTCAAGGAAGCGCTGTATCCGCTGATCGAGCCGTTCGATCTGAAGGGCACCGGGTTCACCTTCAATCGCTATCTCGATCACACGCGCCAGGACGACAGCTGGCTGTACCTGCCGCAGCTTCGCCGCGTTCGCCGCCTGTCTTCGGCGCAGCGGTCGGACGCGCTGTTCGGTCAGGACACCGACCAGGACAGCTACGGCGGCTATGCCGGCAACATCGCCTGGATGAGCTGGAAGTTCCTCGGCGAGAAGACGATCCTCGGATCGTTCCATGCCGAGAAGCTGCCGGTGGTGTGGGGCGAGCCGTCGGGCGATTTCGTTCACGCCGACCTGTGGGAGCCGCGTGAGGTCTGGGTCGTCGAGGGCGTCTCCAAGCTGCCGCAGTACGCGTACAGCAAGCGCGTCATCTACCTGGACAAGGAGAGCTACTTCATCGCCTACTCCGACATCTACGATCAGGCGGGGGAGCTGTGGAAGATGTGGCTCAACGAGTTCAAGATCTCCAAGAAGCCGCGTGACGAGGCCGCATACGAGTTCCCGTACGAGCGCCGCTTCTTCCCGTCGATCACGATGATCGACATGCAGCTCGAGCACGTCACGTTCTGCGCTCTGCCTTCGCACCGATTCCCCGGCGAGCAGGGCTGGTACATCAACGTGGGCGAGAAGGAAGGCACGGTCGAGAGCTTCTTCGAGCTGTCGGCCATCATCGCTGCGGGGCGCTAGGTCCCGCGGATCGCAATGGCAGCGCCCGCCACACTACCCAGCGCTGCGCGCGGGTAGGGCGGCCGTGCAACTGCACCCGGAAGGGCCGCGACGGAGAACGTCGCGGCCCTTTTTCTTTTGCGCGCCGCCCGCCGCGCCGCCTTGACGCAACGGGTTCGGCCGCCGGCCCCGCGCCGCCTCGACCCGAAGGCTTTCACGCGAGCGCCGTGCGGCTTGGGAGACCGCCTCCGTGCGGGCCGCCGCGTTCCCTTGACGGGAATGGTTGCGGGCGGTACTTGAGGGCTACTCAAGTCGGAGGGCCCATGAAGCCAACCACGCACGCCGACTGGGCCTTCCCGTTTCCCGCGCCGGGCAAGCCCCGGCGCGAGCAGCCCGATCGCCTGCCGCCACGCACCGCCCACCTGTGGCCGTATCGCACCGTCGACCCCGGCGGGATCCGCGCCCGCGCAGTTCGAAGCCCCGTCGCGCTTGCCGATTTCAAGAAGGCGGTGCTCGGTTGGGCCGACGACGTCGGCGTGATCTCGATCGAGGATCCTGGCGTCGCGCACGAGCGCGACGAGGTGCTTTACGTCTACCCGCACGCACGCTCGCTGGTCTGCCTCATCGGCGAGGAGAACAAGGCGGCGATGCAGTCGCGCTACCTCCCCACCGCCAACCACGAGCTCTACTCGTGCGAGGAACGCATCTTCGCGATGGGGCACCGCACCGTCGGGTACATCCGCACGCTCGGAGGAGAGTCGCTGACGACGACGATCGGATGGCCGCAGGAGGTCAGCCAGCGCTGGGCCGACAAGATCTGGCCCCTCAGCCACAAGTTGGTGGCGCAGGCGGCGGGGCTGGGTGTGATCGGGACCAGCCGCAACTTCCTGCACAGGCGCTTCGGCGCCTACTGCCTCCTCGATACCGTCGTCACCAATCTGGAGTTCGACGCCTACGACTCGCCGCAGCCCTGGAACCCATGCCTGTCCTGCAACCTGTGCGTGGCCTCCTGTCCTACGCAGGCCATCAAGTCGGACGGCGATTTCGACTTCTTCGCCTGCTACAACCACACCTATCGCGACTCCATCCCCGGCTTCCTCGATCTCGTGCACGATCTTGCGCGGGGCAGCCGCAGGCGTTTCTGGAAGCGGTGGACCAACGCCGAGCTGGCCGCGCTGTGGCAGGCAATGGCGTTCAAGGTGGAGTATCGCTGCTTCAACTGCGTGGCGACGTGTCCGGCCGAAATTCATACCGATTTCCACGAGGACCGCGGCGTGCGGCGGCTGTATCTGGAGGAGACGCTCAAGCCCCTGACGCAATGCCGCAGCCGCGACGAGGAACAGTTCGTCATCGACACTCCGGCCGCGCGCGCGAAGTACGACATCGCGCCGGGACAGTGGCGCACGCCGACGCACGCGGGCAAGCCGGTCTCCCAGACGGTGCGCCTGGTGCCGTTGCAGCGCGTGTGCTCGCTGGACGTCGATTCGATGATGCGCAACATGCCGCACTTCTTCCGAAGCGATGAGGCCGCTGGAATGGATTTCACGTGCCAGTTCGATTTCCGCGAGCCGGGCGCCGGTCAGTGGGTGATGCGAGTGCAGGACGGGCGCTGCCAGATCCGCACCGGTACGAGCGAGCATGCCGATCTGACCATTCGCGCTCGCGGCGAGGTGTTCCTGCAGATCCAGCAGGGCGTGCGCAGCGCTCCATGGGCGCTGCTGACGGGCCAGGTCGTCCTGCGCGGGCACAAGGCGCTGTTCCTGCAGTTCCCGCGCATCTTCGCGCTGGAGACGGGCGAGTCATGGCGGCATCGCCTGGCGTGGATGGTGCGCCGCACGCTGCGGCGGGTGCGAGCGGCTCGCGCGCGTCGCCGCGACGCGCGCACGACGCCAGCGCGGCAAGCGCGACCATGAGCGCATCCCCGGCCAGAGGCGACGCGCGCGCGCGACGGCCACGTCGCGCGGGTGCATCGTGGCAGAAGGATCCGCAGGGACGCCGCGAGCGCGTGCTGGCGGAAGCGGCGCGGCTGTTCGCCCGCAACGGCTATGCGGCAGTGACGACCGGTCAGATCGCGGCGGCGGCCGGCGTGGCCGAGGGCAACGTCTTTCACTACTTCGGCTCCAAGCAGAACCTGCTGTGCGAGGTGGGCGCGCGGTGGGGCCGCGACTTTGCCGCCGCGATGTTCGAAGGCGTCGAGCCTGCCGCGAGCCGGGCGATCATCGACGGGATGGTGCGGCGCGCGTTCGCGTTCGTGGAGGCGAGCCACGGCGGCTTCGGCCTGTTCCTGCTCAGCAGCCACGCCGCACTCGGCCCTGCCGTGCACGCAGCCAACCGGCGCGCGGTCACGTCGGAGGTCGAGCGTGTGCTCGAGCAGTGGTCGGCGCTCGGGCTGGTGCACGTCGGAGATGGGCGCATCGTTGCCGAGCTGCTCTTCGGCCTCGTGGAGGCGGCGCTGCGGGCATGCTTCGTCGATCGCATCGACGGCGAGGATGCCGATGGACGTTCGGATGCCGGCACCGGGCGTCGAGCGCGCCGCGTGGAGGCCTACATTGCCGAGGTCGTGACGGCCATGGTTCGGATCCTCGAGCTGCCTGCATGAGCAGCGTTCCACCGCACGAGCGCGAGCCGGACTTGCCGGCTGCCAGCGAACGATCCACGGCCGAGCAGAGCGCTGCGCAAGGCGAACCAGAAACGGCCGAGCGCGCGCTCGAGCGGGCGACGGCCGAGCTGTCGGCCGGCCGCGAGGTCGCGGCGGCGGCGATCTTCTCCCAACTGGCCGAGCGCGGGAACGTGCAGGCGCAGGCGATGCTCGGGTACCTGCTCGAGCGCGGCCAGGGCGTCGAGCGCGATCCGGCGGCCGCTCGCCAATGGTACGACCGCGCTGCGGGCGGCGGCGATGCGGTCGCGCGCTACAACCTGGCGGCCATGCTGCTGGAAGCGCGCGGCGGACGGCGCGATGTCGAGCGCGCAGTCGAGCTCTGCCGCCTGTCGGCGGAGCAGGGGCTCGTGCAGGCCCAGCTGCTGCTGGCCCGACTCCTCTGCATCGGCCGGGGCCTGCGGCCCGACGCGGCCGCTGCCAGGACCTGGCTGCAGCGCGCGGCCGAGCAGGGCAGTGCCGAGGCCGAGCTCGGTCTGGGCGTGCTCTACGAGCGCGGCGTGGGCGTGGCGCGTGACGCCGCGAAAGCCGCCGAGCACTACGCTCGTGCGTGCGACGGCGGGAATGTTCAGGCGACCTTCAACCTGGCTCTCGCTCTCGAGAGCGGCTCCGGCGTCGAGCGTGACGAGGGTCGCGCGCGTGAGCTGTATCGGCGCGCCGCCGATGCCGGCATCCCCCAGGCGCAGCACAATCTCGCGCTGATGCTGGGCGAGGGGCGCGGCGGCCAGCGTGATTCGCTGCGCGCCTACGTCTATGCGGCGCTGGCGGCCGATGCCGGCGTTGCCCATGCCGCGGCGCTGCGCGAGCGCATCGCGCGCTCGTTGCGGCTCGGCGAGCTGGCCCGGGCACGCGCGCTGCTCGAGCAGACCATCAAACGACCGTCTTGAGCTGTCCCCGGTCTTTGGCTGGCGTCTACTTCGTTGTCTACGAGGCGCCGATCTCGAGCGCTGCCGCTAGTGCTTGCCGAGCTTGAAGACCGAGCCCCATCCGCCGCGTTCCTTTCCCGGCTGGCGCGTGTCGGCCGGCGTGGCCCAGTCAGCGGACTCCATCACGCGCTTGAGCGTCTGAAGGTCCTCCTCGATCTGCTGTCCGGGCTCTTCGCCGAAGAGCCTGGCCACGGCGGCTCCGACCAGGCCGGCAGGCGGATCGTACTTGAGATAGACGCGGACGCAGGTCGCCCCGACCTGCGCGCTCGGCTCGAAATGGACGCTGCCGGCGTGATCGACGTCCGACCCCGGCAGCGATCGCCACGCGATCATCTCGTTCTCCTTCTCGTTATAGACCTCGGCCTGCCAGTGGAAGGAGGTGCCGGCCGGGCCCGTCGCCGTCCAGTGCGAGACGCCATCGGGATCGACGTGCACCGACTCGAGGTGATCCATGAAGCGCGGCAGGTTCTCGAAGTTGCGCCAGAATCGGTAGAGCTCCTCCGGCGAGCGTTCGATGACGATGCTGCGCTCGACCTTGATGCCGAGGCGATCGGGAACCGCCACGTTGTAGGGCCGCGGGCCGAGGTCGGCGGTGGTGATGCGCAGCTTCTGGTAGATCATGCAGTGGCCGGTGGCGCCGCGCTGGAGGAGCGCTCCACCGAGCAGTCCGAACGGGACGCCCGAGCGCCGCCCTCGCGCGACCTGCGACAGGCCGTAGATGGCCAGCGCGCCTCCGCCCACGATGGAAAGCAGCCGGTCGAGGCCGCCGACGTTGATGTCCTTGCTGGACGGCTGGTGACTGGTGTGGCTGGCGCGATTCTCGGAAAAATCCTCGTTGCGGACGTCCGCTTCCATCACTTGTGCCATGACCTCATCGCTCCTTGGACTCTGAAGATGATCCCTTGCGGGCAGTCGTGCGGATGCACGCGCGTACACCTCGCGCGACCGGCGCCGCCGCGGGTACATCGCATATTGTGCACGGCTCCGACGCGGACAGCATCGCCATTCGCCGGCTTCGACGTGGAATGCGGCGCAGCTTAGGGATCAGTGCGGCACAGTCGAGGCATCGGCGTCACCCGCCTGCACCGAAGGCGTGGTCGGTTCGCCGCGCAGCTCGTCGATGCGCGCCCGCGCGGTCGCGCGCACTTCCTCGTCGATGTCCTCTCGCGCGATCGTCTCGAGCGTCGCCAGCGAGCCCAGTCGGCGCGCGGCGGCGGCGCGAACCTTGGGCGAAGAGTCCCAGCGCGCGCGATTGGCCAGCAGCTCGGCATCGTGGAGACGCCGGACGGCTTCGCGCCGCACGCCCCAGTCCTCGTCGTTCTTGGCACGGTTGGCCAGGATCGCTTCGTCATCGAGTCTGGCGACGGCGGCTTTTCGCACCTGCCACGCCTTGTCCCACCGCGCGCGGTGAGCGAGGAGCGTGGGCTCGCGGGACGCGACAACCGCAGCCCGACGCACCTCCCACGAGTCGTCGTTGCGAGCGGCTTCGGCCAGGATCGCCTCGTCGCGAAGATGCGCGAGCGCCGCCTCGCGCACCTGCCAGGCCGGATCGCGACGCGCAAGAGACGCGAGCACCCCTGGATTGCGCACCTTTCGGGCTGCCGCCGCGCGCACCTGCCAGTGGCGGTCCTGCAGCGCCAGGACGTCGAGCAGCGTGACGTCGTCGAGACGGCGGACGGCATCGGCGCGTGCGTCGGCGTGCTCGCCGTCGCGGACGATGGCCAGCATCAGCGCCTTGCTGCGAATCCTGCGCAGGGCGGCTCGCCGCACCAGATGATCCGCGTCGTGCTGGGCCCGATCGACGAGAACGGCCGGATCGTCGACGCGCGCAATGGCGGCGCGCCGCACGTCCGAATGCGGAGAGCGGCTGACGACGTCGGCGAGCAACGCCGGATCGTCGATGCGGTCGAGAGCGCGGCGGCGAAGCGCCGGGTCGCGGTCTTCGCTCGCCACGTGCGCAAGTGCGACAGGATCGACGAGGTTGGCAACGGAGGCGGCACGCACCTCGTCTTCGACATCGGCCCCGGTCAGTCCTGCCAGCAGTCCCTGCTCGCGAACGCGCTCGGCGGCCGCGCGCCGCACTTCGAGATGCGCCGCGCCGGCCGCTACCCGTGCAATCAACGTTTCGTCGGCGATTCGCTTGACCGCCAGCCGGCATACGAGCGGACTGGCATCCGACAATGCGATGCGCAGCAGGATGCCCGGGTCTTCGAGCTCCTTGACCGCCGCCTTGGCGACGACGACGTCGCGAGCGCCCGTGGCCACCCGCATCAGCAACTCGGGGTCGCGCAGACGACCGAGGGCAAGCTGCGCGACGTCACGGTCGCGTGCCTGCTCGGCGATCTCCGCCAGCAAGGCCGGCGACTGCACCCGCTTCGTGGCCAGGCGTGCGGTTTCGGGCAGACAGGCGCGCGTGGCCACCGTGGCCAGCAACGGTTCGGCACGGATGCCGGTCAGCGCCGCGCGTGCCGTTGCCGCTTCGGTGGCATCGACGGCCGCGCGTGCGAGCGTCTCTTCTGCATCGGCTGCATCCTGCGTGGTTTGTGCGCCCGGTGAAGGCTCGGCATCGGCGCGCAACTGCTGGGATGGGAGCGCATCGGGCCCATCCGGCGGCGTTGGAGCATCCGAGAACCCTGGCTCGGGCTGGAATTCCGGCGGTCGCGGCTCGACTCTGGCGCGGTCCCCGCTAGCCTGTCCGGACGTGTTCGCGCGCGGCCGGCGCTTCCACCAGTCCCACAGTCCCATGAAGGGATTGTACCGCCGCGTCGCCGCCATCATAGGGAGAGTGCGTCCGTCATGAGAATGTTCCGCGTCGCTGCGTGCTGCGTCTTGACCCTGACCTCGACGGCTGCCCTCGCTGCCGAAAAGGGCAGCCGGTGGGTGGTCCATCCCACGCAGCCTTTCGAGATCCTTTCCACCGAGGCCACCGTCGCCGACTTCCAGGCCTGCGTGAAGGCGGGCAAATGCGATGCGGCCGCCGTCGACAGCCAGTGCAACGTCTCCGATCCCGCCAAGGCGCAGCACCCCGTCAACTGCATCAATCACGGCGGCGCCACGGCGCTGTGCGAACATCTCGGCGGCCGCCTCTGCAGCAGCACCGAGTGGCTGGCCGCGTGCCGCGGCGGCGAGGACCGCGCGTTTCCCTACGGCGCGGCCTTCGAGCCCGCCGCGTGCCAGACCGGTTCCTATGAACATGCGGCTGCCGGCGGCCGCGGCACCGTGCCCGCGGGCAGCATGAAGGACTGTCAGGGCGGGATTCCGGGGCTGTTCGACATGAGCGGCAACGTCAGCGAGTGGGTTTCGGACTGCAACGGCACCTACTGCAAGTTCCGGGGCGCGGCCTACGCGGGCAACGAGCCCGTCGAGTACTTCGCCGGCTGCGGCGACGTCTGCTCCGGCAACGAGAACACCCTGCAGTCGGGCACCGTCGGCGTGCGCTGCTGCCGTGACAGGGCAGGCGACAAGGCCGCCGGGCAGGCGGCCAGGAAGACGGCCGAGAAGAAGTAGCGGCCGCAAAAACCGCGCTCAGACTGCGGAATTTTGGCCGTTTTGTAACCGGTTCTAGTTTCGCGCATAACCTCGTCCGTTCGGCGGGCGGCGCCGGCCGGCCAGCAGGCTCGGCGCGGCGGCGTTCGAGCACGGTATCCGACGAGGGCGCGACGGCGTGCCTCGCAGCGAGGTGACGCATGCATTTCGACCTCAGTCCCGAGCATCGAGCCCTGCGCGACGAGCTGCGCCGCTACTTCGAGCAGCTCATGACTCCCGACCTGGTCGAGGAAGTCGCGCACAGCGAGGGCGGAGGCCCGTTGTTTCGCGAGGCGCTCAAGAAGATGGGCCGCGACGGGTGGCTCGGTGTGGGCTGGCCCAAGGAGTACGGCGGGCGCGGCCTCGGACACATCGAGCAGTTCCTGTTTGCCGACGAGGCGCAGCGCGCGTTCTTCCCTTTCCCCTTCCTGACGCTCAACACCGTCGGCCCCACGCTCCAGCAGTACGGAAGCGAAGAGCAGCGCCGCGAATTCCTGCCGCGCATCCTTGCCGGTGAGTGCCTGTTTGCCGTCGGCTATTCGGAGCCGGATGCCGGAACGGACCTGGCTTCGCTCAAGACGCGCGCGGTGCGCGACGGCGACGACTGGGTCATCAACGGACAGAAGCTGTGGACGAGCCTGGCCGATTTCGCCGACTACATCTGGCTGGCGGCGCGCACCGATCCCGACGCGCCCAAGCACGCCGGCATCTCGATGTTCATCGTGCCCACCGACAGCCCCGGCTTCGGCATCACGCCCATCCGCACCATCGGCAGCGTGCGCACCAACGCCACGTTCTACGACAACGTGCGCGTGCCGGCCTCGGCGCTGGTAGGAGGTGAGGGCAACGGATGGAGCCTGATCGTCAACCAGCTCAACCACGAGCGCGTTTCGCTCATGAGCGTCGGCATCATCGGGCGCCTGTTCGAGGAGACGGTGGCGTGGGCGCGCGAGAAGCGCCTGGCCAACGGCAGCCGCGTCCTCGACATTCCCTGGGTTCGCCACAATCTGGCTCGCACCGAGGCCAAGCTCGAGATCCTGCGCCTCCTCAACTGGCGGCAGGCCTGGAACATGGAGAACGGCACCTTCAACTTCGCCGAGGCCTCCACCGTCAAGGTCTTTGGCAGTGAGTTCTACATCGAAGGCTACAACCTGATGCTCGAGGTTCTCGGCGCCGCCGGCACCATCCGGCGCGACTCGCCCGAAGCGCTGCTCGGCGGCCGCATCGAGCGCATGTACCGCTCGATGCTCATCCTGACCTTCGGCGGCGGCACCAACGAAATCCAGCGCGACATCATCGCCATGGCCGGTCTGGAGATGCCGCGCTCGCTGCGCTGAGCAAGGAGAACGAGATGGACTTCGCCTACAGCGCCGACCAGGAAGACATCCGCACCGTTGCCGAAAAGATTTTCGCCGATCTGTGCGCGCCCGAGCGGCTGCCGGATTTCGAGAAGGCGACCGAGCATTTCGACACGCGCCTGTGGAGCGAGCTGGCCAAGGCCGGCCTGCTCGGGGTCGCGCTGCCGGCGGAGCTCGGCGGCATGGGCTTCGGCATCGCCGAGCTTGCCGTGCTGCTCGAGCAGGCCGGCCGCTTCGTCGCGCCCGTGCCGCTGCTACCGACGTTGATGCTCGGCGCCGCGCCCGTCCTGCAGCTCGGCAGCGACGCGCAGCGCAGGCGGCTGCTGCCGCGGGTGATCCGCGGCGAGGCCGTGCTGACGGCGGCGCTCATCGAGCCCGACTCGCGCGATGCGCTGGAGCCGAACACCCGCGCCGAGGTGCGGGGCGAGGGCTTCGTGCTCGACGGCATCAAGACGTGCGTGCCGGCGGCGCGCGTGGCGGAGCGCATTCTGGTGCCGGCGAGGCTCGGCAACGGCTCGGTGATCGTCGTCATGGTCGCGCCGGACGCGCTCGGCGTGACGCTGGAGGCGCAGGAGGTCACCACGGGAGATATCCATCACCGGGTGACGCTGCAGGGCGTCGTCGTCGACGCCGACGACGTTCTTGCGGGCCCGGGCAGTGGAAGCGCCGCGCTGCAGTGGATGGTGGAACACGCCATCGCCGGGCTTTGCGCAATGGAGCTCGGCGTGGCGGAGCGGGCGCTGCGGATGACGGCGAAGTATACGGCCGAGCGCAAGCAGTTCGGCAAGGCCATCGCCACCTTCCAGGCCGTCGCGCAGCGCGCGGCCGACGCCTACATCGACGTCGAGGCCATCCGCCTGGCGACGTGGCAGGCCGTATGGCGGCTGTCGGCGGGTTTGCCCGCGACGCGCGAGCTGTCGATCGCGAAGTTCTGGGCCAGCGAAGGTGGCCAGCGCGCCTGCTACGCCGCGCAGCACCTGCACGGCGGCATCGGCGTCGACAAGGACTATCCGCTGCATCGGTACTATCTGCTGTCGAAGCAGATCGAGCTGACGCTCGGCGGGGCGCAGGAGCATCTCGAGAAGCTGGGGGAACGACTCGCTTCCTAGAGACGTCGCCACGCCCGGCGACCACCTGACGGGCCGGCGTTCTGCTTCTGCCGTTTTGGAGCGGCCCGCCGCGCGCCGTAAGCTCGGTGCGCGCGTGCTTCGCGGTCTCAGCCGCCGAGCTGGAACATCTGGATTTTTTCGCGGGGTCGCGCGCGTGCCTCGAACCGTTCTTCGGAGTAGCGATCGGTTCGCGCGGTCCAGACCTTTTGCAGCAGGGCGCGCAGCTCATCGTCGCTGGCGCCGCTGCGCAGCGGTGCGCGCAGGTCGGTGCCGCCGGAGGCGAACAGGCAGGTGACGAGCTTGCCGTCGGTGGTCAGACGGGCGCGCGTGCAGTCGCCGCAGAACGGCTGGGTCACCGAGGCGATGATTCCGATCTCGCCAGCGCCGTCCACATACCGCCAGCGTCGCGCGACTTCCCCTCGGTAGCTGGCTTGGACGGGCTCGAGAGGGAAGTGGGCTGCGATGCGCTCGACGATCTCGGCAGCGCTGACGACGTCGGCGGCATCCCAGCGATTGAGCGTGCCGACGTCCATGTATTCGATGAAGCGCAGGATGTGGCCGCTGCCGCGGAAGTGTCGCGCCAGGTCGACGATCGTGTGGTCATTGACGCCGCGCTGCACCACGCAGTTGATCTTGATCGGCGACAGACCCGCGGCACGGGCCGCTTCGATCGCATCCAGAACGATCCCGGGCTTTGCATCGCGGCCCGCCATGCGGCCGAAGACTTCTTCATCCAGGCTGTCGAGGCTGATGGTGATGCGACGAAGCCCCGCAGCCGCCAGCGCCGCAGCCTGCTCGGAGAGCAGCACGCCATTGGTCGTCAGCGTCAGGTCGGCCACTCCCTCGATTCCCGACAAGCCCTCGATCAACGAGGCCAGGTCGGCGCGCACCAGCGGCTCGCCTCCGGTCAGACGGATCTTGACCGCGCCCGACTCCACGAACAGGCGCGTCAGCCGGACGATCTCCTCGAAACTGAGCAGCTCCTCGCGTGGGAGGAAACGGTAGCGCTCACCATAGACCTCGGCCGGCATGCAGTAGGGGCAGCGGAAGTTGCAACGGTCGGTGACGGAGATGCGAAGGTCGCGCAGCGGCCGGCCGCGTGTATCCAGGGTGGGTTGGCGCTCGGACGCGGCGCTGCCTCGGTCGCGCATGGCGCATCATGGTCACGGCCGCCGTGCGAGTCCATTGCGCCGGCCGGTCGTGCGGACGCCGACGCGCGGCTTGTCGGCCGGCGAGGGCGGGTCTATGGATGGGGCGGAAGAGACGAGCGAGCCGCTGCGTCGCCATCGCGTCGCGCCGGCCCGTCAAAGGGAGCCGCGATGGAACGATTGGATCTGACGCGAGACACGCAAGCCGTTCGCATCCCGATGGGCGATCGGATCGAGCTCGCCAAGGGCACCGAGGTCTACGTTACGCAGTCGCTCGGCGGATCCTTCACGGTGCAGGCGCCGGCCTACGGAGGGCTGTTCCGGATCGCAGGCCTGGACGCCGACGCACTCGGCAAGGATGTTCCCGAGGAAGCGCGCGTGCTTGCCAGCGGGGAGGGGCCCATCGAGGACCTCGTCACCGCCGCGCTGCGCACCTGCTACGACCCCGAGATTCCCGTCAACATCGTCGATCTCGGTCTGGTCTACGACACCCGCATCACCGAAGCCGGCGAAGGCAGATACCGCGTCGACGTCAAGATGACCCTGACCGCAACCGGTTGCGGAATGGGGACGTCGATTGCCGGCGATGCGGAGGAGAAGCTGCGCTCGATACCGAGCGTGGCCGAGGCGCACGTTGGCATCGTGTGGGACCCGCCCTGGAACCCGCAGATGATTTCGGAGGAAGGCCGCCGCAAGCTCGGCATCGGCTGAGCGAGCGACGGATACGCCTTCCAAGCGGATCCGACACTCGCTCGATGCGATGCAGGCTATGTCGCACTCCCGAGCCGTCTTCGATGTCCGGCTCCGTCCTGCTCCTTCGGGTGGGCTGATTCGCGTTCCGATGTCGCAACGAGCGCTTGCCGGCCCGTGGACCGTCGGCTATGGTCCGGCCAGGCGAACGCGCATGAACCCGAAGACCTCCATCTTCTTTTGGTACTTTAGCCTCTGGAGAGCTCCCGGGCCGACCCCCTGCGCGTAAACGGCAAAGCATCCTTGCCGCGAGACGCGGAAGACGAGCCCCGGGAGATGACCTCCCGGGGCTTTTTCTTTTTCGGCTCGCGGCTCGGCCGACGGACGAGAAGGCGAGACAGGCGATGAAAGAGACATTGGAAGACATCAACGTGATCGGGACCAAGCCACTGCGCCCGCCAAGGGACCTCAAGAAGGAGCTGCCGCTGAGCGAGCGGGCGGCCGAGGTGGTCGCGCGCACGCGCAAGGAGCTGCGTGACATCATTCACGGCCGTGACGCCCGGCGCCTGGCGGTCGTGGTGGGACCGTGCTCCATCCACGATCCCGAAGCGGCGCTCGAATATGCCGCCAAGCTCGGCGCAATCCGCGACCGCATGCGTGATGAGCTGCTCATCGTGATGCGGACCTACTTCGAAAAGCCGCGCACCACGGTTGGATGGAAGGGCCTGATCAACGATCCGGATCTGGACGGATCGTGCGACATCGAGCGGGGCCTGGAGCTCGCGCGCAGCCTGCTGCTGGAGATCAACGAGCTCGGCGTCCCGTGCGGCACCGAAGTGCTCGATCCGGTCACACCGCAGTACGTTGCCGACGTGGTCTCGTGGGCGGCCATCGGCGCGCGGACCACCGAAAGCCAGACGCACCGCGAGATCGCCAGCGGCCTTTCGATGCCCGTCGGATTCAAGAACGGCACCGACGGCGGCCTCGACGTCGCGCTCAACGCCATGATCTCGGCGCGCCATCCCCACAGCTTCCTCGGCATCAACGCCGACGGCGTCACCGCAGTGATGAAGACGCGCGGCAATCGCGACCGCCACATCGTCCTGCGCGGCGGCGGCGGACGCACCAACTACTCGGCCGCCGACATCGCGGCCGCTGCCGATCTGGTGGCATCCGAGGGCGTGGCTCGGCCGGTGATGGTGGACTGCTCGCACGGCAACTCGAGCAAGGACCCGGCGCGGCAGACCGCGGTTGCGCGCGACGTCCTCGCCACGATGCAAGGGGGCGAGGGCCGCGTGATGGGACTGCTGCTGGAAAGCAACCTGTTCCCCGGGCGCCAGGACTGGAAGGTCTCCGGCAGGCTCTCCTACGGCGTGTCCATCACCGACGCCTGCATCGGGTGGGAGGAGACGGCCGCTCTGCTCGAGGAGCTGGCGCTGTCGCTGGGCGCGCAAGGGGAGACGGCAAGACGCGCCGCGACGGCACGAAGATAGCGCGAAACAATGGGAGAAAGCGCGTTGTGCGCCGGGGCATTCGTCGTTAGTCTCGCCGGGTCCGTAATCCACGAGCGAGGTGAGACGCATGTTTGTCGTGACCAACCGAATCCCTGTCGCTGCGGGCCATGAGGCCGACTTCGAGGATCGGTTTCGCAAGCGCGCTCACCTGATCGACCGCTCGCCGGGCTTCATCAAGAACCTGATCCTGAAGCCCGTGCAGCGGCGCTTCGATCATGCCACCGGCGGCTGGAAGGAATCCTCCGAGCAGGGCTACTACCTGGTGCAGACATACTGGGAGTCGGAGGAAGCGTTCTGGGCCTGGACCCAGAGCGAAAGCTTCCGCATAGCCCATTCCAACCGCCCGCCGGCCGAGATGTTCGCCGGCCCGAACGTTCTCGAGATTCACCAGGTCATCCAGACCACGGAGGCAGCCGAGCAGCAGGCTTCGGCGCCAGCGAGCTGATCCCGGAATGCATCTGCTTCGGTTCACCCTTCCCACCGCGGCCCTGATCGCGGCCGCTTCCGCGCGCGTCGCATTCGCCGTCATCACCGCCGACCACGCCGACGACGTCTGCGCGCCCGCGGCCAATCCCTGCGTGGTCACCGACCGCGTCATCGTCGTCGACAATGCGACCCTGGATTTTGGCGTGCGCGAGCTCGTGGTGACGGGCAATGGCCAGCTCGATTTCGGCGCCGACATCGGCACCGTGCTGGCCGGCACGACCACCGTCGGCGGCAAGGGCATCAATCTTCAGGCGGGCGGCGTCGGCTTTCGCGGCACGGTTACCGCCCGCCGCGCCTGCTCCAACAACGTCGCCATGCCGTGCCTGCAGCACGCCGAGTGCGGGGCGGGAACGTGCTCGGTGGGCAGCGGCAACCTGAGCGTGACGGCACCCGTGACGGGCAAGACCGTCACTCCCGGCGATCTTTTCCTGAACGCGACCGGCGATCTCGCCCTTGCCTCCAGCATCGACCTCAGCGGCAGCCAGGCCGAGTCGGACGGCGGGCGCGTCACGGTCCGTTCCTACATCGGCGCCGTCAACGTCACCGGAGCCGTCAAGGTCGACAGCGGCATTTTCGCCTATGGCGGAGAATTCAACGTCACGGCCGGCACGGACATCGACATCGGGACCGCGGTCAGCGCCACCGGCGGCGACTTCGACGGCGGCGAGATCACCATGAATGCCGGCCGCGACATTCTCATCGACGCCGATATCACCGTCAGCTCGATCGGCGGCAGCGGCAGCGGCGGCTTCACCGACATGACGGCCGGGCGCGACATCGTGCTCTCCGGTGGCTCCGGGGCCGACCGCGTCGTCCTCTTGTCGGAAGGCCACACGGACGTCACCAACTTTGCGGGCGACGGCGGCGATCACCTGCTCTTTGCGGGCCGCGACATCGTCGTCGGCCAGTTCGTCAGCCTCGTCTCGCGCGGATCGGTCCCTGACGGCTACGGTGGCGAGGTCGCACTGAACGCGGGCGGCGACGCCACCGTGCACGGGACGCTGGAGGCGCTGTCGGACGGGCTCAGCGGTGACGGCGGCTTCGTCGACGTCAGTGCGGACGGCATCGTCAACGCGTCGGCGACCTCTCTGCTCAGCGTGGACGGCGGCAACGTAGGGATCGGCGAGATCAATTCCGGCGAAGACATGACGCTGGCAGGGGCCATCAGCCTGATCGGCCGCCAGGGCGGCTTCGGTGGCTTCTTCTCGGCGCGCAGCAGCGGCGACATGACCGTCAGCGGCACGCTCACCGCCAACCGCATATCGGCGGAGGTCGAGCTGGAAGCCTGCCGCATCCACTTCACCTCTACCGCCAACTACAACAACAACTCGCAGGATGGCGTCAACACGCTGATCGCACGCGAGAGCATGCGCCTGGACGCAGGCAGCTTCCTGTTGGCGCGCACGGGCGCCACCGCGGGCGAGAACGTCCTCATCTACCGTGATGCGGCCAAGCCGCCGGTGCGCAACGGCACGATCACTCCGGCGCCGGTCCTGCAGGTGAATGCGAACCTGCTCGGCTGCCCGGTGTGCGGCAACAGCGAGATCGACCAGGGCGAGACTTGCGATGACGGCAACACGGCGCCGAACGATGCCTGCACGGCCGACTGCCAGCTCGCCGGCTGCGTCGCCCAGACAGTCGGCGGCTATCCCGCCAATCCGCTTTGCAGTGACGGCAGCGAGTGCACCGTCGACACGTGCGACGTCCAGAACGCGACCTGCACGCACGTCACCGACTGCAGCGACGAAGTCAGCTGCACCGTCGACACGTGCCAGGGCACCGTCTGCGTGCACACCCCGAACAACGGCTCGTGCAGCGACGGCAACTTCTGCGACGGCACCGAGGTGTGTGACCTCGAAAGCGGCTGCGTCGAGGGGACGGCGCCGAACTGCAACGACAGCATCGCGTGCACGACGGACGCCTGCAGCATGCAGCTCGGTGCGTGCACCAATACGCCGGTGCACGCGATGTGCGCGGACACCACGTTCTGCAACGGCGACGAGCTCTGCTCGGCCACGCTCGGGTGCATTCCGGCGCAGCCGGCAACGCGCAACTGCAGCGACGGTTTCGCCTGCACGACCGACACGTGCAACGAGACGAGCGACAGCTGCGATCACGCCACCGACGACGCCGCGTGCGAAGACGGCAACGAGTGCACCATCAACAGCTGCGAGGTCGGCATGGGCTGCGTCAAGGAGCCGAGCGGCCTGCCGCAGTGCCCGGTCACGACGACCACGACCATGCCAGAGACGGTGTGCGGTGACGCCACGGGCAACGGTATCGTCCAGGCCAGCGATTCGCTGGCGGCGCTGAAGACGGCAGTGGGCAGCGGCCAGTGCGAGCTGTCGGTCTGCGACGTCAACAGCAGCGGCAGCATCACGGCCAGCGACGCCCTGGCCATTCTCAAGGCCGCCGTCGGGCAGCCGGTCGAGCTGAACTGCGAGGGATCGGCCGCCGGCGCCGAAATCTCAACCACCACGTCGACGACGACGACGATGCCTCCCGACTGAAGAGCGGCGGAGCGGCGCGCCTCGCTCGCCCCGTCATTCTTTTCGGGTATGCTGCCGTGCCGGAGAGCACGGCCGATGTCGCAATCGACGCAGACCACCGGACTGAACCGCAACAGCCACCACATCACCGAGGGCACCGAGCGCGCACCCAACCGCTCGATGCTTCGCGCGGTCGGGTTTCGCGACGAGGACTTCGGCAAGCCCATCGTCGGCATCTCCAACGCCCACAGCGACATCACGCCCTGCAACGCCGGCATCGGCGAGCTGGCCGTCGAGGCGGCGCGCGGCCTGCGCGAGAGCGGGGCGATGCCGCAGACCTTCGGCACCATCACGATCAGCGACGGCATCTCCATGGGCACCGAGGGCATGAAGTGCTCCCTGGTCAGCCGCGAGGTCATCGCCGATTCGATCGAGACCGTCTGCCGCGGCCAGATGATGGACGGCATCCTGGCCATCGGCGGCTGCGACAAGAACATGCCGGGCGCGATGATCGCCATGGCCCGTCTCGACATCCCCGCCGTGTTCGTCTACGGCGGCACGATCAAGCCGGGCCATCTCAACGGCAGGGACCTGACGGTGGTCAGCGTGTTCGAGGCCGTCGGCGAGTACGATGCCGGACGGATCTCGCACGAGGATTTCTGCGCCGTCGAGCGCGCCGCCATTCCCGGCAAGGGCGCCTGCGGTGGCATGTACACCGCCAACACCATGAGCAGCGCCTTCGAGGCGATGGGCATGAGCCTGCCGGGGTCCTCCACCATGGCGGCCGAGGATGCGGAGAAGGCCGAGAGCGCCTACGAGAGCGGGCGTGCGCTGGTCGAGATGATTCGCGCCAACGTGACGTCGCGCCGCATCCTGACGAAGAAGGCCTTCGAGAACGCCATCGCCGTCAACTTCGCCGTCGGCGGCTCGACCAACGCGGTCCTGCACCTGCTCGCGATCGCGCATGCCGCCGAGGTCGACCTGACGCTCGAGGATTTCGAGCGCATCCGTCGCAAGGTCCCGGTCATCGCCGATCTGAAGCCGTCGGGCCGCTATGTCGCCGTCGACCTGCACCGCGTCGGCGGCATTCCGCTGATCATGAAGATGCTGCTCGCGCGCGGCCTCATCCATGGCGACTGCCCGACGGTGACGGGAAGGACGATCGCCGAGAACCTCGAGCACGTGCCCGCCGATCCGCCCTCGGGCCAGGACGTGGTGCGTCCGTTCGACGACCCGATCTACAAGGACGGGCACCTGGCGATCCTGCGCGGCAATCTGGCCACCGAAGGCGCGGTGGCCAAGATCAGTGGTCTCAAGAGCAGCAAGATCACCGGGCCTGCGCGCGTTTTCGATTCGGAGGAGGACGCCATGCGCGCCATCCTCAACGACCGCATCGTCAAGGGAGACGTCGTCGTGATCCGCTACGAGGGGCCCAAGGGCGGCCCGGGCATGCGCGAAATGCTCTCGCCGACCTCGGCCATCATCGGCAAGGGCCTCGGCGACTCGGTCGGCCTGATCACCGACGGCCGCTTCTCGGGCGGCACCTACGGTCTGGTCGTCGGGCACGTGGCGCCCGAGGCCGCCGTCGGCGGCACCATCGCGCTGGTGCAGGACGGCGACATGATCACGATCGACGGGCAGAAGGATCTGCTCGAGCTGCACGTGGACGAGGAGGAGCTGGCTCGCCGCCGCGCACAGTGGAAGGCTCCCGAGCCGCGTTACCGCACCGGAGTGCTGGCCAAGTACGCCAAGCTGGTGTCGAGCGCGTCGCTCGGCGCGGTGACGTGCTGAGTGGCGGCCAAGCCGTGGTGGTCGTGGCTGTTCTTCTACTCCCGCACGCCCGAGGGCGTCACGCAGCGGCAGTGGAAGGTGCTCGGCGCCCTCGGTCTTACCTATCTCGTCAATTCGTATGACCTTGGCCTGCTGGGTCTGGCGCTGCCGCAGATTCAGCAGGGGCTCGATGTCACCGAGAGCGGTCTGGGCAATCTGACCGGCATCGTGCGCCTGGGCGTGCTGCCGGCGCTGGCGCTGAACATTCTGGCCGACCGCATCGGGCGGCGGCGCCTGCTGCTGGTGACGCTGCTCGGCTTCACCATCTGCACGTTCCTGACCGCGTTCTGCCGCACCCCGGTGGAGTTCGCCGTCCTGCAGTTCCTGGCGCGCATGTTCATCTACTCCGAGGAGATGCTGGCCATCGTCGTCGTGACCGAGGAGCTCGACTCCCATGCCCGAGGCTGGGGCATCGGTCTGATGGTCGCCTTCGGCGCGTTCGGCCACGGCGTAGCCGCTCTCGTGTTCTCGCAGGTCGACGTGCTGCCGTACGGCTGGCGCGCGCTCTACTTCATCGGCGCCTTGCCGCTGCTGCTCATCGTGTGGTTTCGCCGCACGCTCGAAGAGACGCACCGGTTCACCGAGCAGGCGCGGCGGCGCGCGGCGGCCGAGGTGCCCACACTGATGCTCGACCCGTTGCGCAAGCTGCTGACGCGCTACCCCTGGCGCCTGCTGGGCCTGGCCATGGCGCTGATCCCCGTCTCGTTCGCCGTCGGCAGCGCCCTGCAGTTCCAGTCCAAGTACCTGCAGGAGATCCACGGCTACACACCCGCCAACGTCAGCATGCTGTTCCTGCTCGGCGGGCTGCTGGCCATCACCGGCGGCTTGCTGTGCGGGCGCGCCAGCGATCGCTTCGGGCGCCGTCCGGTGCTGTCGGCTGCCATCGTCATCAATGCCATCGGCATCGTCGGCCTCTACAACACGGCGGGCTACGTGCTGCCGATGTTCTGGATCATGGTCATCTTCACCCAGTTCGGCATCGACGTGCTGTTCGCGGCCCTCGGCAGCGAGCTGTTTCCGACCTCCTATCGCTCCACCGCCTCGGCCGCGCGCAGCATCGTCGCCACGGTGGCGATCGCAGCGGGCCTGGCCGCCGAGGGCCTGCTTTACGACGCGCTGGGCAGCCACTCGGCCGCCATCACCGCGATGGCGTGGTGCTCGCTGGCGGCGCCGCTGCTGCTCCTGACCCTGGTGCCGGAGACGGCGGGACGCGAACTCGAGGAGATCGCGCCCGACGACGACTGACGCGTGCGCGCCGGGCGACGGCCTGCGGGGCGAACGTTGCTCCGCACCGCCGTCCGCATCCGGGCCGCCCGCGCCTTGTGCGACGCGCCCTCGGCATTAGGATGGCCTCGTGGAATTCCAGGACTACTACTCCGTGCTCGGGGTTCCTCGTGACGCCAGCGCCGACGACATCAAGAAGGCGTACCGCAAGCTGGCGCTCAAGTGGCATCCCGACCGCCACAAGGACGGCAAGGACCGCGACGAGGCGGAGAAGAGGTTCAAGCGCATCGCCGAAGCCTACGAGGTGCTTTCGGACTCGGAAAAGCGATCCAAGTACGATCGCTTCGGGCAGAACTGGCAGCACGGCCAGGATTTCCAGCCGCCGCCGGGCGAGCAGCGCATGTCGCCCGAGGAGTTCGAGGCCGCCTTCGGCCGCGGCGGCTTCTCCGAGTTCTTCGAGTCCCTGTTCGGCGAGCAGCTTCGCCGCCAGCAGGGCGGGCACGCCCGCCACGGCCGTTTCCGCCATCGTGGTGCCGACGTGCGTGCGGAGCTGTCGTTGCCGATCAGCCAGGCGCTCGCCGGCGGCAAGAGCCGCTTCGACATCCCCGTCAACAAGACCTGCGACCGCTGCGGAGGCGTCGGCTTCATCGGCGAGCACGTCTGCCCGGCGTGCGTCGGTGTCGGCCGCGTGCGCGAGCGGCGAACGATCGACGTCGCCATTCCGAAGAACGTGCGCGACGGCATGACGATGCGGCTCAAGGGCATGGGCGAAGCCGGCGACACCGAAGGCGAGGCCGGCGACCTGTATCTGACGATACGCCTGTCCTCCGACGAGGTGTTCCGCCTCAACGGCGAGGATGTCGAGGCCGATCTCCCGCTGGCGCCCTGGGAGGCGGAGCTCGGAACACGCGTGGGCGTGCGCACGCCCACCGGCAAGGTCAGCCTCAGCGTGAAACCGGGAACCAAGGCCGGCGCCAGGCTGCGCCTTCGCGGCAAGGGGCTCGAAGACAGCCGCGGGCAGCGCGGCGACTTTTATGCCATTGTGCGCCTGGCGCTGCCCGAGCTCGGGCCCAAACAGCTCGAGCAGCTCCGCAGGCTGGCCGAGGTCACACCGGGCAAGGTGACGGGCGGCGCCCGCGAGGAGCTGGAGCAGTGACGCGGCAGGTGCGAGTCGTCATCGAAGGCGAGAGCTATCTCAGCCTGGAGACCGTGGCCGAGTGCTACCACTGCGAGGTGTCGTGGGTTCGCGAGGTCTACGAATTCGGCCTGCTCGGCAGCGGCCGCCGCGTCGGGTCGGACGTGGTCATTCCGTCGCACGTGCTCGATCGTCTGGCAGCCATCATCCGCCTGAGCCGGTACTACGGTCTCAACCTCGCCGGCATCGCGCTGGCCCTGGATCTCGACGAACCCTGACGCTGGCGACGGTGGACGAGACCATCGAAGTGTGGGCGTTCACCGATGGTGCCGCCAAAGGAAATCCCGGCCCCGGCGGCTGGGGCGCCGTGCTGTGGGTGGCCAGATCGACCGTCTGCGAGCTCGGTGGCAGCGGCGGCCATACGACCAACAATCGCATGGAGCTGACGGCTGCCCTGCGTGCGCTCGAATGGATCGGCGCAGCGGCCGGCGCTGCGGCATCGCGCACGACGATCCTGACCGACTCGACCTATCTGATCCGCGGCGTGACGGTCTGGACGAAGAGCTGGAAGCGCCGCGGTTGGAAGACTGCCGAAGGCGGGGATGTCGCCAATCGCGATCTGTGGGAGGCCCTGGAGATCGCGCTCGCCCGGTGCGCGAAGGTCGAGTGGCGCTACGTGCGCGGACACGTGGGAACGCCGGGCAACGAGCGGGCCGATGCCATCGCCACCGGCTTTGCCAGCGGCAAGCACGTCGATCTCTATCAGGGCGCGTACCGCGGATACGCGCACGATCTGGCAGCGATCCCGCAGCCCGGCGCGGCGCCGTCGCCGAAAGAGTCCGCCAAAGCCAAGAAAGCCTATTCGTATCTGAGCGTCGTCGACGGCGTTCCGGCGCGCCACGCGACGTGGGCCGAGTGCGAACGCCGCGTGAAGGGACGCTCGGGCGCCCGCTACAAGAAGGCCGCGTCCGCCGAAGACGAGGAAGCGATGCTGGCCGAGTGGGGTTTCTCCTTGCAGGATCTGCCGTCGGGTCCGTCCGTGACCAAAGGCTGACGCAAGTGCGGAAAGTTCCTCTGGGCGCAACGACGGCGTTGGTGGCCATTGCCCTGACGATTGCGCAGCCGCCGGCCGCGCGATGCCAGCGTGGCGAACGTGGTGGCCTCACGCGCGCCGTCATCGAGGCGGCAGGCGCTGATGCCGGCCGGCTGCGCGCGCTCCTGGACGACGGCGCGCCCGTCGACGTCCGCTCCCGGGCCCGACAGACTCCGCTTGGGGAGGCGGCCGAACGCGGCAACGTCGAGAGCCTGCGCCTTCTCCTGCAACGCGGCGCCGCAGCCGACACGCCGGCAAAGGCAAACCGCACTCCGCTTGCGCTGGCCGTTCTTCAGGCGCGCGTGGAGACGGCGAGGGCGCTCATCGAAGCCGGCGCCGATCCGCTCGCTGGCGGTCCGGCGCGTTCGGCAGTGCAGATCGCGGCGGCGCGCGCCAGGAGCCGGTCGTTCGAGACGCTCGTGCAGGCCGTCGGCGAGGCGCCGGTTCGCCAGACGGTGCTCGACGCGATGCTCGTGCGCGCCGCGGCCGCCGGACGGCAGGACCGCGTCGCCGAGCTGCTCGAGCTCGGCGCGCGCGCGCAGGCGACGGCGTTCGGCGAGAGCGCATTGTTCGCTGCCGTCACTGCCCGGCACGCTCCGCTTGCCAGGCTGCTGCTCGAGCACGGTGCGGCGCCGGACGCGCGTGCCAGGGGCGCCGCGACGCCGCTCGATCTTGCCGTTCGGCAGGACGACCTCGACATGGTCGCGACCCTGACGCTTGCCGGCGCTTCGTGGGAGCGCACCGGGCAGAACACATTGGCGCGACGGGCGCGGATGGCGCTTCGCGGCGCCGACGGCGCCGTGGTGCTCGCGCTCGAGCGAGCCGGCGCCATCGATCGGCGCGATACCGAAGGCATGACGCTTCTCATGCGCGCTGCACAGTCGGGCGTGGTGACGATGGTGCGCGCGCTGCTCGAGCGCGGCGCCGCCGTCGATGCGCAAAGATGGGTGCCGGCGGCCAGCGCATCGATTGCCGATCGCGCCAACTTCTTCGCCGACGACGCCGAGGCGCAACGGCCGAGCGACGGCTGGACCGCGCTGATGCTCGCCGCCGCCGCCGGGCAGGCCCGCACGGCCGGCGAGCTGCTCCAAGCAGGAGCCGACGTGAATCATCGCAGCGCAGCCGGCCGCACGGCGCTGATGGTGGCGACGCTCTACGGGCACGGTGCCCTCGTTGCGCAGCTGCTCGACGCCGGCGCCGACAAGTCGCTTCAGGACGAGCACGGCGAGTCCGCCGCGACGCTGGCCGAAACCGGCGGGCGCGTCGAGATCGGTGCTCTGCTCGGCGTTGCCGTCTCGGCGGTTCCCGAAAAGCCCAAGCCGAAGACGCAGCCTGCGGAGGCCAGTGACAAGTCCGCCGCTCCACGAAGTGAGGCCGCGCCGCCGCGCAGGGGCAGCGATGCGGCCGCGCCGCCACGCGATACGCGCCGCGCGCCGGCACCGAAGAGCCGCGGCGCTGCCGTCCCTGAGCGGCAAGACGAGCGGAGCATTCTCGAAAATCTCCGGCGCTCTCCGGCGCGGCCGCAGAATCGGCCGGCGTCGCCCTCGCAGCGGGGGCCGTCGTGAAAGCGGTGCGCGCCATCGCGGTGACTCTGCTGCTCGCAGCGGCACTGAGCGTCTGCGCGGCCTACGACATCACCGGCCGCGCGATTCTGGCCGACAACCAGATCTTCTTCTTCCTGTCCGAGCGCGCGGCGGCGGGAGTGCCGCCGCACGTTTCGATGGCAGATCCGAAGACGCAGCTCAGCTCGCTCCTGTCGGGCGCCGCCATTGCCGCCGGTGCGATCGCGGGCATCGACCCGGTCATGTCCTTCCGCGCCTTGAGCGTGGCCTCGGTGTTGATGAGCGTATGGCTCGCGTACCGGCTCGCAACCATGTTGTCGGGCCATGCGGTGGCGGGCGTGGCAGCTGGCGCGGCGCTGATGGTGGTCGAAGGGTTGTTCCTGGAGGGAGCCTCGGGCGGCCGGCCCCACGTGTTCACGGTCACGGCCATGCTGGCGGCACACGTGCTGATGATCGCGCGAAGGTACATCGCCAGCGGTTTCGCCGCTGCGTGCGCGCTGCTGTGCTGGCAGCCATCGGCGATCGTGCTCGGGTCGATCGGACTGTCCCTGCTGTTGTCGCGCGAGGCGCCGCTGCGTCGGGCGACGCTGGTGGCGCTCGGCGCGGCGATCGCGGCCGCAGCGTACGAGGCCTACTTCGTCTGGCACGGCGTCGCCGGCGAGCAGCTGTTCCAGGAGTTCGTGCTGCCCACCGGCAGCATCCACCGGATGGACAGCCTCTTCGAGAACTTCTGGTTCGTCGTCACCGACGCACGCGCCTATCGCGCATGGCCGCGGCTGTTGCCGGCCTTGTTCCTGCTCGTGGTGCTCGTGCGCTGGGCGGGTGCTCTGGCACGGCCGCGCGCCGTCGTCGAGACCGTGCGCGCGCGGCCGGAGGTCACCGCCTTCTGGATCGCCGCGCATCTCGGATTCGCGTTCACGGTCTACGAGCACCAGGCGCATCCCGACCTGCTCCTGGTGCAGCCGTATTACGCCGTGGCATGCGGATGGCTGCTCGGCGAGCTGCTGCTGCTCGGCAGCCCCTCACGTCGCCGCATTGCCGTGGCCTGGGCAGTGGTGATGCTGCTGCTGGGCTGGGGCTACATGCAGGGACGTCTGATCGCCCGCCTGATCGGCCCGGGCGCCGCGTTCGGCCTTGCGGATCAGCGTGCGATGGCCGATGCCATCCGCCTCTACTACGACCACCGCCGTACCGTCTGGATGCTCGGGCCCATGCATCTGCTGGCGCTGCTGCATCAGAACAACTGGGTGCCTTACGGCTTCTTCTGGGACGATCTCAACCGGCACATGGACACCGATGCCTACCGCCCGCTGCGCGACGGGCGCATGCCCAACATCATCGTCAGCGGCCGCGGCATCGTGCCCGGCCAGGCAGGATGGCGCCGGCACGAGTACCAGGACGTGACGCCGCCGCGCTTCCAGGTTCACAACGTGCGAGTGTTCGCGCGCAAGTTCGACGCCGATGGCATACCGCCGCCGCCGGCGCCGCGCGCGGGAGCGGCTGCGGCTGGCAAGGGCGGCGACAGCGCGGCACCACCCATCGCTCCCGAGAACTGAAGCGCTTGCCGGAAAACCACCTCGGCCGCGGCGCCCGATCGCTCGACGCGAAGAGCGACGCACGCGTCGCGCCCGATGAGGTCCCGCGCCCGGCCGCTCAGGCGATGCGCGACTGCCGTCCGCTCCAGTAGCGATCGCGAAGCAGCCGCTTGTAGAGCTTGCCGGTGGGATGGCGGGGCAGCTCGGCCTCGAAGTCGATGCTGCGCGGACATTTGATCTTGGCGAGCTGGCGCTGGCAGAAGTCGATCAGCTCGCGTTCCAGCTCCGGGCCCGCGTCGGCCATGTCCATCGGCTGCACCACGGCCTTGACCTCTTCGCCGAAGTCCTCGTTGGGAACGCCGAAGACGGCCACGTCGGCGACCTTCGGATGCGTGATGAGCACGTTCTCGGCCTCCTGCGGATAGATGTTGACGCCGCCCGAGATGATCATGAACGCCTTGCGGTCGGTCAGGTACAGATAGCCTTCCTCATCGACGTAGCCGACGTCGCCGAGAGTGCTCCAGCCCTTGTCGTTGTGCGCCTGGCGCGTCTTGTCGGGATCGTTGTGGTACTCGAAGCGGCCGCCTTCGGCGAAGTAGACGGTGCCCGGTTCGCCGCACGGCAACTCGTTGCCGTCATCGTCGACGATGTGGAGCTTGCCCAGGATCGGCTTGCCCACCGACCCCTTGTGCCGGAGCCATTCCTCCGAGGTGATCGCGCAAAGACCGTTGCCCTCGGTGCCGCCGTAGTACTCGAACAGGATCGGCCCCCACCATTCGATCATCTGCTGCTTGACGGGAATCGGGCAGGGCGCCGCGGCATGGACGGCGACCCTGAGGCTCGACAGGTCGTGCGCGCGCCGCTGGCTCTGGTCGAGCTTGAGCATGCGCACGAACATCGTGGGCACCCATTGGCTGTGCGTGACGCGATACTTCTCGATGAGCGCGAGAGCCTGCTGCGGGTCGAAGTGCTCCATGATGACGCAGGTGCCGCCGAGACGGTGCACCGTCATGTTGAAGCGCAGCGGAGCGGCGTGGTAGAGCGGCGCCGGCGACAGGTAGACGCTGTCGGCGCCGACGCCGTAGAGGCCCGCCACGAACGCCACCATCGTATTGGGCGTGCCTGCCGGCTGTCCGCTGAGCGGTATCTTGACGCCCTTGGGCTTTCCCGTCGTTCCCGACGAGTACAGCATGTCGGCGCCTTCGAGCTCCTCGGCCAGCGGCTCGGGCGCAAAGCGGGCCACGGCCGTTTCATACGAGTCGAAGCCGTGCAGGGGTTGATCCACCATCAGGCGCGCGAGGAGCCCGCCGCACGAAGCGGCCGCTTCGGAGGCCACGTCGGCCTTGGCCGCCGACGTGAACATCACCTTGGCGCCACAGTCGCCGACGATGTAGGCGACCTCGGCCGGCGTCAGGCGCGAGCTGATGGCGGTGTAGTAGAGGCCGGAGCGCTGCGCCGCCCAGCAGATCTCGAGGAAGCGCGGATGGTTCTCCATCATGATCGCGATGCCGTCGCCGCGCCGCAGGCCCAGCGACCAGAGCATCTGCGCGCATCGGTTGGAACGCTCATCGAGCTGGCCGTACGTCACCACCTCGCCGCTGTCGGCCATGATGTAGGCGGGCTTGTCGGGATTCTCGGCGGCATGGGCGGCTGGATACACGGCGGCCTCCTCGTAAGGGCGGGCGATTCTCTGGACCGCGCCACGCGCATGCAAGTCGGTGACATCCGCGGCGCGGCGCGGCGGCGCGACTGTCTTCCGCGCTGCGCCTCGAATACATTTCCTGGACCGTGCGATGCTTCATGCTGGCGGTGGCGCAGGCTTCGACGCTGGACCGCTACACCAACAACTTCAGCCTTTTCTTCCTGCTCGAAGAGTTCCGCCCGCCGCACTATCCGGCGCGTCTGGCCGTGCACAGTCATGCGTTCTTCGAAGTCGACGCCGACGAGATCGGCGCGGACCTGGAAGTGAGGCTGCTGCTTCTTCGCGGCGCCGAGATCGTATTCGCCTCCGACTCGGTCGCCGTCAAGCCGGCAGGCGAGCGACACCGCGTGCGTATCGGTGGGCTGGCCATTCCCGAACCGGGTCAGTTTCGGGTCGCCGTGGAGTGGCGGCGAGCCGGATCGGAGGCGGCCTGGACGCGCGAGGCGGTGACGTGGCCGGTCAAGGCGAACTCTCCGCTGCAGTGATGCACGCGCGCTTCGTTCTGACCCTTGCGGCCGCCTTCCTCGCGACGGCGGCAACGCTCGGTTACGGCGCCGATGCCGGTGTATTGGCCGAGCTGGCGAGTAGCGGCCGCGTGCATCCGCTCGTGCTCGAGCAGCTCGGGCAGGCCGACCGCGTGCGGGTATTCCTGGAGCTGGACCTGAAGGCGGCAGGCGCCGGAGCGCACGAAGAGCAGAGCTGGCAGGGACGCAGGCCCTGGGTGCAGGCCACCCGCGAGGTCGTCGCTTCGGATCTGGCGCCGCAGGGCTTCCACATCACGCACCGCTTCGAAGGATTGAGCTTCGTGGCCGGGTGGATCGATTCGCAGGCTTCGGCGGCGGCGCTGCGCCATCCGCTCGTGCGGCGCATCCTGCCCGACTCGGGCGGCAGCAAGGCGCTGCTGCAGTCGCTGCCGCTGGCCAATCTGAGCGACACCCGCGCGGCAGGCCTGACCGGCGCCGGAGTCACGGTGGCAGTCATCGACAGCGGCGTGCAGAAGTCGCACCCGGCGCTGGTCGGCAGCGTCGTGGCCGAGGCCTGCTACTGCTCGGAGGACTGCTGCCCCAACGGCAACGCGGAGCAGCATGGATCGGGTGCTGCCGCCGACGGCGACGGTCATGGCACGAACGTCACCGGGATCATCGCATCCGGTGGCGGCGCCGGGGCTCCGGTGGGCGCGACGCCCGACGTCGACATCGTCGCGGTGCGTGTGCTCGACGATGACGGGTTCTTCAGCACCACGGCCGACATCGCGATGGCACTGGACTGGGTTCGGCAATGGAGCGACGCCAACAACGAAGACGTCGCCGCCGTGAACATGAGCCTGGCGACCAATCTGCTGTCCCAGGGCAACTGCGACAGCACGTTCATCGCGCTGGCGCAGGCCGCCGACGCCATCCGCGACATCGGCGTTCTTCCCGTGGCCGCCAGCGGCAACAACGGGAGCGGCACCATGATGGCTGCGCCTGCGTGCATCAGCGACGTGGCGTCGGTGGCCGCGGTGTGGGACGCCAACGTCGGCTCGCCCGACGTCTTCTGCCAGGAGCCATCGACCGCGCCCGACAAGATCACCTGCTTCAGCAACCGCAATCAGCTGACCGATCTGCTGGCGCCCGGAGCTCCCGTGACGTCGACCGGGCTCGGCAGCACCGTCTCGACCTTCTTCGGCACCTCGCAGGCCGCTCCAATGGTGACCGCCTGCGCCGCCGCGCTGAGGCAGGCCGACGAGGATCTCTCGCCGTCGCAGATGCTGACGGCGATGGTCGATTCGCCCACGAGAATCTTCGATCCGCTGACGGGACGCTCGATCCCGCGTCTGGACTGCCTGGATGCGGTGATGCGCGTGGCGGGCACCACGACCACGACGCTATCGCAGGAGCTGTGCGGTGATGCCGACGGCAACGGAAGCGTGGTGGCCTCCGATGCCCTGACGGTCCTTCACGCCGCGGTGGGGCTGAGCGTGGCGTGTCCGCCTTCGCGCTGCGACTTCGACGGGAGCGGCACCATCGCCGCCTCCGACGCCTTGTCGACGCTGAAGCGGGCGGTGGGCCAGAGCGTCAACGCCGGCTGCTCCGCCGAGGCCTGAGACCGATGTTCACGGGTAGGCCGCGAACAGCGCGCGCTGGCTCTCGCCGGCAAACGACCTCGCCTGCGAGATCTTGTCGGCGCGGGTAAAGCCGTTCTCGAGCAGGAAGCGGCGGACCCATTCGTGCGGATCCGGCCCCATGTCCGGCATCTTCTTGGCCCAGCTTTCCTTGTGCTCGTCGGACTGGCCCATCTCGAAGAGACAGACCTTGCCGGTCTTCTGCGCCACGAGTCGAAGGATCCGCTGCGCGTACTCGACGCCGTTCTGGTACATCATGTGATGGATGACCGACAGGAAGATGACGGCATCGAACTTCGGCAGGGCCTCGAGGAGCTTCTCGTCGACGGCCGACATCAAAAAGCCGGCACCCTGTAGATCGTTGAGGACGACCTGGCTGGTGCAGGTGAAGATCCGGCGCTGATCGAAGTCCACGCCCACGCTGAAGGGAATGCCCGAGCGGGCGGCACGCACGACGTAGTAGCCTTCCGAGCAGCCGAGATCGACCAGGCTCCTGGCCCCGACCGCAGTCAGAACCGGGGCGATCGCATCCCACCGCACTTCGCAGTCGCGGACGCCAAGGACGTAACCCCCGGGCGTAAAAACCGGCTGATAGACCTCGTAGCTGCGAAGGTGCAGGCGATGAATGGCGGTGGCAGCCGTACGCAGTAGCGGCTTGACGGGCTTGCGTTTCACGAGTCGATCCTCGACAGGGTCATGGATTCTGGGACAAAGGACGCTGACCGTACCTCGCCCGTTCTGAAGAGGCTAACCTTCAACGATGGCTGATCTCCTCGATGACGAAGCTCGCGTCCGGGCGGCACTGACCCGCTGCAGCGACGCGGCCGCAGGCGCGACCGACGTGGGCCGCGTGCGCCGTCGCAACGAGGATGCCTATTGGGTGGACCGGCGCGAGCGCTTCGCGCTGGTGGCCGATGGGCTCGGCGGCCTGCCCGATGGACACATCGCCAGCCGCGTCGCCGTCGTGGCGGCGGCGCAGTTGCTGGAGAGCCGCTTCGATGCGCGCTCGAGCGCGCCGGCCGTTCCCTCGCGGCCGCAAACGGTGGCGCGGCAGCTCGGCACCGATCTCGGCGACGCGTTCGCCGCTGCGCAGGAAAGGGTTCTTGCGCAGCCGCGGCCGGCAGCCGCGGAGCTGACGATGGCCACGACACTGATCGGCGCGGCCATCCAAGACCATGTCGCCGTGATCGCCCATGTCGGCGACGTGCGCGGCTATGTCTGGCGCCAGGGCCGCGCCGCCTTCGTCACCGTCGACCATTCGCGGCTGGGCACGCTCGTGCGCGAAGGTGTCCTCACCCGCGAGGCCGTGCGCCACCGGCCCGACCGCAACATCGTCACCGAGGTGCTGGGCATTCCCGAAGGCTACAATGTGGACGTCGACACGGTCGGGCTCGAGGACGGCGACGTGGTGGTCCTATGCAGCGATGGTCTGTGGGAGGCGGTCGACGAGGAAGGCATGGCGAGGCTGCTCGCGCACGCCGGCTCGGCGGCGGAGGCCGCCACCTGGCTCATCCACGCCGCCAACTCGGCTGGCGGGCGCGACAACATCACCGTGGTCGTGATGCGCCACGCGGGGAACGGGAGCGCTGCCGCCTGACGCACGCCTTGTCTTGCGTGCCTCCCGTTCCTACAGTCGGCCGCGGAGGTCCAGATGCCAGGAAAACTGACCGCTAGCGAGTTGCGCGAGTTCCTCTCCCTGCCGGAGATCGGCGTGCTGTGCACGGTGGATGCGCAGGGGCGGCCCGAGGGCTCGCCGGTGTGGTTCGAGTACAACGACGAGAAGATCTACATCCACGTCGACGGTACCTCCAAGAAGGCGCGCAACGTGGCGGCCAATCCCCACGTCTCCCTGACGCTGGATACGCGGGTGGCGCCGTACAAGGGTGCCATCCTGCATGGAACCGTGCGCATGCTGCCGCCCGATGACGGCATCCGCCGAAGCACCGCCCACCACTATCTGGGCGCCGACATGGGCGATGCATACCTGGAAATGACCGCCGACGGCTTCGACAGCACCGTGCTGCTGGAGATGACGATCACGAGCCGCTTCACCTGGGACTACGCCAAGAGCCTGGTGTGATGAAGCTGGCGGGGAAGAACGCATTCATCACCGGCGGCGGATCGGGTCTCGGCGCGGCCATCGCCCGATCGTTCGCCGGCGAAGGGGCGCGGGTGTGCGTCACCGACATCGATCTGGCCGCCGCAACCGCCGTGGCCGCGCAGTGCCCGGACGCGGTTGCGCTGCGGTGCGACGTTGCGAGCTCGGCTTCGGTGCGCGATGCGTTCGCCGCCTTCGACGAGAAGGTCGGCGACGTCGACATCCTGGTGAACAATGCCGGCATCATCCACACCGATCCCGACTACATCCAGACCATGCAGGAGCAGTCGCAGGCGCAGGTCATGGAGCTGATGTCGACGGGCACGATCAGCACGCATCTGGATTGCGTCGATCGCATCACCGACGAGATGTTCGACCGGATGCTCAGGATCCATCTGTACGGCACGTTCTACTGCACGCGCGAGGCGCTGCCGCGCATGAGGCGGCGGGGGCAGGGCGGGCGCATCATCAACATGGGCTCGATCATGGGGACCGCTTCGCTGCAGGGTGCACCGGATTACTGCGCCGCCAAGGGTGCGATCTTGGCGTTCACGCGCGCGACGGCTCGCGAGGCCGCCAGCTACGGCGTCCTGATCAACGCGATCGCGCCCGGGTACATCGAGACGCCGCTCCTGGATCCGCTGCAGGAGCAGCAGAAGCGCTTCATCGCCATGCAGACCCCGCTGCAGCGGCTGGGCAGGCCCGAGGAGATCGCAGCCGCCGCGCTGTTCCTTGCCGGCCCCGACTCGACGTTCGTCACCGGTCAGGTCCTGTCGCCCAACGGCGGCATCTACATGTCGCAATGAGAAGATTGCCGCGGGCAATCGCGGCCGCGGCTGCGTGTGCATGCGTGCTGGCGGCCGCGCCATCGAGTGGCGAGACGCTGCGGGTGACGTCGGCGGCGGATTCGGGCGCCGGCTCGCTTCGCGCAGCCATCGAGGAAGCCAACCTGGCCGAAGAGCCTGCGACGATCTCGATCGCCATCGACGCCGCTGACGCGATCATCGTCGAGAGCGCGCTGCCCGAGATCACGGCCGACGGCACGGTGATCGACGGCGGCGGCGCGACCATTCGCGAAGGTCCCGGCTGCGTGCGGCCCGGCGGTAAGGCCGGCTGCGATGGCCTGGCCATCACCGCCGCGCACGTGACGGTGCGCAATCTGACGGCGGCCGGCTTCACCTTCGACGGTGTCTCCGTGCGAGGCGCCAAGGCGAACCACGTCACGATCCGGGACGTCGTCGCGCTCGACAATCTCGATGACGGCGTCGGGGTTTCGGCCGCCGCCGGGCCGGTGCTCGTGGATCGCTGCCTCCTCATGGGCAACGGCTTTCGCACCAAGGGCAAGGGGCTGCTGGTATTCGACCACGCCGAAGCGACGTTGCGGGACAGCGTGGTGGTCGCCAACCGTGATGGCGTGACCGTCACCAAGAACAGTCACGTGCGCCTGGAGCGCAGCATCATCGCCGGAAGTTTCGACAAGGGACTGGGCGCGGGTGACGCACGCATAACCGGCACGGGCAATCTGATCGTGGCCAACGGGACCGGGGAGGAGTTCGCCGAGAAGGTGCCCAACGGCGACGGCCTGCGGCTGTCGCTGGCGGCCAAGGCCGTCCTGACCGACACCCACATCGATGCCAATGGGGACTCGGGTGTCGTCGCCATCGACGGATCGATGGCCGAGCTGCGCGGCGGAAGCGTGGCCTCCAACGGCGGCTTCGGCATCGTGGCCTCGGGTGATGCCAACGTGCAGGTCAGCGGCGTCGTCGTCGAGGACAACGCCAAGGGCGCGGTCAGCACGCGACAGGGCGGCCGCACCAACCTCCGCCCGCCAAGATAGGCCGGCGTCCCTCTTCCCGGCTCCCGCCGGAACGGGCAACGGCAGTGGCCTGCTCAGACGATGCCGAGCTGCGCGTAGGCCGCCGCCTCCACGCTCATCGCGGTCTGCACGGCGCCGAGGTCGAAGAAGGGCAGGATCTGCGTGAAAAACGCTCCGGCCATGCCGCTGGTGCGATCGATCCAGTAGTAGGAGTTGAAGAGACCCGCCCAGTCGCCGGTGCCCGCGCGCCGCATGCCGGGCAGATCCTCGAGCACGACGTGCAGGCCAAGGCCCCAGGTCTGCCGCACGGGCGGCGTGGCGACGTCGTTGGTCAGCTCGGGCACGGCCGACTTCATCTGCTCGGGCAGCGCGATGCCCGAGAGCTGATCGCTGAACATGAGGTCGCTGGTGTCTTGCTGCAGGATGCGCGCGCCGTCGAGCTCGCCGCCTCGCAGCAGGGCGCGAAGGAAGCGGCCGAAGTCCCCCGCGGTCGCGTAGACGCCGTGGCCGCCGGCCCAGAACTCGGGCCGGCCTTCGAACTCGAAGCCATTGAGCTCGAGTTGCGCTCCCACGCGCTGATGCACGGGCATCATCCGTGAGCGCTGCTCCTGCGTCGGCGTGAAGGAGGCTTCCTTCATGCCAAGGGGCTCGAAGATGTGCGACGCGAAGTAGCGGTCGAGCGTCTTGCCGCTCACGCATTCCACCACCAGGCCGAGCCAGTCGGTGTTGACGCCGTATTCCCAGCGCGTGCCCGGATCGCTGACGAGCGGCGTGCGGATGGAGATCTTCCGGCCCGTGATGACGGTGGGCGTGTCGGTGAGGTCGTGGTAGCGCAGCAGGTCGGCGTTGCTGAACCAGTAGCCGTGCCCGGCGGTGTGCGTCATGAGCTGGCGGATCGTCGCCTGACGCGCAGGCGGCCGCAGGCGCGGGCGATTGCCGTCGAAACCTTCGAGCACCTGCAGCTCGCCGAACTCGGGCACGATGCTCGCCACCGCCGCATCGAGGGAGAGCCGGCCCTGCTCGACGAGCTGCAGAGCGGCCACACTCGTGACCGCCTTCGTCATCGATGCGATGCGGAACATCGTGCCGGTGCCGTGCGGTGTTCCGGCGGCGGCCTCGTGCAGGACGCCGTCGCGTCCGATGATGATCGCCACCGCGCCGGGAACGGCGCCCGAATCGGCTGCGGCCTTGATAGTCTGATCGATGGTGCGCCAGTCGGAGGACGGGTTGCTCATGGCTCCTGCTACACCGGGAGGAGCGATGCGCAAGCGGCCGCGACGGCGCGGCCCCTAGGCACCGCCACGCTCCTAGTCGAAGATCTGGACGTCGACCTCGGCGTCCTCGACCGTCTCCAGTCGCTCGTTGAGCGCCCGGACGATGCCGGCGCTGACCTCGGCGCCGTCGACATTGCTCAGGCTGCACTCGATGACGGCGTGCGTGCCGGCGGCCAGCGGCGAATCGAAGTACAGGCATGCGGACAGATCGTCCTGGTCGTGGCTGACCGCGCTCGCGCCGATCAGGACCTCGCAGGAGGTCAGGTTCGTATTGGACACGCGGGCGTCAACGGTGGCGGCACTCAATGCTGCTTCGCTGCTGACAGAAATCCGCAATGTTGCAGCAGCAGGCACCGTCGACGTGGTGCTCGAGGTATTCGTGGTGCTGCTGGTGGGGGTCGAGGTCGAGGTGACGGTCGAGGACGTGCTCGGGCAATCCACGCACGGGATCGTCGTGGTCGTCGTGCAGTCAGGGCACAAGGTCGTCAACGTGCTCGAGCTGGTCGTGCTCGAGCACGCGGCAACATCGCAGCCGATGGTCGTCGGCGGCGTCAGCGGATGGCAGTCACGCGTGCCCGTGTGCTCGACGGTCGGGGAAATGGGCCGCAACGAAGGATCGGTCGCATCGACGACCTCGATCACGAAGACGTCGAAGTCGTCCGCGTCACGGGAGCCCGTTCCTTCCACCATGCATTGGAAGAGATCGGCCGGCCCTTGAATGCCGTTGAGCGAGATCACTCCGTAATAAAGGGACTGGCCCAGCTCGTTGAACGACGTGATTCCGCCCTGCGCGAGCCCCACGCACTCCACCGACGGGCCAGTGCCGCGAAACTGCACGCCCGGGTCGGTCGAGTTCACTTCGACCTGCAGCGCGCCGATCTCTTCGCCGGATGTCACCGAGAAGACGACCTCGCATCGCGTCGGCGGATCGACGCCACTGGCCGTGCCGCGGCTGTCTTGCGCGGCCCTGGCGCCCGCGGTCACGGTCGTTGCCTGCGCGGAGGGGCAGAGGAGGTCGAGCGTTTCGCCTGCGCACACCGATGGCGCGGCCTCGCAGCTTTCGTCGCAGGGGCAGGCGCACACCGTCGTCGTCGCCTGCTCCAGCGCGCTGGCCGCCGGAGCCTCGCCAGCGAACGAGCACGCCAGCAGGGCATCGCCGCCGACGTCGCAGCCTTCGATGATCGCGACGATTACGTCCATCTCGGCTCGCTGGTGTGTCAGCGTGCAGCCGGCAGCCTGCGCGGTCGCAGTCAGCGTGCAGGACACGGCTTCTGCAGAGGCAGCCTGGCCCGACGCGGCACCGGCCTCCTCTCGGTCTATCTCGATGCGCAGGCGCTCGCAGCCTGCATCGTCGGCAACACCAAGGAAGCGCAAGGCCGGCGCCGATCCTCCGCCGTCGTCGCAGGCTGACACGAACCACAGGCCAAGGACGAGGAGGAGGGCAGCGGGCAAGGATGGCATGTGGCATCCAATCACTGCCGTACTGGAGCGGTCAAGGCTGAAATGGCCTGTGACTGTGATGACACGCGCGCCGGCGAGCTGCTTTGCAGCACCGGCGCACGGACGATCCGGGATCGGACGTGGCGCAATTCCGGCCTCGGCGATCGCATCCCGGAGGTTGCGTCGCCGTCGGCGGCGCCGCCTATGCCGCCTGCTTCTGCTCCAGGATCTCGAGGATGTCGCTCATGATGCGGGTCAGCTCGAAGTTCTTCGGCGTGTAGACGCCGGCCACTCCGCTCTTTCGCAGCTCGCGCGCATCGTCTTCGGGAATGATGCCGCCGATGATCAGCGGCACGTCGCCCATGCCGGCCTTGGCCAGCTGCGAGAGCGTCTCGGGCACCAGCGACATGTGCGAGCCCGACAGGATCGACAGCCCGATGGCATCGACGTCCTCTTCCTGGGCCGTGGCCACGATCTCTTCGACCGTCATGCGGATGCCCTGGTAGATGACGTCGAACCCGGCGTCGCGTGCGCGCACCGCGATCTGCTCGGCGCCGTTGCTGTGGCCGTCCAGCCCGGGCTTTCCCACCAGCAGCCGCGGCACGTGCCCGAGCCGCTGCGTCAGGGCGGCTACGCGGCCGCGCACGCCCTCGAGGTCTTCGCTGGCAGGCGCGGCCTGGCCCGAGACGCCGGTCGGGGCGCGGTACTCGCCGAAGATCTCGCGCAGCGTATCCGACCACTCGCCGGTGGTGACGCCAGCCAGCGCGCAGCGGATGGAGGCGTTCATGATGTTGTCGCCACCGATGGCCGCGTCGCGCAGGCCGCGCACGGCGGCGTCGACCTCGGCCTTGTTGCGCGAGCTGCGGAACGCCTGCAGGCGCTCGATCTGCTCGGCCTCACCCTTGGGATCCACCTTGATGATGGCGCCTTCGGCATCCGCCATCAGAGGCGAGGGCACGGTTTCGGTGAAGCAGTTGACGCCGACCACCTTCTGCTCGCCGGCTTCGATGCGCCGCACGCGGCGCGCATTGGATTCGACCAGGCGCTGCTTCATGTAGCTCGACTCGACGGCCGCCACGGCGCCGCCGAGCTCGTCGATCCTGGCCATCTCCGCGCGCGCTTCCTCGATCAGCTCGCGCACGCGCGCCTCGATGACCTTGGAGCCGTTGAAGATGTCCGGGTACTCCAGCAGGTCGGTCTCATAAGCCATGATCTGCTGGGTGCGCAGCGACCACTGCTGATCCCACGGCCGCGGAAGGCCGAGCGCCTCGTTCCAAGCCGGCAGCTGGATGGAGCGCGCGCGAGCGTCGCGCGAGAGCACCACGCCGAGCATCTCGAGCGCGATGCGGATGGCATTGTTTTCGGGCTGCTGCTCGGTCAGCCCGAGGGAATTCACCTGCACGCCGTAGCGGAAGCGGCGCTGCTTGGCGTCGGTGACGCCGTAGCGCTGCGCGCCCATCTCGTCCCACATCTGCGTGAACGCGCGCATCTTGCAGACTTCCTCGACGAAGCGGATGGACGCGTTGACGAAGAAGGAGATGCGCGCGAACACCTGTCCCATGTCCTCGCCGGCAACGCCGCGTGCGCGCACGGAGTCGAGCACGGCCTGCGCGTTGGCGAGTGTGAACGCCAGCTCCTCGACCGGCGTCGCGCCCGCTTCCTGCAGGTGATAGCTGCAGATGTTGATGGGGTTCCACTTGGGAATCTCGCGCACGGTGTAGGTGATGATGTCGGTGGTCAGCCGCATCGAGGGTTCGGGCGGAAAGACGTACGTGCCGCGCGAAAGGTATTCCTTGATCAGATCGTTCTGGATGGTGCCGGAGAGCTGGGCGGGCTTGACCCCCTGCTTCTCGGCCACCGCGATGTAGAGCGAGAGCAGCCAGGCGCCCGTCGCATTGATCGTCATGGAGGTGTTCATGCGGTCGAGGGGAATCCCCTCGAACAGCGTCTCCATGTCCGCGATGCCGCAGATCGGCACGCCTACCTTTCCGACCTCGCCGCGCGCGAGCGGATGGTCGCTGTCGTAACCGGTCTGCGTGGGCAGATCGAAGGCCACCGACAGGCCGGTCTGACCCTTGGCGAGGTTGCTGCGGTAGAGCTCGTTGGAGAGCCTGGCCGAGCTGTAGCCCGAGTAGGTGCGAATGATCCAGGGAGCGTCTTTCTTCGGGGCCTGATCGCGCTTTTCCATGACGGCGGGAACCAGTAGCAGGGCAGGTCAGGTGGCTCAATCAGGAGAACAGGGTCCGGCTTTGCCGCCCGTGCACGCGCCGGCCGCCGGTCTGCCGGCGGCGCCTGCGGCGCAACGCGACGGCGCGATCGCCCGCACCGCCAACTATTTCGTCTACGCCGGTCTGCGCGGCCTTTGGGCGGTGCTCGGGAGCGTCTCGCCGGCCGCTGCGCGCGGGGCGCTGCAGAACGTGGCCGACCTGTTCGCACGCTTCGACCGGCGCCACGTCGAAGTGGTGCGCGAGAATCTCTCGATCGCGTTCCCGGAAATGGACGAAGCCAGCGTGGAGCATCTGGCTCGCGTGGCGTTCCGGAACTGGGGGCGCATCGCAGCCGAGATCATCCATGGCCGCGACCTCGTCGCCGCCACGCCGGCGGCGCCGTGGCAGCGCGTCGCCGAGCGGGCCGAGCAGGCGCGCGCGGCGGGCAAGGGGCTGCTGGTCCTGAGCGCCCACACCGCCAACTTCGAGCTGTTGGCGCGCACCTGGGGCGTGCGCATCGGGCCGGTGGCCGTGTTCCACCGAAGCATCCACAACGACCCGATCGACCGCTTCGTCATCGCCGACCGCCGCGCCATGAACGTCACGTCGATCGGCCGCGGCGCCTCCGTGCGCGAGGCGCTGCGGCTGATCAAGACCGGCACCTGCGTGGCGGTGGCGCTGGATCAGAACCAGCGGCCCGGCCACGGGATCTTCGTCGACATGTTCGGCCGGCCCGCCTGCACCTCGACCATGCTGGCGCGCCTCTCGCTGGCCACCGGTGCGCCGGTCCTGCCGGTCTTTGGCGCCTGGCACGGCGAGCACACCATTCCCGTCTCAGGCCGCCCGATCTGGCCGCCTTCGCCGGCGCCCGCGCCCGCAGACAGGCCCAAAGTGGTGCGTGAGCTGACGCAGCGATACACGCGTTTGATCGAGACTTTCGTGCGCCGGCATCCCGAGCAGTGGAACTGGGCGCACCGGCGCTGGAAGACCCAGCCCGAGCCGAGCGGAGACGACGCCTCGCTGCAGGCGGACATCGAAGCGCTGACGGAATGAGACCTGCGCGGCGCATGGTCCGAGATGCGCGTCGCATCGCGGCCTGCCACGCAGGCACGTGGCAATCCGCAGGCGACAGCACTTGCGCCGCCGCTGCCTGCGCCTCATGAAATAAGAATCCCTGCACGGTCCTTGAAGCATCCATTGTCAGCCCTCATTTCGCGGCGTAGCATCATGTGGGGTTGCCCGGCGCCGAGGAGCGAGGAGGCACAGCATGTCCCAGGCATCCGGCGTACCGCCGTCCACGGACTCCGCGCCATCCGGCGGCACGCCCAAGAGACTCGAGACCGTTGAGACCGTCGTCATCCGCTTCGCCGGCGACTCCGGCGACGGCATGCAGCTGACGGGAACCAAGTTCACCACCGAATCCGCGCTGGCCGGCAACGACATCGCCACGCTCCCGGACTTCCCCGCCGAAATTCGCGCGCCCGCCGGAACCCTTGCCGGGGTCAGCGGCTTCCAGCTCCACTTCTCCAGCAAGCGCGTGTTCACGCCTGGCGATCAGCCCGACGTATTGGTGGCAATGAATCCCGCGGCCTTGCGCGTCAACGTTGAGGATCTGCGCGAAGGCGGAACGCTGATCCTGGACGCCGACGCGTTCACCAAATCCAACCTCTCCAAGGCGGGCTACACGGACTCGCCGGTCAAGAGCGGAGAGCTCGGCCGCTGGCGCGTCTTCGAAGTTCCGATGACCAAGCTTACCTCCCAGGCCGTCTCGGACATGGACCTGCCTCAGCGGACGGTGGTGCGCTGCCGCAACTTCTTCGCGCTCGGCCTGTGCAGCTGGCTCTACCAGCGGCCGATCGAGGAGACGCTGCGATGGATCGAGGCGCGCTTCAAGAAAAGCCCTGCATTGGTCGAGGCAAACACGCGAGTTTTCAAGGCCGGCTGGAACTTTGGCGAGACCACCGAGCTGTTCACGAGTCGCTACTCGGTGGCACCGGCGACGATCGAGCCGGGCCTGTATACCAGCGTGACCGGCAATCAGGCGCTGGCCTGGGGACTGATGACGGCGGCGGCCAAGGCAGGCCTGCGCCTGGTGTACGGGTCGTACCCGATCACGCCGGCCAGCGACATCCTCCACGAGCTGTCGGCGCACAAGCACTTCGGCGTGGTGACGTTCCAGGCCGAGGACGAGATCGCGGCCATCGGCGCGGCCGTCGGCGCCTCCTTCGGCGGTGCGCTCGGTGTCACGGCCTCCAGCGGCCCGGGCATCGCCCTGAAGGCCGAGGCCATCGGCCTGGCCGTCATGACCGAGCTTCCGCTGGTCGTGGTCAACGTGCAGCGCGGAGGCCCGAGCACCGGGCTGCCCACCAAGACCGAGCAGGCCGACCTGCTGCAGGCCCTCTACGGCCGCAACGGCGAATGCCCGGTGGCGGTGCTGGCCGCATCGACGCCGGTCGACTGCTTCGACGCGGCCATCGAGGCCGTGCGCGTGGCGACCCGGTACATGACACCCGTCATCCTTCTCTCCGACGGCTATCTCGCCAACGGCGCCCAGCCATGGCGCCTGCCCACGTACGAAGACGTGGCGATGGAGCCGGTCCGGTTCTGGACCCAGACCGTCGGCTTCCAGCCGTACCTGCGCGATGAGGACACGCTGGCACGGCCCTGGGTGCGGCCGGGCACGCCGGGGCTCGAACATCGCATCGGCGGCATCGAGAAGGATTACGACAGCGGTGACATCAGCTACGCGCCGGCCAACCACGAGCGCATGGTTCGGGTGCGCGCGGGCAAGATCGCCCGCATCGCCGACGAGCTTCCGGCAACCCGCGTCAGCGGAAGCGAGCTGGGCGAGGCGGTGGTGGTGGGATGGGGGTCGACCTTCGGTGCGATCGAAGAGGCGGTCGCGCGCCTGAACGCGGCGGGCACGGCCGTCGGCCACGTGCACCTTCGCTGGCTCAATCCGCTTCCGCGCGATCTCGGCAAGGTGCTGCGGCGCTATCGCACCGTGCTGGTGCCGGAGCTGAATACCGGCCAGCTCGTGCGCGTGCTGCGTGACGAGCTCCTCGTGGACGCGGTGCCCGTCAGCAAGATCCAGGGGCTTCCATTCACGGCCGCCGAACTGGTGACCAGGATCGGCGCGCTCATCGAGGAGCGGCGACGGGAGGCGAGCAGGTGAGCACGGTCGGCAGCGAGAATCTCGAAGGCGGCGCCAGGCCGGCGCCGGGAAGAAAGGACTTCGCCAGCGATCAGGACGTACGCTGGTGCCCGGGCTGCGGCGACTACGCGATCCTTGCCCAGGTGCAGAAGGTGATGCCGGAGCTCGGCGTGGCGCGCGAGAACATCGTGTTCATCTCGGGCATCGGCTGCTCGAGCCGCTTTCCGTACTACATGAACACGTACGGCTTCCACGGCATCCACGGCCGCGCACCCGCGCTGGCCACGGGCCTGAAGCTGGCGCGTCCGGAGCTGTCGGTGTGGATCGTCACCGGCGACGGCGACGGCCTCTCGATCGGCGGCAACCACCTGATCCACATCCTGCGCCGCAACCTGGACGTCAACATCCTGCTCTTCAACAACGAGATCTACGGTCTGACCAAGGGCCAGTACTCGCCGACCTCCAGGCTGGGTCTGGCCACGAAGTCGAGTCCGATGGGCGTGGTCGATCCGCCCTTCGAGCCCGCCGCGCTCGCGCTCGGCGCCGGCGCGACCTTCATCGCGCGCACGGTCGACGTGGAGACCAGGCACCTGCAGGCGGTGCTGATGCGCGCTGCCGCGCACAAGGGCACCTCCTTCGTCGAGATCCTCCAGAACTGCCCGGTGTTCAACGACGGCGTCTACGACGACCTCAGCAATCGCCTCACCAAGAACGAGCACCAGCTCCTGCTCGAGCACGGCAAGCCGCTCGTGTTCGGCGAAGGCCTGAAGAAGGGCATCCGCCTGCGCGCCGACCTGTCGCCCGAAGTGGTCCGCGTCGATGCCGTGCCTGCGTCCGATCTGGTCGTGCACGACGAAACCAATCCGGTGGTGACCCAGCTCCTGTCGCGCCTCGGACGCGACGGGCTGCCGGTGCCGCTCGGCGTCCTGCGCGCGGTCCAGGGCGCTTCGCACCCGCTCTACGAGCAGAGCGTGCACGCGCAGATCGAGCAGGCACGTGCGGCCAAGGGCGAGGGCAGCTTCGATCGCCTCTATCGCAGCGGCGAGACCTGGACGGTTGCGTGACCGCGCGCCCCGACAGCGTCGATCCGATCGCCGGCTTCATTCGCGACAGCATTGCCGACCTGGAGACCGGCGACGGAGCCCGCACGTTCGACGAGAACATGCTGCGCCAGCCGCTTGCGGTGCTGCCGCCGGCGGTGCCGGTGACGGTGGAGACGCCGGCGTCGGTCCTGGAGACCATCGAGCTGATGCACGAGCGTCACATCGGATGCGTGCTGGTGGTGCGCAGCGGTAAGCTCAAGGGCATCTTCACCGACCGTGACGTGGTCTCGCGCGTGGTCGCCGCCGGCCTGGACCCGAGCAAGATGGCGGTGCGGCGCGTGATGACGCCGAAGCCGGAATGCTTGCGCCCCACCGACTCGATCGCGTTCGCGCTGAACCTGATGGGCCTCGGTGGATACCGCCACATCCCCTTGGTAGACAAGGCGGGCGCGCCGGTCGGCGTCGTGTCCGTCAAGGACATCGTCGGCTACCTCGTAGGGTTCTTCCCGAAGAGCGTGCTCAACCTTCCGCCGAGGCCACGGGCCAACTACGCGCGCGAGCGCGAGGGCGCATAGAGAGCACCAGGCGCGCGCCGCCGGACCTGCAGGGCAGGCTCCGAGCAAGCCCGGTCCTGCCACGGCAGGTTGCAGAGCTGGCCCATGGCGCAAGCAGCATCGGACAAGGAACGATCGGAGAGCTGGCTCGACACGCTGGCCTCGGCCGCGTCGCAGCTGGGCGCGGGCGAAGCCATCGCGGAGCTGCGCGAGCAGGCTCGCGAGCTGATGGCCGATGTGCGCCGGGCCGCGGCCGAGATGGCCGAGGCCGGTGAGGCCGGCGATGTCGGCACCGGCGGCGAGAACAGTTCTGCCGGCGCCGACGAGAGCGCCGCATCCCACGCCCCGGGCGGCACGAGCTCCGGCGCCGCCGAAAGCGCGGCCGGCCGCGCAGTGGGCGCGGATGCAAGCGCCGTCGCTTCGCTTGCCAGCCGGCTCGATGGCCTGAGCTCTTCGCTCGAAGAAGTTGCCGACCTCCTCGACGCCGGCCTCGAGCGGCTCGAGACGGTGGAGATGCAGCTCGGCGACCCCGACGATTCGGTCGATGCACGGCTGCGCAGCGGCATCGAGCGGTGCGAGCAGCGCCTCGGCGGCATCGAGCATCGCCTGCGTGAGCTGGCGCGTGCAGCCCAGCCGACGCAGCAAAGGGCACGCGTTCCGGTCGCGCTCGTTGTCGACACCGACTGCCGGCGTCGCTGCGATCTGTGCGTCAGCCTCGAGCACGAAGGCATCCACACGCTAGCCTCCGGCGATGCCGCCGGCGCCGGGCGCATGCTCGCGCGCCAGCCCGATGTGGTGCTGATCCGTCACGATGCGCCGCGCGATCTGATCGAGATCATCGAGCGCGACGTCGCCCTCCTGCGACAGGGGCATGCGCGCGCTGCGCGTGAAGGGGAAGGCGAGGGCGGCGCTCTTCTGGTGCTGGCTCCGTGGCCGCGCGGCCGCGACCTGGAGCTCGAGCTGCGGCAGCGCTTCGGCCAGCCCTGCCAGATCGTCACCGACGCCCACGGCATCGCTGCGCTGGCCGATGAGATTCACGACCGCACCGTCCTCCAACATCGCCAAGCTCCGCCACCGGCGGCGGAGACAGAGGAGACAACACCCGATGCGTCCGTCTGACCGAAAGCTCCTTGTTCCCGCCTCGGTGATCGCCGCGGCCGCTCTCTGGCTCGGGCTTGCGCCCGACCACGCCCTTGCGCAGGGGCTGCTGCAGCTGGACCCCATCCCGCCCGAGTACACGCTGGGCCGCTTCCAATACACGC
The DNA here is from genome assembly GCA_035626395.1 of Candidatus Limnocylindrales bacterium. Taxonomy (NCBI): domain Bacteria; kingdom Bacillati; phylum Chloroflexota; class Candidatus Limnocylindria; order Candidatus Limnocylindrales; species Candidatus Limnocylindrales bacterium. Next base: position 343,189 of record DASPNR010000002.1, on the reverse strand, counting down.
CGCCCAGGCATGACGGCTGGCGCCAGATCGCCAACTCGACGCAGTCGCTGCAGCTCGTGTACGTCGAGCAGACGCCGGGAAGCGATCAGATCAACACCAAGTTCGGCGTGGTCATGGAGGCGCACGACATTCCCGCCGGCACGCAGATCCCGTCGCCGTCGTGGCTGGCCGAGCTCAGCCGCAAACAGCAGGCCGACGCGCGCAAGGACGAGATCACCGGCGTCTCGCCGATCCTGCTGGTGCCCGGCACGACCAACATCTACACGTACCGTTTCCTGGCCAAGACGCCGCCGGGAGCCGCCGAGCCCGACGCCTACGAGGTCTACTACGTGACGATGTCGCCGGACGAGAAGCAGTACCTCGTCGTCCAGTGCATCACCAAGGAGAAGACCTACGAGAACCAGCTCTACTTCCAGCAGTTCTACGCGACGCTGTCGTCGATCCGGTACCAGGCCGACGCTGCCGGTGCTGCGCCTGGCGCAAGCGGCACTTCCGGTGATGCCAAGGCTGCCGGTGATGCTGCTCCCTCCGACGGCAAGCCTGCTCCGGTGACGCCGCCGGCGCCGCCCGCTCCGGCAGTGCCGCCGCCGCCACCGGCGCCGGCGTCACCTTCGGCGCCGGCCGGCGAAGACCACTCCGGGCACGGCCACTGAGCATGCAGCGGCTGGTCTCGCAGATCCGCACCGACACCGCCGAGTTCGCCGAGAACAGGCGCGTGAACGAGGAGCTGGTGGCCGAGCTGAATCGGCGCCAGGAGAAGATTCGCCTGGGCGGGCCGGAGAAGGCGCGCCAGCGCCACGTCGCGCGCGGCAAGCTGCTGCCGCGCGACCGCGTCGAGGGGCTGCTCGACCCCGGATCGCCGTTCCTCGAGCTGTCGACGCTGGCGGCCTACGACATGTACGACGGCGACGCGCCGTGCGCGGGCGTCATCACCGGCATCGGCCGCATCCGCGGCCGTCTGGCGATGATCATCTGCAACGACGCGACAGTGAAGGGCGGCACCGTCTATCCGATCACCGTCAAGAAGACGATCCGCGCGCAGACCATCGCGCTCGAGAACCGCATCGCCACCGTCTACCTCGTCGATTCGGGCGGCGCGTTCCTGCCGCTGCAGTCGGAGATCTTCCCGGACGCGCACAACGGCGGGCGCGGCTTCTACATGCAGGCGCGCATGTCGGCAGCCGGCGTTCCGCAGGTCGCGGTGGTGATGGGATCGTGCACGGCCGGCGGCGCCTACACGCCGGCGATGTGCGACGAGAACGTGATCGTGGGCGGGCAGGGCACGATCTTCCTCGGTGGGCCGCCGCTGGTGAAGGCGGCCACCGGCGAGGAAGTGACGGCCGAAGACCTCGGCGGCGGCGACGTGCACTCGCGCATTTCGGGCGTCGTCGATCATCTGGCCGGCTCCGATCGCGAAGGGCTGTCCATCGCGCGCGACATCTTCGAGAACCTAGTGCGCAGGCCGCACGAGCAGCCGGGCCGCGAAACGCCCGAAGAGCCGTTCTACGATCCGGCCGAGCTCTACGGCATCATCCCGAAGGACACGCGCACGCCCTACGACTGCCGCGAGGTGATCGCGCGCCTGGTCGACGGCAGCCGCTTCCACGAGTTCAAGCAGCGCTACGGGACCACGCTCGTTACCGGCTTCGCGCGCCTGTACGGACACACGATCGGCATCATCGCCAACAACGGCGTGATCTTCTCGGAGGCCTCGCTCAAGGCCACGCACTTCATCGAGCTGTGCTGCCAGCGGCGCGTGCCGATCCTGTTCCTGCAAAACATCACCGGCTTCATGGTCGGCAGGAAGTACGAGCACGGCGGCATCACCAAGGACGGCGCCAAGATGGTACACGCCGTCTCCAACGCCGACGTGCCCAAGCTGACGGTGATCGTGGGCGCCAGCCACGGCGCCGGAAACTATGCGATGTGCGGGCGCGCCTATGGGCCGCGTTTCCTGTTCATGTGGCCCAACTCGCGCATCTCGGTGATGGGCGGCGAGCAGGCGGCGGGCGTGCTGCTGCAGGTCAAGAAGGCGCAGCTTGCGGGCGACGGGCAGGAGATGGACCCGATGATGGAGAAGGCGATCCATGACCAGGTCGTCTCCACCTACGAAGCCGAGGGCAGCCCCTACTACAGCACCGCGCGCCTGTGGGACGACGGCATCCTCGACCCGCTGCAGACCCGCGCCGCGCTCGGCCTGGCGCTCGAGGCGACGCTGCAGGAGCCGGTCGCGGAAACCAGGTTCGGCGTCTTCCGGATGTAGGAGGCAGGTCTTGAACCTACGGTGTTTCGCCTACGGGCTGCGCATTCGTCGGCGTTTGCGAGCCCGGTCCTCGCCGCCTGCCGAACACGCACGAAGACGGGAAAATCGGGACGGGGCCCCGGAGGGGACATGAAAGACCAGATCATCATTGCGAACGCCTCCGGGTACTGGGGCGACGAAGGCGCGGCCATCGCACGGCAGGTGCGCGGCGGGCCGATCGATTATCTGACGCTCGACTACCTGGCCGAGATCACGATGATCATCATGGCGCGCCAGAAGGCGGCGAGCGAGGACGCCGGCTACGCGCGCGACTTCGTCGCCTACATGCGGCCGCTGCTGCGCGAAGTGGCCGAGCGCGGCATCACCGTCATCTGCAACGCCGGCGGGATCAACCCCGGTGCCTGCGGGCGCGCGCTCGAAGCGGCCGTTGCCGATGCGGGCGTGCATCTGCCGGTGGCCATCGTCGACGGCGATGATCTCCTGCCGCGCCTGCAGGACCTTGCCGCCGCGGGCGTTCCCTTCACGCATCTGGACACCGGCGAGCCGATCGGCGATCGCCTCTCGCTCGTCAACTCGGCCAACGCCTACATCGGTGCCCGGCCCATCGCCGCGGCCCTGGGCCGCGGCGCACGCATCGTGGTCACCGGACGCACCTACGACGCCGCCAGCGTGCTGGCCCCGATGGTGCACGAGTTCGGCTGGGACTGGCAGGACTACGACCGCCTGGCCGCCGGCCTGCTTGCCGGCCATCTCATCGAATGCGGCGCGCAGGTCACCGGCGGCAACTACACGCTGTGGCGCGACGTCGGTTCGTTCGAGAACATGGGCTACCCGCTGGTGGAGGTCGCCGCGGACGGCTCTTTCGTCCTGACCAAGCACCCCGGCACGGGCGGCCTGGTCAGCCGCCGCACCGCCACCGAGCAGTGCCTCTACGAGATCGGCGATCCGCGCGCCTACGCCAGCCCCGACGTCATCGCCGACTTCACCTCCTTCACGATGGAAGAGGAGGGCCAGGACCGGGTCCGCATTCGCGGCGTGCGCGGGCGCATGCCGACCGGCTCGCTCAAGGTGTCGATGACGTACGAGGCCGGCATGCGATCGATCGGCATGGTGGTCGTCAGCGGCCCCGAGGCCGTCGCCAAGGCGCGCAAGTTCGCCGAGATCTTCTGGAGCCGCGTGCGCGGGAGCTTCGAGGAGACGCGCACCGAGCTGCTCGGCTACAACGGCTGCTGGGGCGAGTCGGCGGCGCCGCACGTCGATCCCAACGAGGTCGTGCTGCGCTTTGCCTGCCGCAGCAGCGACAAGCGCGCGCTGGAGGCGTTCTCGCGCGAGATGGCCGGCATTGCGCTGGCCGGCCCTCCGGGCATCTGCGGCGCCGGTGGCCGTCCCTCGCCGCAGCCGGCGTTCGGCTACTGGCCGGCGCTGATCGAGCGCAGGCACGTCGTGCAGCGCATGTTCATGGAAGGCGAGCAACTCGAGCTCCCGTGCGAGAGCGGGCCGAGCGGTCCGATCGCGACCGGCGAGGAAGCGGCCGCGCCGATGTGCGCGGAGGGGCCGCGCGTCAAGGTGCCGCTCGGCGTGATCGCGCACGCGCGCTCGGGCGACAAGGGCGACACCTGCAATATCGGCGTGGCGGCGCTGCGGCCCGAGCTGTATCCGGAGCTGGTGCGCGAGGTGACGGCCGAGCGCGTGGCGGCCTTCTTCGCCTCGTTGGCCAAAGGACCGGTTCGCAGGTTCCGGCTCGACAACCTGTGCGCGCTCAATTTCACGCTGCAGAACGCGCTCGGCGGCGGCGGCACGATCTCGCTGCAGCTCGACAACCAGGGCAAGACCGCATCGCAGGGCTTGCTGACGATGGAGATCGAGGTGGCGAGCTCGCTGCTCGAGGGCGCGCGGAAGAGGGCGGCAACGTGGTCGTAGAAACACGGATTCATGACGCACTCGGTTGGATCACGCTCAACCGTCCCGATGTCCGCAACGCGCTCAGCGGCGAGCTGATGGAGGCGATCGGGGAGGCGATCGAGCGTCACCAGGCCGACGACGACGTGCGCGCCATCGTCATCACCGGTGCGGGCAGTGCGTTTTGCGCGGGCGCCGATCTGCGCACGATGCAGAGCGCGCGCGACGCCAGCGACGACGCCAACCGCGCCGATGCGTATCGCATGGGAAGCCTGTTCCACCGTGTCGCCGCCTGTCGCAAGCCGGTGGTGGCGCGCGTCAACGGACCGGCCATCGGAGGCGGAGTGGGCCTGATGGCTGCCTGCGACATCGTGGTGGCCACCGAGAAGGCGCGCTTCCAGTTCTCCGAGGTGAGGCTCGGCATCGTGCCGGCCGTGATCTCGCCGTTCTGCATCCGGCGCCTCGGCCCGACCGTGGCCAAGCGCCTTTTCCTGACCGGCGAGCCGATCGATGCGAGACAGGCGCTGGCGTACTCGCTCATCGACGTCATGGCGCCCGAAGGCGACCTCGATGCAGCGGTGGAGAAGACCGCCGCCGATCTCGGCAAGGCCGGTCCCAATGCGCTGATCGCCGCCAAGGAACTGGTGGATACGGTAGCGCGGCTCGGCATCGAGAACGCGCTGGAGTACACGGCCGAGATGATCGCGCGCCTGCGAATCTCCGACGAGGCCGCCGAGGGCATCGCCGCGTTCCTTCAAAAGCGCCCGGCGGCCTGGGTGCCGCGCGGCGGGGGAGGCGGAGCATGACGCCTCCGGCACGCAACGCGCATCTTCGAAACTGCGTGGTCATCATCGACGACGAGCCCAACATTCGCGAGACGGTGGCGTTCATTCTGGAAGCCGAAGGCGTCGAGGTCGCCACGGCCGCCGACGGGATCTCGGGCCTGGCGGTCGTGCGCCGCGTGCGTCCCAAGGTCATCCTGGTCGACGTCATGATGCCGCGCATGGACGGCTACGAGGTCTGTCGCGCGGTGCGCCAGGACCCCAACCTGCTCGGCACCTACCTGATCATCCTGACGGCCAAGGGCCAGAAATCCGATGAAACGCGGGCTCTCGAAATGGGCGCCGACCTCTACCTGTCCAAACCGTTCGACGACGAGGTGGTCCTCAACGTCATCCGGCAGGTCTTCGACGGGCTGCCGGTGACGCTCTAGCTCTCCGCCTCGGCCGGGCAGATCGTCGCCACCATCCGCGCCGCCGCCTCCAGATCGCCGGCCAGCTCCATCTTCTCGCTGGCCAGGGCGAGCCGCCCGTCCAGGCTTCCATCGGCGATCGCGACCAGGTCGTTGGCATCGATCCGAATGGTGACATCCGGCGGCGCCGCGTCGCCGCCCTCCCAGCTCACACCCTCCGGCGACACGACCAGCATGTAGGAGCCGGGAGCCTGCCCGGTAAGGCGGAACAGATAGCGCGTGGTGGTGGTGGCGGCGCCGGGACCGTACGCGACGAATGCGTCGAAGATCTGGCTGAGTCGTTCGGAAAGGGTGCCTTGCGTGGCGGCCGTATTGGGCGTGCTCATCGAATGTATGTAGTCCGCCGGGAGCGGGTGGGCAAACCGCCGGAAACCCCTGTTGCCTTGGAGTCGCCGGTTGCTACGATGCCGGCATGAAAGCCATTTCTACTTCCATCCTTGCCTCGCTGCTGTTCGCGCTTTCCTCCATGACGGCCACGGCGGCCGACGAGGCCAAGCCGGAAGCGAAGCCGGCGGCTCCCTCGGCGCCTGCCGCTTCGCCGTCGGCGCGCACGCCCGAGCAGACCGTCGAAGGCTATCTGAAGGCGATGCAGGAACAGAAGTTCGGCGATGCCTACGAGCTCGTCTCCAAGGCGCTCAAGGCCGGCAAGAGCAAGGAGGAGTGGAGCAAGGAGCAGCAGTACATCGTGCAGATGGGCGAGGTGAAGATCTTCGGCTACAAGGTCTTTCCCGCCGCGGTTGCCGCCGACGGCACCGCCAAGGTTCCCAATATCCTGAAGTCCCAGGACAAGTTCCTGAATCAGCTCGGGCTGGACGAGTACGAGCTCTACGAGCTGGTCAAGGAGGACGGCGTCTGGAAGATCGACAACCAGACCCTGGTCGAAGGCGCCGAGCGCAGCGAGTACTTCCCGGCCGATGCTGTGGCCGACTAGGGCTGCGGCCGCACGCCGCGGACCGGGACGTTTTTGACTTGCACCACCCTGGCCGTTAAAGGGGCTCGGTTTGCGGGCCCGACCGCCGGACCGGAAGCGGCCGAAATTCCCCGCGTTTCAGTCTTCAGGAGTGCAGAATGAATCGCATTGACCTCTCGGGTCGACGTTGGGCGCTGGCCTTTGCCGCCTTGGCCTCGCTCTCGGTCGCGGCCTGCCACGGCAATGAGGACTGGGAGCCGATGGCGACCCAGAAAATCTACGTCGCCGACCGCTTCTACGATCTCGTCATGCTCGGACCCAAGGAGGCCATCGTCATCGGCTATGACGGCAAGCTCCTTTCCACCGCCGACATGGGCGCCAGCTGGAACGTGATCGACAGCGGCACCGAGGCGGCGCTCTACAGCATCGACATGGCGCCCGACAAGAAGACCGGCTGGATCGTCGGTCAGGAATCGACGATCCTGCGCACGACCGACGGCGGCAAGTCCTGGCAGCGCCAGGATGCCAAGATGTACATGAACGACGAGTGCCGCGAGCAAGGCGGCGATCCCGAGGCGACCGAAGAGTCGAACAAGTGCCCGCTGGCGCCTCTTTTCGCGCTGAGCGTGATCGACGAGAACAATGCCATCGCGGTCGGCGACCGTTCCACGGTGGCCAGAACCACCGACGGCGGCAAGACCTGGACCGCCACCACGCTCAAGCCCACCCTGACGGAGGAGCTCGACGAGAATGCGATGATCGCGTTCGAGGATCCCGTCCTCTACGACGTCCAGTTCGTCGACGGGCAGACCGGTTTCGTCGTAGGCGAGTTCGGCAAGATCATGAAGACCACCGACGGCGGCAAGTCCTGGACCGAGAAGCAGTCCTCGCTGGTGGGCGAGGAGTACATCGACATCATGGATCTGCCCACGTTCTTCGATGTCGAGGTTCGCGGCAACACGGCCTATGTGGCGGGCCTCGACGGCCGCGTGGCCACTTCCAACGACGGCGGCGAGAGCTGGACGTGGGTTGCCCACAACATCAAGGAATACGATGCGCCGTTCTATTCGGTGGCGCTGGTTCCGGATGGCTCGGTGTGGGCGGTGGGAGCTTCGGGCCAGGCGGTCTATGCGCCGCCGGGCGGCCCGCTCGGCAAGGGCAACCTCGGGACGCAGGTCAACAACTGGATCCGCGAGGTCAAGTTCTACGACGAGAAGGTCGGCTGGATGGTCGGCGGCTTCGGGTTCATCATGAACACGAACGACGGCGGCAAGACCTGGTTCCGACGCATCGGCTAGCTCGCGGATCCTCCGGTTTCCTTGCCGGGAAACTGGAGACCGTTTTCCGTTTCGGCAACAATCCACGACGCCGGCCTCCGGGCCGGCGTCTTCGTTTCTGCTCGGGGCGTAGCTGGTGATCCAAGCAGAGCATCTGACCAAGGAATACGGTCTGTTCCGCGCAGTCGACGACGTTTCCTTCAACGTCGAGCGCGGCGAGATCGTCGGCCTGCTCGGACCCAACGGCTCGGGCAAGACGACGATCATGCGCATGCTGACGGGCTTCTTCGCGCCGACCTCGGGAAGCTGCAGCATCGACGGCGTCGACATCCGGACGAATCCGCTGCAGGCCCGCCGGCTCATCGGCTACCTTCCCGAGCGCGTCGCGCTCTACCCGGACATGTCGGTGCAGGGCTTCCTCGCATTCATCGCCAAGGTGCGCGGCGTCGAGGGCAGGGTCACCAGCGCGGTCGAAGAGGCCATGGACGTGTGCGGCCTGACCTCGATGCGGCGGCGCCAGATCGGCAAGCTCTCCAAGGGATACAAGCAGCGCGTCGGCATCGCCCAGGCGATCATCCATCAGCCGCAGATTCTCATTCTCGACGAGCCGACGGTCGGCCTGGACCCTCGCCAGATCGTGGAGATTCGAAGCCTCATCCGCACGCTGTCGGGCCTGGCCACGGTGCTGCTGTCCACGCACATCCTTCCCGAGGTCAGCGTCACCTGCCGGCGCGTCCTGATCCTGGACCAGGGAAAGCTCATCGCCGAGGACACCGTCGAAGGATTGACCGAAAAGACGGCCGGCCGCGGCGAGACGCTGGTGCGGGTGACCGGGCCGGAGGCGGCCGTGCTGGCCGCCGTGCGCGCAGCGCCGGGCGTGGAGGCCGCCGAGCTCATCGAGCGCGCACGCGGCGGCGTGCTGTCGCTGGCGGTGCGGTCGCGAAGCGGCGCGGCGGTGCGCTCGCACCTGGTGCGCGTGCTCGTCGAGCACGGCTGGTCGGTTCACGAAGTCAGCCCGAAGCTGCTCAGCCTCGAGGATCTGTTCGTGGAAATCCTGGAGCGCTCGGGCCACGCGGAGCAGGCGTCATGAGACCATTCCTGGCCCTGCTGGCCAAGGAGCTGCGCGGCTTCTTCGCCTCGCCGCTGGTGTACTTCGTCGGTGCCGTCTTCCTGGCGCTGTCGGGCTACTACTTTTACACCAACCTGAACGCGTTCATCACCTTCGGCTTCGGCGAGAGCATCGTCGAGCACCTGTGGCAGCGCCTGTACGCGGACATCGTGCGCGTCGTCATCACGGTGATCCCGCTCGTGACCATGCGCGTCTACGCCGAGGAGAAGCATCTGGGAACGGTGGAGCTCCTGTACACGGCGCCGCTTCGCGACTTCGAGATCCTGGCCTCGAAGTTCCTGGCATGCATGGGCGTGTTCGCTCTGCTGATCGGCGCCACCGCGCTTTATCCGATCCTGATCTACCGCGTCGAGCCGTTCGACCTCAGCCACGTCGCCGCGATCTACCTCGGGCTGTTCCTGCTCATCGGCGCGATGGTCTCGATCGGCATCTTCCTGTCGTCGTTGACCGAGACGCAGCTGATCGCCGCAGTTTTCACGTTCGGCGCCGTGCTGCTGCTGTGGAACCTGTCCTGGAACGAAGCCGCGGTGCCGGGCGACTGGCTGGGGCTGGTCTCCCAGCTTTGCGCCTACGACCACTTCGAGCCGTTCGCGCGCGGCGTCGTCGACCTCAAGGACGTGGCCTACTTCGTGGCGCTGACGGCGCTGATGGGCTGGCTGACGATGCGGTCGATGGAGTCGCGCCAGTGGAGCGGCCGGCGATGATCTCCATCACCACCCGACGCTGGCTGCAGCTCGTGGTCGCCACGGTCGGCCTGACCGCGTTTCTGGCCACGCTGGTGACGGCGGCCTACATCTACAACGTCCGCTTCGATCTCAGCCCCGGCAACCGCTTCACGCTCTCCGACCACGCCCATCAGGTGCTGGCCAAGGTGACGCAGCCGATCAAGATCCTGTCGTTCATCCGCACCGAGGACCCGCGCAATCCCTACATCAAGGACCTGCTCTGGCAGGTCTCGCGCGAGCAGCCGCTGATCAGCTACGACGTCGTCGACGTCAACCGCAATCCGGCGCTGGCGGCGCAGTACGGCGTCAGCACCTACGGCTCCACCGTCGTCGAGAGCGGCACCAAGCGCGCCGATTTCAGCAATCCCACGGAAAGCCTGCTCATGTCCTCGATCCTGCGCGTCATGCAGGAGGCCAAGAAGGTCTACTCGATGACCGGGCACGGCGAGTGCTCGATCGAGAACACCGATCGCAACGTCGGCTGCTCGCTTCTGCGCGAGGCGCTGTCGATGGAAGGCTACACGATCGAGCCGCTGAGCCTGCTCGGCGGCGCCGAGGTGCCCGAGGACGCCGACATCCTCGTGATCCCGGGCCCCAGGAGCGATCTGCTCGAGCCGGAGGCGCGCTCGCTCGGCCGCTGGCTCGACAACGGCGGAAAGATGCTGGCGCTGCTCGACCCGTTCCGAGCGCCGCGTCTGGTCGCGCTGCTCGGGCAGTACGGGATCGAAGTGGGCGCCAACATCGTCCTGGACGCGGGCAACCGTCTGGCCGGCGGCGAGCAATTCTCGACCGCGGTGGCCGACGTCAATCGCCAGCATCTGATCAGCTCGACGCTGAAGTCTCCGCCGATGTTCTCCCTGGCCGCCGTCGTCACGGCGCGCACCGACGAAGACAAGGGCCGCATGGCGGAGACGCTGCTCAAGACGGGCCCGCGAAGCTGGGCCAGTTACGACCCGACGATTCTCGAAGGCGGCGCCGCCGAGTTCGTGGCCGGCCGCGACATCAATGGGCCGCTGCCGGTGGGCGTCGCGGTCACCGAGCCGGCCGCCGCCGCAAAAGAGCAGGGCGTGGAGACGCGCATCGTCGCCTTCGGCGATTCCGACTTCGCCGGCAACCGCTTCCTCGACTACCTCGGCAACAAGGACCTGCTGGTCAACTCGGTCAACTGGCTGGCGCGCGAGGACACGCTCATGGCCACGCGCCCGCAGCGCAAGGTCGGCGGGAAGAACCAGCTCTTCGTCAGCCAGGAAGATGCCGACGGCGTCTTCTGGAGCGCGGTCGTCGTGCAGCCGGGGCTGTTCCTGCTCGCGGGCTTCGGCCTGTTCCTTTACCGGAGATTCGGGCCGTGACCTGGCCGCGCATCCTCGCGTACTACGCTCTGGCTTTCGTGCTCGGCGCGCACCTGTGGAGCGTGCATTCGGCCCGCACGGTCGAAGAGGCCAAGCCGGCGGCCACCAACGAGCCGTTTCTGGCGGCGGTGCCCGAGCGCATCGACCGCGTGCGCGCGGAGAGGGCGGATGCCGCCGTCGAGTTCCAGCGCCAGCAGGGACGCTGGGCGATCACGGAACCGGTCGGCTTGGCATCGCCGAGCGACATCGTCGATGCCTTGCTCGACGGACTGGTGGCCACGCCGCCCATCGAGATCGTCGCCGACAGTGTGGAGCGGCACGGCCAGTACGGCCTGAATCCGCCGCGCATTCGCCTACGCGTCGAGCAGGCCGGGGAAGTGCTGTCCACCATCGCATTCGGCGAGCTCAACCCCACGCGCACCGCCGTCTACGCCAAGAAGGCCGGCAAGGACGAGGTCTACCTTCTCGGGCTCAACTCGCAGTACTACCTGGACCTGATCTTCGAGAACGTTCGCCGCCAGCTGGCATCAACCGGCGCGGCCATGCCCGAGCCCATCGTGCCGCCCGAAGACGGCGCGCCCTCGGCGTTGGATGCGCTCGCTCCGGCGCCGCGCCCTGCTGCCGCGCTCGGCCCGCCTCCGGTGCAGCCGCCGGCGCCTGCCGCAGGCGCCTCGACGCCGGGCACGGCGCCGATTCCCGGCGCCGCGCCACTTGCGCCGGCATCGCCGGGCAACGATCCTGCGCGCGGGCGCTGACTGCATGGACTTCGGCTTCAGCCAGGAACAGGAGCAGCTTCGTGCAGCCGCGCGCGAGTATCTGCGGACGGAGCTTCCTGCGTCCTTCGCTCGGGCCATGCTCGAGGATGCCGCCGGCTTCACCGAAGAGGCGTGGAAGGGACTGTCGGAGCTCGGATGGCTCGGCCTGACGGCGCCTGAGCGCTTCGGCGGCAGCGGCCTCGGGCTTCTGGACCTGGTGCTGGTGCTCGAGGAAGCCGGTGCCGTCGCGCTGCCTGGACCGTTCGTTTCCACGGTATCGCTGTCGCTGCCCGCCATCCTTGCCACTGCCGACGAAGATCAGCTCGGCGCGCTCGTGCCCGAGATCGCCACGGGCGTGCGTCGCGTTGCCTGCGCGATCGCCGAGCGCAGCGGCCTCTGGGACGCTGCCGGAATCGCCGCCACGGCGCGCCGCGACGAGGGCGGCTACGTGCTGGACGGCTGCAAGCTCTTCGTTCCGGACGCGGGCGTCGCCGACACCATCGTCCTCGTTGCGCGGCTCGACGATGGTCTGGGGTTCTTCGCTCTGCCCGCGACGCTGCCGGGCCTGGCGGTTCGGCCGATGCAGACGGTGGACCTCACGCGCCGCCTCGGCGCCGTCACGCTCGAGTCGGTGCGCGTGGAGAGCGACTGTCTGCTCGGGCGCCGCGCGCACGGCGCTTCCGTGCTCGACCGGATCATCGATACGGCCAAGGTCGGCCTGGCGGCGGAGATGACCGGAGCGGCCGAGCGCGCTCTGACGATGACGGTGGAGTACGCCGCAGTGCGCGAGCAGTTCGGTCGCGCCATCGCCACGTTCCAGGCCATCCAGCATCGCTGCGCAGACATGAAGGTGGACGTCGAGAACGCGAAGTCGCTGACGTACTTCGCCGCCTGGGCCATCGACAGCGGTGATCCCGGTGCTGCGCTGGCTGCGGCCATGGCCAAAGCGTTCGCCAGCGACGCATGCCCGCGCGTGGTCGCAGACGCCGTGCAGCTTCACGGCGGCATCGGCTTTACGTGGGAGCACGACCTGCACATCTACTTCAAGCGGGTCAAAGCCGACGAGCTGACCTATGGCGATGCCACCGCCAATCGCGAGCAGGTCGCGCGCAGCCTTGAGCTGGTCGGTTGAGCACGCGCCGCGCTCGCCGCTCGTCAACAAAAAAAAGGGACGGCCGGGGCCGTCCCTTTTCGGTTTGTGCGCTGCCGACCGGCAGCGTCAGAACTTGATCCCTCAAGCCGAGACGTTCGATCGGGCCGTCGTCACCGGCTTGCCCGCCAGGTGCTCGTCCAGGGCCGCCGCGACGTATCGGTTCTTGACTGCGCTCGGATCATCCTTGTTGTCGTCGACGGCGCCGTGGTACAGCAGCGTGCCGTCCTTGCCGATCACGAACGCTTCGGTGGTTCGCTGCGCGCCCAGCGCCTTGGCCACCGCGCCGCCCTCTGCGTCGATGATCGGGCCCTTGAGACCCTTCTCCTTGTGATACTTGATCTTCGTCTCGCTGGAGTCGGTGCGGTTCGGATAGACGTAGACGAAGTCGACGCCCTTGCCCGCATACGCCTCTTCGAGCTCCCGCACGCGATCCACGTAGGCGTTGGTGGCCCCGCACGTGGTGCCGAGCACGAACAGCACCGTGGGCTTGCTGATCTTCTGCGAGTCGAGCTCGGTCGTCTTCGGCTCGGCCGCCGAGACGTCGGCGGTCCTGGCGGTGAACGCAGGCACCCGCTCGCCGACGGCGACGGCCGCCGCCGCGGGCGCGGCGAGCAGGAGAAGCGAAAGCAGGAACGATGTTTTCATTCTCATGAGCCGAGCGTAGTGGAATCGTCAGCGAGGTCCAGCGCGCTCAGGCCGCGCTCTTCTCGCGCAGAACCTTGAGCAGGCGCTCGGGTCCTCCCTGCGACAGGATCTCCTGGAACTGCGAGCGCAGGTTGGCGATGAGGCTGACCCCCTCGCCGATGACGTCGATCAGGAGCCACTGGCCGTTCTTCTGGCGCAGGCGGTAGTCGACCAGGATGTCGGGCTGCCCGTTGGTGCGCTTCAAGCGCGTCTGCACGGTGTAATCGCCGTGCGCTTCGGGCCGCCCGCCCGTCACCTCCACCCGCTCGTTCGAGTACTTGTCGATCTGCCCTCCGTAGGTGGCCGACAGATACTGCTTGAACAGCTTCTGGAACTCGCCGCGCTGCTGCTCGGAGAACGTGCGGTAGTTCGACGCCAGCACCAGCTTGGTCACCGTGTCGATATCGCTCTTGGTATCGAGCAGCGCCTCGAGCCTGACCAGCTTCTCCTGCTTGCTTGCCGTCCCGCGCAGGATCTCGAGCACCTGCGCGGCCGTCTGCTCGACAAACTGCTCGGGGCTCTGGCCCGCCGCCGTGGCGGCGGTGGCATTGACGGAAAGAACGCCCGCCAGCAGCAGGCCCGTCATCGCGCACAGAAAGCTTCGCATCGATCAGTTCTCCTCGGGCAATGTGTAGAGGTCGTCGCCGGCCGCAGGCGGCGGCGCCGAGTATTCGTTGTATTCGCCGAATTTCAGCCGGTCGTCGATCAGCGCCTGCCGCCGCTGCAGGTACGCGTCGCGGGTGAAGACGTAGTAGTCGAGCGCGCGCTCACGCGCCTGCTCGACCTCGTCCAGATAGACGGAACGCAGATTGATGCCCTCGACCAGACTGACGCCGAGGCTGACCCACCAGTCGACGTAGTAGGGCCAGATGCGCGCGGCAGAATCGGCGGCGATGCCGACACCGTCGCGGAAGTTGGACGGGCCGAACAGCGGCAGCACCAGGTACGGCCCGGTGGGCACTCCCCACACGCCGAGCGTCTGGCCGAAGTCCTCCCACGGCTGGGGCATGCCGAGCCGCGTGGCAGGATCACCGAAGCCCAGGACGCCGACCGACGTGTTGATGATGAACCGGCTCATGCTGGTGATGGCCTCGTCGGGCTTGCCCTGCAGCAGGCAGTTGGTGGCCACCATCGGGAAGCGCAGGTTCCAGAAGAAGTTGTTCACCCAGCCTTGGACGCGGTCGGGCAGCAAAAAATCATAGCCGCGCGCCACCGGCTCGAGCACGTAGCGGTCGGCAGCTTCGTTGAATGCGAAGATCGGCCGATTGATCGCGCGCAACGGATCGTTGTCGGTCGTCGGCGTTGCATAGGTATCGGCCTCGGCGCCGGGCTCCTCCTGCTCGGCAGCGCGAGCTGCCGGCGAGAGCACGGCGAGCACGGCGACGATGGTCACCATCGCCACCGCTTGGCGCGCGGCCGCCCGACCTCGACAATGAGCTGTCATAACCATCTCCTGGTGCGGCGTGGGGCGTCGGCTCTACTCGGCTGGCGCCGTCGGAGCGCCCGTGCCGCCGCCGCCTGCCGGCTTTTCGCTGCCGGAGTCGCCGACGTTGACGAGAAACTTGCCGATCAGCCTCTCCATTACCAGCGCGTTCTCTGTGTATGGAATCTGCTCGCCCGGCGCCAGATGACGGTCCTCTGCGCCGGGCGAAAGCTGGATGTAGCGATCGCCCAGCAGACCGGCGGTGACGATGGCCGCCGAGCTGTCCACGGGCAGCTTGAGGTCCGCGTCGAGATCCATGTCGACGCGGGCACGGTAGGTCTCGTCCAGGGAAATGCCCGTCACGGCTCCGACCTTGACGCCCGCGATCTCGACGGGCGCCTTCGGCTTGAGCCCTGCGATCTGGTCGAAGGTCGCATAGACGGGCAGGCCGCCTTTGCCCGTGTAACGCAGCCCACCGATCGAGAAGGAGAGGAAAGCCAGCGCAGCCAGCCCCGCCAGCACGAACAGGCCGACCAGGAAGTCGCGCGTCGCCGATTCGTTCATCCGCTCAAACTCCCCACAACGCCGTGATGAAATAGTCGAAGATCAGCACGCTCACGGACGCGATGACCACGGTCGAGGTGGTGGCGGCACTGACGCCGGCCGATGTCGGTGCGGCGGCAAAACCTTGGTAGGTGGCGATCAGGCCCACCAGCACTCCGAAGATGACCGCCTTCAGGATGCTGCCGGCGACGTCATTGCCGAAGTCGACCGCATTCTCCAGGCTGGACATGTAGGTTCCGCCGTCGATTCCCATCAGGCCCACGCCCACCAGGTAGCCGCCGAAGATGGCGGTGACGATGAACAGCGCCGAAAGCAGCGGCATCACGCAGATCATCGCCCAGGCCTTGGGGCGCACCACGTAGTCGATCGGATCGACCGCCATCATCCGCAGGCCGTCGAGCTGCTCGGTCGCCTTCATCGTGCCGATCTCGGCGGTGACGGCCGAGCCGGCCCGGCCGGTGGTCAGCAGCGCCGTCAGCACCGGCCCCAGCTCGCGGATCAGGCTCAGACCCACGACGGCGCCGAGCGATCCTTCGGCGCCGAAGCGCACCAGCGTGTTGTAGCCTTGCAGGCCCAGCACCATGCCCACGGCCAGTCCCGAGATGCAGATGATGAGGATGGAGAGGACGCCGACCTTGAACAGCTCATCGACGAACTCCCGCAGGCGCAGCGGCGGCCGCAGCGTCACGCGCAGGATGTGGCCGGTGAAGACTGCCAGGCGTCCGAGGCTCTCCACCATGTCGCCGGTCCCATGGCCCAGCGCACGAATCATGCTCGTCACACCCATTACGGCCTTTTCCGTCCCCGGCGCTGCTCGAGCAGCGGACGGTGCTCGCCGGCCTCGAACTCCTCGGCATGCGCCAGGACGTCTTCGGAGGCATCGGTGTCTTCGGTCAGGAAGCGGCGCACGCGCGGGTCGGCGCTGGCCAGCAGCTGTTCCGGGCTGCCTTGCACCGGGCCGCCCGGCAGCAGCAGCACCACGTGATCCGCCATCCGCAGGGTGGACGGTATGTGGTGCGACACCACGATCATCGTCATGCCGTACTTGCGGTTGATGCGCACCAGCAGCGCCTCGATCAGCTTGGTCGAGAGCGGGTCCAGCCCCGAAAATGGCTCGTCCACCAGCAGCACCCGCGGGCTCTGGATGAGCGCTCGGGCCAGGGCGACGCGCTTGACCATGCCGCCCGAGAGCTCGCGCGGCAGCAGGTCGTCGACGTCCTCCAGGCCCACCGCCTGCAGGCGCTCGTGCACCTGGCGCTCGATCTCGTCGCGCGAAAGGCGCGTGTGTTCGCGCAGGGGAAAGGCCAGGTTGTCGAAGACGCTGAGCGAGTCCAGGAGCGCGCCGTTCTGGAACATCATTCCGAGCTCGCGCCGCACCTCGTAGAGCGCCCGCTCGCTGAGGCGACCGATGTCGCGTTCGCCGACGTAGACGGCCCCGTCGCGGGCGTGGATCAGCCCGCCGATCAGCTTGAGGATCGTGCTCTTGCCGCTGCCGCTGCCGCCGAGCACGACCGAAATGCGGCCCCTGGGAAAACGGCAGGTAAGGTCACGGAGCACCGGACGGCCGTTGTAGGCCATCTCCACATGCTCCAGGCGCACGTGGTCGTGGCTGTGTTGCGAGGCTTCGGGATTCACTGGAGCAGCCGTCATCAAGTGCTTAACGGCAAAAGAAATTCGAGTCGAATTCGGTCGTGCGCTCGACGCCCCGCAACGTTTACATTGACGGCGGCGGCCGTTAAGTTGCGCGCGGCGCTGGCAGACGCGACACGAGCCGGTCCGAGGCCGGGCGGCAGCGGCGCCGTTCGGATGCGGCACGCGAGCGGCGCCGGCCACACCATCCGCAGACCGGGAGCGCTATGTCGCAGAACATCGAGTCTCTCCTTCAGGAGTCGCGTCTCTTCGATCCACCTGCCGAGTTCGCGTCGGGCGCGCGCATCGGCAGCCGCCAGGAGTACGACCGCCTGCGCGAACGCGCAGCCGCCGATCCCGAAGGCTACTGGGCCGAGGTCGCCCGCGAGCTGACGTGGTTCTCGCCCTGGACGCAGGTCCTGGAGTGGAAGCCGCCATTCGCGAAGTGGTTTCTGGGCGGCACGACCAACCTCAGCCACAACTGCCTGGACCGTCACCTGGACGGGCCGCGCCGGCACAAGACGGCGCTGCTATGGGAGGGCGAGCCGGGCGACACTCGCTCGCTGACCTACGAAGAGCTTCACCACGAAGTGTGCCGCTTCGCCGGCGCGTTGCGCGACCTCGGCGTGAGCAGCGGCGATCGCGTGGGCATCTACATGCCGATGGTGCCCGAGCTGCCGATCGCGATGCTGGCGTGCGCTCGCATAGGCGCGACGCACTCGGTGGTCTTCGGCGGCTTCTCGGCCGATGCGCTGCGCGACCGCTGCAACGATGCGCAGGCAAGACTCATCGTCACCGCCGATGGCGGCTACCGCCGCGGCAGCGTGCTCGATCTCAAGGCGATCGTGGATGCGGCCGCCGACGAATGTCCGACCGTCGAAAAGGTGGTCGTGCTCAAGCGTGCCGGCAACAACGTGCTCTGGAAGGAAGGCCGCGACGTGTGGTGGCACGACGCCGTCGCCAATGCCGCGCCCGTCGCCGAGGCCGTTCCGCTGGATTCGGAGCACCCGCTGTTCATCCTGTACACGTCGGGCACGACCGGGAAGCCCAAGGGCGTCGTGCACACCACCGGCGGCTACATGACGCACGTCTTCCAGACCTCGCGCATGGTCTTCGATCTGCGCGACGACGACATCTACTGGTGCACCGCCGACTGCGGCTGGGTCACCGGGCACAGCTATCTGGTCTACGGACCGCTCAGCAACGGCGCCACCACGGTCATGTACGAGGGCGCGCCCAACACCCCCAGGCCCGACCGCTTCTGGGAGATCATCGAGAAGTACAAGGTCACCATTCTCTACACCGCGCCCACCGCCATCCGCTCCTTCATGCGCTGGGGCGACGAGCATCCGGCCGCGCACGATCTGTCCAGCCTGCGCCTGCTCGGCACGGTGGGTGAGCCCATCAATCCCGAAGCGTGGATGTGGTACCGCGAAAAGATCGGCGGCAACCGCTGCCCGATCGTCGACACCTGGTGGCAGACCGAAACCGGCGGAATCATGATCTCCCCGGTGCCGGGAGCGGTGGCCACCAAGCCCGGCTCGTGCACGATTCCGCTGCCGGGCATCGACGTCGAGGTCGTGGACGCCGAAGGCAACGCGGTCGGCGTCAATCAGGGCGGCTTCCTCGTCATCCGGCGGCCGTGGCCGGGCATGCTGCGCACGGTCTACGGCGATCCCGATCGCTACGTGCAGAACTACTGGTCGCGCTACGGCGACATGTACTTCGCCGGCGACGGCGCGCGCCGCGACGAGGACGGCTACTTCTGGGTCATGGGCCGCATCGACGACGTCATGAACGTCTCGGGCCACCGCATCGGGACGATGGAGGTCGAAAGCGCGCTGGTCAGCCATCCGGCCGTTACCGAGGCCGCCGTGGTGGGAAGGCCCGATGATCTCAAGGGCGAGGCCATCGCCGCCTTCGTCACGCTCGGCCCCGGCCACAGCGCCAGCATGGAGCTGGAGGCCGAGCTCAAGAGCCACGTCGGCAAGGAGATCGGCGCCTTCGCCAAACCCGACGACATCCGCTTCACCGATGCGCTGCCGAAAACGCGCAGCGGCAAGATCATGCGCCGGCTGCTGCGCGACATCGCCGCCGGGCGCGACAGCAAGGGCGACACGACCACGCTCGAGGACTACACCGTGCTGTCACGTCTTCGCGAGAGCGAAGAGTAGGGCGGGACGCACGTGGGCCTGGTCCTGTACAACACGCGCACGCGCCGCGAAGAGCCGTTCGAGCCTCTGGAGCCGGGCAAGGTCTCGCTCTACGTCTGCGGCATCACGGTCTACGACCGCTGCCACGTCGGGCATGCGCGCTCGCTGGTCTTCTTCGATACGCTGGTGCGCTACCTGCGCTGGCGCGGTTTCGAAGTCCGGTTCGTCCGCAACATCACCGACGTCGACGATAAGATCATCAACAGGGCGCTCGAGAACGGCGAGGACTTTCGCGAGCTGACCGCGCGCTACATCGAGGCGATGCATCGTGACGTTGCGGCCCTGGGCTGCCTGCCGCCCGACATCGAGCCGCAGGCCACCGATCACATCGGCGACATGGTCGATCTGATCGCGGCGCTGGAAGAGAAGGGCATCGCCTACCGCGTCGGCGACGGCGACGTTTATTTCTCGGTCGAAGCGTTCAAGCCGTACGGCGCGCTCTCGCACCGCTGCCTCGAGGACATGATGGCCGGCGCGCGCGTCGACATCGACGAGCGCAAGAAGAGCCCCATGGACTTCGCGCTGTGGAAGGCGGTCAAGCCGGGCGAGCCGGCGTGGCCGAGCCCATGGGGCGAGGGACGCCCGGGCTGGCATTTGGAATGCTCGGCGATGAGCATGCGCTACCTCGGTCGCCTCTTCGACATCCACGGCGGTGGCGAGGATCTGATCTTCCCGCATCATGAGAACGAGCTGGCGCAGTCGGCCGGCGCCTTCGACACCGACTTCGTGCGGTACTGGGTGCATCACGCGTTCGTGCGCATCGATCAGGAGAAGATGAGCAAGTCGCTCGGCAACGCTTTTGCCATCGAGGACGTGCTGCGGGAGGTCGAGGCCGAAGGGCTGCGCCTTCATCTGCTGTCCACCCACTACCGTAGCCCGCTCGATTTCAGCCCGACGGGAATCGCGGAATCCACCAAGGCGCTGGTGCGGGCGTACGAGACACTGGCGCGCGTGGCCGAGGCCGGTGCCGAGATTCCGCAGTACGATTTCGAGTCCGCCGGCGCGCGGCCGTTCCTCGAGGCAATGGATGCCGACCTCAATACGGCGCGCGCGGTCGGTGTGATCTTCGAAGCGGTGCGCGAGGCGAATCGGGCGCTCGACGCCGGTGACATTGCGCGTGCCGCCGAGGCCGCCGGCCTGATCGGCTCGGCCGGCAAGGGCCTGGGCCTGCTGATGCGCGTGCCGAGCGAATTCCTCGGCGAGTACAATGCCCGTGCGGCTTCGGCCGCCGGCCTTTCGGCCCAGCAGATCGAAGGGCTGATCGGCGAGCGCGCAGCCGCGCGTGCCCGTCGAGATTTCGGACGCGCCGACGAGATCCGCGCCGAGCTTCTGGCGCAGGGCATCGTGCTCGAGGACGGTGCCGGCGGCACGACCTGGAGACGGGGCTGATGCTCATCGGGCACAGACCCATGTGCGGAACTGTTTGGCCTGACTGGCTTCGATGCTAGAAGTCGTGGACCCGCAACTCCTGCGGGGCCCTAGAAGGAGGTCCGGGAACAACATGTCCAACAGGATCCTTACCGGTTCGCTGGCTGCGGCGCTGATCCTTGGCGTCGGGGCCTGTACGAAGTCGGAGGAGACGAAGCCTGCGACGTCGACGCCTCCGGCGGCTACGGCTCCCAAGGCTGGCGAGCCTTCACCGACACCAGCTGCCAAGCCGGCCGAACCCGCCAAGCCCGACGCGGCTCCGGCGGTCAAGCCTGCCGAGCCGGCCAAGCCTGGCGACGCGGCCAAGCCGGCCGATCCGGCCAAGCCCGGCGACAAGAAGCCTGGCGAGCCCAAGCCCAAGCCCGACAACGAGCAGACCTGAACGGAGACGACGCGCGTGGAAGGCGACGACACCGGCAAGCGCAAGCCCGCCAGCGGCGATTGCGCGCCGGCTGTCGCCGACCCGCGCACGTCCTCCGGCCACGGCCGTCGCGACTTCCTGCGCCGCGCCGGCCTGTTCTCGAGCTTTCTTGGCCTCGGAAGCGTCCTTCAGAAGTACGGCACCCAGTACTTCCTGATTCCGCGCGCGCCAACGCAGGCAGAGACGCCTCTCCGTCAATGGACCGGCTCGCGCGTGCAGGCCTACCGCACGCTCGGCCGCACCGGATGGAAGATGTCGGACATCTCCTTCGGCACGGCGCACACGCGCAGCGCCGACGTGGTTCGCGAGGCTATCGATCGCGGCATCACCTACATCGACACGTCGCCCGACTACTCGGACGCAGAGTCGGAGAAAGTGGTGGGGCAGGGCATCGCCGGGCGCCGCGACAAGGTCTTCGTCGCGTCCAAGTTTTGTACAACCAGCGATCATCTGCCCGCCGACGCCAGCGTGGCCAGCATCATCGAAGCGGTGGAAGCGAGCCTCAAGCGCCTGTCCACCGACTATATCGACCTGTGCCACATCCACGCCTGCGATGATCTGGAGCGGCTGATGGCGCCGACGTTCCACGAGGCGTTCGACCGCCTCAAGGAGCAGGGCAAGGTGCGCTTCATGGGCGTGTCCAGCCACACGCCCAACCTCGAGACCGTGATGAACGCGGCGATCGACAGCGACCGCTTCGACGTCATCATGGTCGCCTACAACTTCGAGAGCTGGCCCGAGCTCGGCAACATCATCGAGAAGGCGCATGCCCGCGGCGTCGGCTTCGTGGCGATGAAGACGCTCAAGGGCGCCTATCATACGGCCCTTGCCGACTTCACGCCGGATGAGCGCAACAGCTTTACCCAGGCCGCATTCAAATGGGTGCACAGCAATGCCAAGGTCAGCGGCCTGGTGGTGTCGATCTCTCGCAAGGAGCAGCTCGACGAGTACCTGTACGCATCCGGCAAGACGCTGCAGCCCGAAGACCTGGCGCTGCTGCAGAAGTACGAGCGGACCATCGCCCGCGAGTACTGCCGCCCGGGCTGCGGGGAGTGCCTGGAGTCGTGCCCGGCGGGGCTGCCCATCGATGACGTGTTGCGCTACGCCATGTACTTCGAGAGCTACCGCAGCGAGCGCCTGGCCATGCTCAAGTACGACCGGCTGCCGCAGGACCGGCGCGCTTCGATCTGTGCCTCGTGCTCGGCGCCATGCGAGGCCGCGTGCCCGTTCCAGGTGCCGATCCGGGAGAAGATGACTCGGGCACACGGCCTGCTGTCTCTGCCTGTGCGGACGTAGCAGCATTTACCCCGCAGGGTGTCTTCCACCGGGGCGGGATCTGGTGTTTATGTAAGGGGGCCGCACGGCTCGGGGGCGCAGACCGACCCAACCTCTTGGGGTGACGCCATGGACCGTAGAAGTCGTAGCACCTTTTCGTCTTCGGCCCGCCGCTTCGGCAGCATTGGCGGGAACGATCCCGTCGTCCGGCGCCTGCACGCGCCGTTTCGGCCTTCGTCGCCGCGAAGCTCGACATTGGGCGATCCGCGCTTCGCATGGCCGAGCCCGCTGTTCTGGCGCTTCGTGGGCCTGTCGCTGATCGCCTCGGTTTTCATCTCGAGCTGGCTGATCGCTTTGGTGCTGCTGCGCTGAGCAATTCGACCGAACCACGCGGCTCCAGCCCTGCAATCCTTCATGCCGACATGGATGCGTTCTACGCGTCCGTCGAGCAGCGCGACCGGCCCGAGCTGGCCGGCAAGCCCGTGATCGTCGGCGGCACGGGCCGCCGCGGCGTCGTTTGCGCCGCCTCGTACGAAGCGCGGCGCTTCGGCGTGCGCTCGGCGATGCCCACCGCCAAGGCCCGCAGCCTGTGTCCGCAGGGCGTCTACCTGCCGCCGCGCATGTCGCACTACGGCCGCATCGCGGCTGCCGTGCGTGAGATCTTCTATCGCTATACGCCGCTGGTTGAGCCGCTGTCGCTCGATGAGGCGTATCTGGACGTGACGGGCTGCCGCAAGCTGTTCGGGCCACCGGCCGCCATCGCCGAGCGTATCCGCCGCGACATCCGAGCCGAGCTCGCGCTGCCGGTGTCGGTCGGCGGAGGCCCCGGCAAGCTCGTCGCCAAGATCGCCTCGGCGCGTGCCAAGCCCGACGGGATGCTGCTCGTCGCGCCCGAGCAGGCGGACGCATTCCTGCGGCCGCTGCCGGTGGGCGAGATCTGGGGCGTCGGGCCGACCACCGAGAAGCGGCTTCATTCCCTGGGCATCGCCACCATTGGCCAGCTCGCCGATTTCGACAGCGAGCGTCTGGAGCGCGAGCTCGGCTCGTGGGCGCCGCTGCTGCAGGGCCTCGCGCGCGGCGACGACCTGCGGACGGTCGAAGCCGACCGCGGCCGCAAGTCGTACGGGGAGGAGAACACCTTTCCCGAGGACGCGCTGGACCCGGAGCTGCTGGAGGCCACCATCCTGGCGCATGCCGAGACCGTCGCACGCCGGCTGCGCGCCGACGGTCTGGCCGGACGCACCGTCACGGTGAAATGGCGGCCATCGGGGCCGCGGGCACAATGGAAGCTCTTCACGCGGGCGCAGACCCTGCCTCGGCCGACCGACGACGGCCCGACCATCGCCCAGACGGCCATCGCGCTGTGGCGGGCCGAGGCCGAGCGGACGGCGGTGCGGCTGATCGGCGTCCAGATCAGCAACCTGGACGGCGAGCGCCCCGTCCAGCTCGGCCTGTTCCAAGGGGAGGAGGACCGGCGCAGCAAGGCGCTCAACCAGGCGCTGGACGATATCGTCGGCCGCTTCGGGAAGGGAGCCATTCGACGCGGCAGTGGCGCCTGAGCCCGCTGCACGGCACTGCGGCCGCCTTGCAGGGCGAGCACCAGGATCCGCCGGTCGGAAAAAACTGCTGATCCCGCATGGACATTGCAGCGGTCGGCGACTAAGAGGAGCGACCCGCCGGCGGTCCCGCCGCAGGTCCACTGCCGGAGCACTCAGGAGACGCGCGAATGTACGAACTCGACATATGGAGCTCGACGGTCATCGTCCTCGGCTTCAGCTTTCTGGTCATCTTCCTCGACGAGTACGTGCTCAAGCCGTGGCGTCAGCGGCACTGGGAGAAGCTGGCCGCATCGGGCGACAAGGAGAAGGCCGAGCTCCTGCGTCTGGCCGCCTCGGCCAAAGTCGTCGAAGAGTAGGCGCCGACCGGGCGTCCTTCGCCTTTTCCATTGACAGTGTCCGCTGCCGTGCCGACGCGGCGCCACGCCCAAGGCCCGAGCCCGCGATGATCGTCATTCGTCTGATTCGCATCAGCGGGGTTGCCGGCATCCTGGCCTTCCTCTTTCATCTGTCGCGCGAGGCCAGCCGCGCGCGCGGCAATGACGATCTTCCGGGCATGCTGTGGGCCATCGGCGTCCTGGGCGTGCTGTTCGTGTTGCGGGCCGTCGCGCTCGAGATCCTTCCGAGCCGTGCCTCGGCGACCGAGAAGGACGTGATGTGGGGACTCGCTCTCGGCGTGGCAGTCACGATCCTCGTCCGCCTGTGAGGGGCGTGCGTTGCCAACGCGCAGCGTCCTTTCTAGCTTCCGAACGATTGCGCGCCCGTAGCTCAGCTGGATAGAGCACCGGGCTTCGAACCCGTAGGTCGCCCGTTCGAATCGGGCCGGGCGCGCCCCCCAACCCGCGCATCTCCCCATTGCCAACCTGGCATGGGCATTCAAAGATGCAGCTATTCCAGGAGTGTCACCGAGGCACGTGACCAGAGGTCGCGCTCTCGCACCGACCCTGGCGCGCCCGTGTTTTTCAGAAGGAGAACTCGCGTGAATCAGCCGCCCAACCGCGCGGGCCGACCGACCACCGGCCCGCTTCTTATCGCATCCCTGATTTTTGCCGCGTTCGTGGCGCCGTCGACCGAAGCCGGCGTCCCTCCGCCGGGGACCGTCATCGACGCCGGCAACGTCAAGGAGTA